>CAZXXP010000051.1:5405-12370 GCA_964644785.1 uncultured Nitrosopumilales archaeon | reverse complement strand
AGAGAGAGTCATCATCTTCATAGATCATGCTGTCCCCAGTCCAAGATTAGAAGTATCAAACGACCATGGAGTGTTAAGAGATTTTGCAAAGAGTAGCGGTTGCATATTTGAAGAGGCTGGAACTGGAATATGCCATCAAGTTATAGCTGAAAAATATGCCGCTCCCGGCAGCATCATAGTTGGTACAGACTCTCACACAGTAATGGCAGGTGCGTTAGCATCTTTCGCAACGGGAATGGGCGCAACAGACGTTTCCGTGGCAATGACCTTCGGAAAGACTTGGCTTAGAGTGCCTGAAACCTTCCGCTTTGTTATAGATGGTAAACTGCCTAAAGGAGTTTACTCGAAGGATATAATCCTGCATCTGATCGGGATGCTGGGCGCAGAGGGCGCAACTTACAAGGCAATGCAGTTTGAAGGAAGCTCAATTGAAAAGATGGAGATGTCCGAGCGTTTCGTCCTCCCTAACATGTCCGTGGAAGCGGGCGCCAAGGTCGGGCTTATAGCTTCAGATTCTAAAACTGAAGCGTATCTCAAACTGATGGAGAGAGAAGATGACTTTTCCGAGCTTTATGCTGATGCTGACGCGCAGTACGAAAAGACATTCGAGATAGATGCTGCGAAACTTTCTCCTCAAGTGGCCCTTCCTCATGCAGTCGACAATGTCAAACCAATAGAGGAGATTGGAGAGGTCAAAATCGACCAAGTATTTGTCGGAAGCTGCACAAATGCCAGATTAGAAGACATCAGAATAGTCGCATCGATCATCAAGGGCAAGAAAGTCGCTCATGGTGTCAGACTGGTAGTAACTCCTGCGTCGAACAAGGTGTACATGGAAGCTGTAAAAGACGGGACGGTCCATACGCTGCTGGAGTCAGGCGCGATCATAACTCCTTCTGGATGTGGAATGTGTTTCGGCGCTCTCGGAGGAGTGCCTGCAGACGGGGAGCGAGTATTTTCAACTACGAACAGGAACTTCCAAGGCAGGATGGGCAACCCGAAGGCTTTCACTTACCTCGGCTCCCCTGCCATGGCCGCTGCTACAGCATTGAAGGGTGTAATCACGCATCCAGCAGAGGTTCTGTAAAATGGTAGGCAGGGCTTGGAAGTTCGGAGACGGCATCAGCACAGATCACATAGCGCCGGGTAGATTTTTCCATTTACGTTCTAACCTTCCAGAGCTTTCAAAACACGTGCTTGAGGATGCAAGGGCTGACTTTGCTCCAAATGTCAAGATTGGCGATTTCGTAGTCGGAGGAAGGAACTTTGGCTTGGGATCGAGCAGGGAGCATGCGCCAACTATAATCAAGATGGCTGGGGTAGAGGCTGTGATTGCAAAGTCGTTTGCGAGGATATTTTACAGGAACTGTGTCAATATAGGTCTGCCAGTCATAATTGCCGACACTGACCGGATTTCCGAAGAGGATATGCTGGAAGTTGATCTTGGTGCAGGTAAGGTTCGAAACCTTACTAAGAAGACAGAATTGAACTTCCCTCCTCTACCAGAGATTATGACAAAGATACTCCAAGAGGGTGGTTTGATACCGTATATTCAAAAACACGGCGAGTTGCCAGACATCTAGGATAATTCTAACGGAAACGTTAATGAGTAAGTATCAGGCGGAATTTGATGCTTTGACCCTCAATAGCGCTGCCAAGAGCACAGGTTTGGCATTGGGGCTTCTTATCGTGCTGGCATTAGGCACAACCCATCTCCCAATAGCGTTTGCCCAAGAAAGAACAGTCTTCTCCGCATGGGCTTCGCAAGAGCCAACCATAGATGGAAAGATTGATGACAACGAATGGGCTTCGGCTTACAAGGTTACTTTCATTTCCAAGTATGGAGAATCCACAATATACGTAATGAATGATGCAAAGAACCTGTACATTGCGCTTAAGATCAGGGATACGAACCTTGGAGACATAATAGGGCAGTTCGACCAAGTCGTTATCGATTTTCATACACCAGATGATGCCAAACCTTATGGGCAGGGCGACGATCTCATAGGCCTAGCACCTCCACGAAGCTTTGACGATTCTCACAACTTGGGGCGGGATCAGTTCTCTGCAGACCGCAACATTGATGGAGAAGGTGCAGTAACACGTATAGGTGATTTCAATAACTTTGAATTGAGACACCCGTTCAATTCTGGTGACCCAGATGATATGGCATTGGGCGCTGGAAGTACTGCAGCGGTAAGGTTCGTCATATTTGACGGAGGTAAAGTCTCAGACGTATTCCCGAAGACCACGGACGCCAGAAACCCCAATACAGGGACTTGGGCCAGCCTCAAAATTGCATCTCCTTCAGGAATAGGACTTTCCAATCCTCTGCTGATAGGTCTTGCAGCAGTAGTTGTAGTGGGATGGCTAGGCTGGATAGTCCTGATGGTAAGGAAGAGAGGAAAGAAGGCCGAAAAGCCACAACAATAGGATTGAGCCTAAACTACTGAATAAAAACTGACTGTACCACTAAAGGCAATTCCAGCTCTGTTTGTGCCCCTTCATGTATTTTCTTGCTAAGGCATACACTGAAATAATAATACAATTTCTTTTTATAGCCCAGATCCGTAAGGGATTTCGATATGGAGATGAGGAACATAATATGTCCAGCAAGTTCACCACGGTACGTTTGTCTGTTGCAGGTGAACATTTCGAGATTTTGGTAAACCCTGAAACAGCGTTAAATTACAAACTTGGAAGGAATGTAGAGATATCACAGGTTTTGGCTGTCGATGAAATTTACTCCGACTCAGGCAAGGCTCTGAGGGTATCTGGAGAGAAGCTCCAAAAGGCGTTCAAGACTACCGACGTAATGAAAGTCGCGGAGGCCATACTCAAAGGAGGAGAGCTCCAACTCACTACCGATCAGAGGAGGAAGATGGTCGAGGATAAAAGAAAGCAGATCATAAGTACAATTGCAAGGAATTTCGCTGATCCGAGGACGGGAATGCCGCATCCAGTTTTGAGAATTGAGCAAGCCATGCAGGAGGCAAGAGTTCAAGTCGATCCTTTCAAAGATGCCGCAGAGCAGACAAAGAAGGTTATTGAGGCGTTGAGGGTTATTCTTCCGCTAAAATCGGAAAAGGTAAGGCTGAAAATAGTTGTCCCTCCGCAGTTTGCCCCTCAATCTATAGGTGCATTGAAGAGCTTTGGAGAGCTACAAAACCAGCAGTGGGGAGCGGACGGTTCATTAACTACCATAATCGAAATACCTGCGGGCGTCAGAACAGCTCTCCTTGAAAGACTAGGATCAGCTACAAAGGGTGCCGCCCAAGCTATTGAGGTTAAGTGAATAATATGCCAGAAATAAGAAGAAAATATGTAATCCCGGGCGAAGTAATTGCGGAAGGCAACTATCGTGACGTGGCAAACGTTCTCCGTGTAGGGGACAAATACTACAGTACGAGAGTGGGAATGGCAGAAGTCGGCCACGAAGGAGTAAGAGTGATACCCCTTTCAGGGCCATACATCCCCAGAGTCGATGACCAAGTAGTAGGGAAGGTCGTTGACTATTCTGCATTCGCATGGGAAGTCGACATAAACTCATGCTTCTTCGCCTTCCTGCCTGCTCAAAGTGTCTTTGGGAGGGACTATTCGCCTGCCGAGTATTCCCTGACCAGCGAATTCGCCGTAGGCGACATGCTTGTTGCAAGGATATTTGCATTCGACAGGACAAGGGATCCTCTGCTGGGCCTCTCAGGCCCTGGATTGGGTAAGATTTCAGGAGGGGAAATAGTTAAGATAACTCCCACCAAGGTGCCACGGCTGATAGGAAAAAGAGGATCAATGATAAGAACAATCGAAATGGCAACGAACTGCAGATTGACGATTGGGCAGAACGGAGTCATTGTGGTGAACGGCTCTCCAGAGGGAGTGCTGATGTGCCTGAAAGGCATTAAACTCGTTGAGGGAGAGGCTCACACTGCAGACCTTACCCAGAAGGTTCAAGCACTGTTTGGACAGGTAGGTGCGCCAGCATGACAACAGTTCTGTTAAACGAGCAGGGCTTGAGGCATGATGGAAGGAGAATAGATGAATTAAGGTCTGTAAAGATAGAGGTCGGAATTCTCAAGAATGCCAATGGCTCAGCTTACATAGAATTCGGCAAGAACAAGATCATGGCTGCAGTTTATGGCCCGAAGGAGGTTCATCCAAAGCATATGGCTCGGCCAGACAGAGCGGTCCTGCGATGCAGATATCATATGTCACCATTCTCAACCGATACAAGGAAGAACCCAGCACCTTCAAGAAGAGAAATCGAAATCTCCAAAGTGATCAGAGAAGCGTTAGAGCCTGCAGTGATGCTATATGACTATCCAAGGACTGCAATAGATGTCTTCTTAGAAATCCTCCAATCCGATGGAGGCTCAAGGTGCGCAGGCATTGCAGCAGCTTCTGTAGCGCTTGCCGATGCGGGTATAAACATGAAGGACCTCGTCAGTGCCTGTGCTGCAGGTAAGATTGGTGAGCAAGTAGTTCTTGATCTCGACGATGTCGAGGACAAGGAAGGCTCCGCAGACATGCCCGTGGCAATCATGCCAAACTTCGAGCAGCTAACTCTGTTCCAGGTTGATGGTAACTTGTCAAGGGAGCAGTTCAGGCAAGCCTTCTCGTTTGCAGTTGACGGTTGCAAGAGAGTCTATCAATCGCAAAAGGAAGCTCTCATGAAGAAGTATTTCGGCCAAGGAGAGCCGAGCATGGAGGAGAGCGAGTAAATGTCAGCAGTAAAGAAATCTCTGGTTGTAGGGCAGCTAAGAAGGAAACAGATGATCGAGCTTCTTTCGCAGGGAAAGAGGCTGGACGGAAGGGGTCTTTTAGACTATAGGCCAATAACTATAGAAACTGGCGTCATACCAAAGGCTAGCGGCTCCGCAAGGGTCACCATAGGAAATACGCAACTCATAGCGGGCGTAAAGGTCGAGACTGGCACCCCGTTCCCAGACACCCCAGATCAAGGGCTGCTTATTGTCAACGCTGAAGTGCTTCCATTGGCTTCTCCGTATGCAGAACCAGGACCTCCAGATGAAAGCGCGATAGAGCTAGCAAGAGTTGTAGATAGAGGGATCAGAGAGTCGCAGATGATCGACGTTTCAAAACTCGTCATCAAGCAGGGCGAGAAAGTCTATGCCGTCTTTGCAGATGTGAGCATCCTAAACATCGATGGAAACCTCTTTGATACGACTTCCTATGCAGTCGTTGCCGCCTTGCTCTCGGCAAAATACACCAAGTACGAAATGGTCGACGGGAAGCTTAAGCAGACTAATGTGAAGGAATCATTGCCATTGAGCACGATACCAGTTTCGGTTACAATGGCTAAGATAGGAGATTCAATAGTAGTTGATCCTACGGACGAGGAAGAGGCTATAATGGATGCTAGGCTGACCCTGACGACGGATTCGAATGGCAACATATGTGCAGGCCAAAAGGGAGAGCCTGGAACGTTCAACTTTGACCAGATGCTTAATGGTGCAGATACCTCTAGAATGAAAGGTGAAGAAATAAGGAAGTTACTGAAGGAGGCGACAGGATATACGGGCTAAAGGGAGCCTGAAGGGTCTTGGGCAGAAATACGGAGCAACTCTCCGCAAGAGATACTCCAGAGTCTATCGGCAGTTAAAAGCTAAAAGGGCGTGCCCGAACTGCGGCTCTTTGAAGTTCAAGCGCATTGTTATCGGGATATGGACCTGCTCTTCCTGCAACTACAAGGTTGCTGACGGAGCATACGATACCGCGGTTTAGCAAAATAATACCGCATGAAAACTCAATCCCTCCTGAAACAGTGCGAAGCCGAACTGGCCTTCAAGGCCAACAAACGTATTTCAAGATCTATAATATCGTCATTGATGCCAGAGATCAAGAAGGACAAAGGAGAGATTTCGGGGAGTGCGCAGGGTTTCAAGATAGTTTTGAGGCATACAGAAGTTGGAAGGTTAAGAGCGCTGGTAGGAAGTTATCTGCGGTTGGTAAATAGCACAATGAAGGTTCTGCAGAGGGAATAAACGCTTATCTACAAAGATATGAAGATGAAATAGCGATGAGTACTCAGGAAGTCCCCCCTTGGTTAAGAGAGCAGCTGGTAAGGTTTGAGCAGCTGCAGCAGAACCTGCAGTCCATACTCGTTCAGAAGCAGCAGGTCGAGGTTGAATTATCAGAAGTTGAAAAGGCTCTTGCAGAACTGACAAAGATGGGCTCTGATGGCATTGTGTACAAATCTGCTGGATCTTTACTAGTCAAGGTGAACAAAGACGACCTCCAGAAGGAGTTGCAGGAGAGGAAAGAATTAGCTAGCACAAGGTCTGCAGTTTTTGCTAAGCAAGAACAAAGAGTCAGGGTGAGCGCAAAAGAAGTTCAGAATAAAATAGACGAAGCTGTCAGGGCAAGGCAGCAGCCATTAGGTTCGTAGAATTGCTTGAGGAAGAGCCTCAGCGTCTTAATCTGCTGAAAGTTCCAGCGGCTTCTTCAGTCGGAATCATATGTCATAGGCATGCTGATGTTGACGCGTATTCTGCGGCCGTGGGCCTCGCGGAGCTTCTGCAGAAACTAAATGGAAACGTAACTACAAGGATATTTACGCCAGACGGATTAGGTCTCTTGGCAAAGAAAGTTCAAGCAGCAGTCTTTGAAGAGGTAACTGAAAAATTTGAGCCGTCTGGAGAAAGCAGGTTCTATGTCGTCGATACTGGACATGCATCGCTACTCAAAGATGCTCTAGCTCATCTCAAAACATCCAAGGTTGAAGTTGTCTTCATAGACCATCACCCTCCAAGCGATTCGACAAAGGAGATTGCCCTTGCAAGGATCATTGACGAAACTGCATCATCGACATCTGAAATAGTCCACATGCTCTTCAAGGAAGCCTCTGTAATTCCTACGCCGAAGACGAGTTTAGCACTGCTTGCAGGTATATTGTACGATTCGCAGAACCTGAAACTTGCAAAGGTGCGGACGTTGGAAAGCGTAGT
>CAZXXP010000051.1:0-5395 GCA_964644785.1 uncultured Nitrosopumilales archaeon | reverse complement strand
TGCAGGTTTGGGGCGAATTTACAGGAGGCAAGAGAGATGCTGTGGATGCAGAGAGAGCAGTCGGAGGTTATTGCAAGACTGAAGGGCTCGCAGAGATTGAAGATATACAGAGTTGGAGAGTGGATGCTTGCGGCAACAATGATAGGCTCCTTTCACGCTTCTGTTGCCAGAGCTTTAGTAGAGCTTGGTGCAGACATTGCATTTGCGATTGGAGAGCACGAGGAAGAAACTCGATGCTGCTTGAGGGCTACGCAACATTTCTACAAAAAAACGGGTTTGCACCTAGGAATTTCAATTGCAACGAAGGTCGCTGAAGCTAACAACGGTGCAGGAGGAGGTCATCCAACCGCGGCATCATTAACACTAGGTACCACTCAAGAGAAGCTGTATAACATGCTTGTTTTGGAAATATCTAACCAGCTCGATGCAAAACCTGAACAGATGAACTAATAACTACCAAAACAGTGGTATCTACCAATAAAGTTTATTATCTCTACAAAACCTGGACTATCTTGTGATAAGCACGGCAAAGCCTTCCAAGACAAGCAAAATTGCAGGCGCAGCAGTATTCGGCGCTCTGGCATGGTTTTTGGCGGTTCCAGGATTCTTCAAGATTCCATTCTATCCGCTAACATATCTCACGTTTGACTTTGCCGAAGTTCCAGTGATGTTCTCGTTCTTGGTGTTTGGCCCAGCGGCCGGCATCGTTTCATCAGTAGTACTTTGGGGCACACTGAGTTTCGTAGGCAGTACGGGCATTTTGGGGGCTACAATGAAGTTTGTAGCAGTTGCAGCTTCGGTACTGGGATTATGGATAGGCGTATCTCTGTACTCTAAAGTTTCCAGCAAGGTTGTTCTAAAGGGAGTACTCGCTTCGGGGTTCATTTTTTCCCTACTGATAAGAGTCGCTGTAATGACAGTTGCAAATTACGTCGTTTTGACAATAGTATTCCCAGACTTTATGGGCTTCGCAGTAGACTTGCTTGCAAAGGCCAACATCGTAGAAGCAACTTCCCCGTTTTCGGGGATTATGGCAATACTGTTCATAACCGGAGTTTACAACGTAATACACACAGCGTTATCATTAATACCTTCATACTTCCTTTCAACGATACCCTCTTCATCGATAGCACTCAAAACGGGCAGACCTTGGATAACGAACATCCAAGCAAAGAAGCAGAATCCCTAGCGAACTCATCAGTTCAGAGAAGATGCACGTGCAACCAGCCCTAAAAGTAGAGGACTATACGTTCTCCTACCTTGATGCCAAGAGCCTTACACTTAACAATATCAACCTTGAAATCGCAAAGGGCGAAATTACCGTACTTGCGGGGCCGTCTGGCTGCGGAAAATCCACGTTTCTGAAGTCGATTGTAGGCCTGATTCCTCATATGTACTCGGGGAGCTGGAGTGGGAAAGTCATTGTCGATGGTGCAGAAGTAGCTAAGACGAAAATCTCCGAGCTTGCAAAAAAAGTTGGGTTTGTATTTCAGAATCCGGAAAACCAGATCTTCATGTTTTCTGTTGAAAGAGACATCGCATTCGGCTTGGAAAACCTGGCACTCCCGAAGGCAGAGATGCGGCAGAGAGTTGATGAAGCGCTGGCGCTTCTAAACTTGAAAGACCTTGCAGATAGAGCGCCGCATGAACTTTCTGACGGACAGAAGCAGAGAACGGCTATTGCAGGTGTATTAGCAATGCAGCCCAGCATCTTGATCCTCGATGAGCCGACTTCTCTCCTTGACCCATATACAGCACATGAGGTCATACGAACTGTGCAGAAACTCAACAAAAATCTTGGCATAACCGTAATCATAGTGGAACACAGACTCGATTTGGTTTCAAGCATAGCCTCAAGGCTCGTGATTATGGACGATGGAATAATAGTTGCAAACGACTCTCCAAAGAAAGTGTACAGCAATGTTGAACATTTGAAAGCTGTAGGTATGCCCCTGATGGCTTCCCTCCATAAAGAGCTTGGGGGGATTGGAGAACCTCCTCTTTCTGTGAACGAATTCGTTTCATCAATGAAGATCAGAAATGATTGAGTTCGATGACGTTTCATTTATGCACCAGAACGGTGTCATGGCTCTTCGAGGAATCAACCTAAAGGTTACAACGAACACTCTGACAGCGATTGTCGGGGAGAACGGTGCAGGGAAGACTACGCTTGTAAGGCACATAAACGGCCTGCTCAGGCCTTCGCAGGGAAAAGTTCTGGTCTTTGGAGAAGATACAAGGAAGCAGAGCGTTGCAAAGCTTTCGAGAAAAGTAGGTATTGTATTTCAAAATCCCGATCATCAGCTTTTCTCAGATACGGTTGAAAACGAGATTCTGTTTGGGCTGAAAAATTTCGGGATACAGGAAAAAGAGCAACGTGATCAGTTGGAGTGGACGCTTGAATTCTTCGAACTTTCCCGATATAGAAATGTTTCGCCTATGTTGCTCAGCGGAGGGGAGAAGAAGCGCTTATGCTTTGCCTGTATATTAGCTTGGGATCCTGACATACTGATTTTGGATGAGCCTACTGTTGGACAGGATCATGGGCACAAAGAGAAAATCTCTTTGATGATTGCCAATTTACTCCAAAAAGGCAAAACAGTAATCATAGTTTCGCACGACATTGAGTTTCTCTGGCCTCTGCAGCCAAGGACACTTGTGATGGCTCAAGGAGAAATAATTGCAGATGGCAGCATTGCGGAAGTGCTCTCCAATGACTCCGTGATAAAACAGGCTAACTTGGTCAGGCCTCAATTGCTGGCGCTTGCAATTGCATTGAAACTAAAACCTCCGAAGAATGTGGAGGAAGCTGCGAAGGCTCTTGCGTAGGTGGATGCTATGTACTGGGTTGCTGGAGGGTTCATTTACAGAAGAATAGACTCAGTGGTGCACAGACTGGATGCAAGGGTAAAACTACTGTTGACTTCCGAACTCGTTGTTTTATCATTACTTTCATTTACTGTCGTTGAACTTGCCATTGCTCTGGGGAGCACTCTAGCCATTGCCGCTTCAGCTAGGATAATGAAGAGGATGGGGAGGACGCTGCTGTTTTCAGCTGGCTTCTCTGCGACCATTTTCATCATAGACATTCTGGTGGGTTATACTGTTATTGAAGCGACCGTGTATTCGATGAGGTTCATTGCCATCGTAGGCTCGACATCGATATTCTTTCTGACAACGTCTCCCGACGAGCTCGAGCAGGTCATGCGTTGGTTCAGGCTTCCACGAGATCTAATTTTTGCCTATGTGACTGCCGTAAGGTTCGTCCCCGTTCTGATGCTTGACGCCCTGCAAATAATGGACGCCCAAAAATCTAGAGGGTTGGAGATTGAAAAGGGAAATATACTCAAGCGGATAAAGAACTTCTCTCCTGTGCTGATACCTCTTGTTGTAAACGCAGTAGTCAGAAGCGGTGAGCTTGCGGAGGCGATGGAAGTTAGAGCATACGGGGCAGTGAAGAAACCCACGATGCTTTACGACTTCGTGATGAAAAATTCGGACAGAAATGCCGCCATTTTGAGCGTAGTGTTGATGATCCCTACCCTTTACTACTTCCTCTTTTTAGTGTAAGTTGATGAATAGAACCAGGATAGTTGCCGACGAAAGGGAGAAGCCGAGCGGCGTACCAGAAGTTCTAAAGGAACTAGGCTTCAGGGTTGAATTCGCCCAACTGCCTGTTGCCGATTACATTCTGTCATATAGAACCGCTATCGAGAGAAAGAGTCTGGGGGATTTTGTTTCCTCGATTTACGACGGGAGGGTATTCAAGCAATGTGCAGAATTGTCATCGAAGTTTCCCAGGCCTGTTTTGCTGGTTGAGGGCAATGTTGCTGAGGAGAAAAGGATCAGAGAAAATCCAGCTCTATTTTACGGCTCTCTGACCTCCTTGATAACAGCTTATGGCATCTTTACGATATTTACCGATTCACATCTGAATTCAGCATTAGCAATTAAATCTCTCATGGAGCATTTGGCTGATGAAAGGGGGAAAGGCCCTCTTATTACGAAAGCCGTTAAGACAAACAATCCTTCTTTGGAGCAAGTGTACTTTGTTTCCGCTCTGCCCGGAATTGGGACCAAACTCGCAAGGAGACTGTTGGAAACTTTCAGGACCCCTTCTGCTATAATGAGAGCATCTGTTCCTGAACTTGCAAGGGTTCAAGGCGTGGGAAGGGCTAAAGCCATCAGGATAAGGAAGACCCTCGATGGGAAATTTACTGATGCTAAAGAAACTTCTCAGGCCAAATTGATTGAATCAGACAACCTCGATGGATGACTCACTGAAGCCCAGTTTCATCAAAGTTTCCTTTGTTTCAATTTTAAAATCTGCTTGAAGCAGGATGTAACCCTCTTTTACCGTCCCTCCAGCGGAAAACCTCTTTTTGAGTTCTGAAGCAATCGTCTTCGTGTAAAGCACTTTTGGATTTGATCCGAGCACAAGGGTTACAGGCTTCCTGAACCTTCGAATTTCTGTCCTCACAGTTATTTTTGTCCGTCCTTCTTCAAACTCCATTAGAATATCGTCCATAGAGTCCGACATTTGCTTACGTTTCGCAGCCTCTTCCCATCAATAGAGTCTCAGGTCTTATATGAGAATTTAGTTTAGTTTCTTCCTTAGCTGCTCTGCAACATCTCCCCTGGCTTCAACTTCAATTACTGCCAAATCATGATTATGATCTTTGAGCTCCAGGGTAATGCACTTTGAAGCGTCTCTAACGTAATAGAATATTTTGCCTTCTTTTGTCCAGAAAGTTCCTGCCATGAAGACTTTTGGTATATGCGTGCCTACTCTGACCACTATCCAAGGCATTTTGACCTTCTCTGTTGATACACCTTTGATACTGGCTAAAGGAATTTTGAGGGTACTTTTGAGTGCCCAAAACTTCTGCGTTCGCTTCAGATGGAAGATTAGTGAATCCTTTTGGAATTCAACCTGCAACATCTATAGCGCGCGCTAATTGCCTTTTAAGCAATTGCCGACAAATTGATATAACTGCGAGAACAACAAAGTCCAATGGATCGCTTCCTTATCGAATCGCCGCATATAGTACAAGAATGTGATAAGGCTATCAAGGCAACCTTTGGTATGGGATATCTGCACAATTTCGACTGGGGTTGCAAAGCCGGCGTTCATATTGCCTGGGTAACTATTGAGGCGGAGGATGAAAAGCAGGCTATCCTAGTTGTGCCACCATTTCTGCGCAATAAAGCAAAAGCGATTAAGTTGGTAAAATTCTCCCCCGACCTATTGAAAGAAACGCACCCAGAATAGAGTCTCATTTCATAGAATCTGCATTTTTATATTCATGTTCAAGAGGTGTTGCTCCCAAGGGCCCGTAACTCAGACAGGCTCAGTCTAGACTGTTCCTTACATTCACTTGGACGATGGCATCGA
>CAZXXP010000050.1:5870-12579 GCA_964644785.1 uncultured Nitrosopumilales archaeon | reverse complement strand
TAGGGGGGTCCGGTAGGGCTCAACCGGAAAACCGCTTTTAATTGCGCAAGCGTCGCCCGGATTTTGTGCTCGCAATAACATGGCGGCAGTGGTGTAGGCGGTTCTGATCCTATGACCTAATGAACAAGCGAGCCAAATGGAAGGGCATGGTTAGCAATCGTGTACTCTATGTCGGAGTTGACGTGCACGAGAAGGAATCGCAGCTTGCTGTCCTTGAGAAGGATGGCTCTCTGGTCATGGAAGAGAGGATACATACCAAGGAGCTAGGCAAGTTCCTATCCTCCCTTCCAGGAGAGAAGCGCATAGCGATAGAATCGGTAGTATTCATACATCCGATCTACGAGAAGCTATCATCCATGCAGGACTGCACGGTCACGGTGGCGAATCCGAGCAGACTGCGGCTGATATCGGAGTCTGGGACGAAGAACGATAGGAATGATAAAAAAGTTTTGGGAGACCTGCTCAGGACCAACTATTTGCCCGTGGCCCATATGCGCGATGCGGAGACGAGGGAGAAGCTGTTCGTGGTGAACGACAGGGTGACGTACGGATTGAGGAGGAGTGAGCTCAGGGGTACGATAAGGTGGCTCCTCAAGAGGAGGGGCATCGAGGTGGATACTCCTCCTTTCAGCGATGAAGGAAGGAAGAAGCTCAGGGAGCTCCGGTTGCAGGAGATAGAGATCAGGCTTGACGAGCTCGAGCTGGTCGACTCGACGATAGCGAAGCTCGATGCTCAGATCCTGGGCATCGTCTCCAAGGACGAGAGGGCGAGGCTCCTGGATACATTACCGGGTGTGGCGCCGTACACGGCCCTCTTCTTGGCATGCGTGTTTGATGACATAGGTCTCTTCCCCGATTCGAAACATGCGTGCGCCTATCTCGGACTGGTCCCTTGGCTGGACGAGTCGGCGGACGTGACCCACCTCGGCCACATAACAAAGAAAGGGGACAAGTGGCTTCGAAGGAACTTGGTGGAGTGCGCGAGGGTGGCAGTCAGAAAGGATCCGCACCTGAACGAATTCTACACCAGGCTGAAGCACAAGAGGGGAGAGAGAAAGGCGATCAGAGCCGTCGCGAGGAAGCTCGTCTCCTACGCGTATTGGATGCTCAGGAGGAACATAACCTACGAGGAGCTGTCTCCTTGGAACTTAACTTGAGGCAATCCCCGGGTTCTGAATAAGGGTGCGCCTCGTAGGGGCGAAGAAGGAATATGGGGACAATCCCCGAATGGTTGGCTGCCACCCTCTTGAGGAAGTGACTGATCGAAGACGGGATAAGATTATAGCCAGTCATGGTTGTAAAGTTGCTTGGATACGAAGAGTAATTCCTGAGAATGGTGTCCTATGAACTTGACAGAACCAGACCAGGACAGCTCGCTTTTACTCATAGGACTGGTCTGGGACCATATGCTTGATGAGGCACCAATCCGAGATCAGATTTAGGATCCATTTTAGACCCAGGACGAGCCGGATCCGAACTTTTCGGTTTTGTCAAGTTCATGGGGGATGGGTCCACTCGTCAAGGCTCGGGAGACTCAATTAACAAGATGTATCTCACTAGAACCTGACAGAACTTAGAAAAATTATTTGGCCGATTCGGGACAACAGAGTAAATCGCTCGACAAGGGACGGAGCCGAGAACCCTGATCTTAAAGACATAAATAACAAAGTCTCCAATTTTCTGAGGAAGAGGGTGTTCACTCTCCGCACTTGACAAATCGAGGTTATCGATCACCAGTCCTGCTCCAACATCCGAATCCTTTAGATCGGACATCAGTGGAAGCGTCAAGGGGCCTGTCAACGGGCCTGTCAAAAGATGACACGAAATTTGCAGCTTGCCAGGACTCTTTCCTTCAAACATGATTAGTGTCGTCGTTAGTAGATAATCTTGCATCTCTGACACATTATGAGTTCTAACTTGATGGTGGAATCGAACACTTCCATGAACAATGGTTCTCGAACCCGACTATCCTTTTCTTCCCTGCCATTGTTAAATAGCAGTCCGGCTAATCCGCTCCATGGACTCTGTAGTTCATTTTGAAATTCCTGCAAAAGATGTGAAACGTGCGCAGTCCTTCTACAAGAATGCATTCAGCTGGAATGTCCAAAAGTTCCCAGGATTCGAGTACTACTCCATCGGCACCACTGAAAGCGACCAGAACGGGATGCCAAAGAATCCCGGTGCCATCAACGGTGGAATGGGAAAGAAGGGAGGGCCACTTACGAACACCGTAATCACGATCAGCGTCAAAGACATCGATGCGGCCCTTAAGAACATTGGAAAGCACGGAGGGAAGACCGTCCAGAAGAGGCAGCCCGTGGGCAAGATGGGCTTTACAGCCTACTTCGAGGATACCGAAGGCAATGTCGTGGGCCTCTGGCAGGACGCCGGTAAATAGAATCGAAGCGCAAGATCACTGGAGTTCAGCGCCAATCAGCTGAACCCCCGCACCTGTTTTTCTCCGAGGCCTAACCAACTACCATCAATGAAGGGACATTGCGAAAGTATCACATCAATCATAACAAACCTATTTTTTCTTGACTATGATCTTCCCTATCATCCATTCATGTGGTTGGCAGTGATACTTGTATTCACCGAGATCACTAAAAGTGTAAGACCAACTCTCTTTGGGCGCAAGCAAGGAGGATTTGAACAGTTCTTGATCGCTGGTAACATCGTGCAAAGCACTCCCGGCAAGGTCCTTATTCGTCCACACAACAGTGTTGTTAACGCCTAATACTACGGTAATCTCGCTTGGCCGGAAATATTCCTGCTCAGGATACTTTTTGTAAGAGTTATCAGCCATGATCACGTTCACTTCCTTAATCACCTGCTTAACTTCTGCAGGCATGAGTAAACTAGGTCCAAGAACAAGAGCCGTTGCTGCGATTATCACCGCTACTACTACAGCCACTACGAAGACTCTTTTCATGGATGACTTCTCACAAGTTCCAGCAGAGAGGGCTCACAGATAAGATCTGTTAGAAACATCACTCGGTTGTGCAGAAGCCATGATTAGTTATCTCTTACTTTTTTGAGGCTTGAGAATCTACTCAAACGTTATAACACCTATCTCCCAAGGATGAACAGATCGAGGCAAGGATGGTATGAGCCCGCAAAGATCAACCATTAGAAAGGCGGAAAAAGAGGGTAGGGTTCTGATCTATGGCACAGTCGAAAAAGACGAATTTGCAGGCTGGAAAAAGGCATTTGAGAGAAAGCATCCCGCCATTAAGATAGATTATCGTCGAGAGTACGTCTACGGGACTCCTCCTCCAATGGCCAAGAGGATTATCCAGGAAATCAAGGAGGGCAAAGAAACCGCTGACGCCGTCATAGCAACTGTGCCTCCGATGATGCAGATGCACGATTTGAACCTGCTCTCAAAAGTCAGGCTCGAAGAGGCCCGAGCATATCCCGAAGACGTCCGCCAAAAAGACGGCTACTGGTTCCCCATAGTCTCTATACCGATAGTCCAGATTTACAACCCAAAATCAGTTCCAAAAAAGGAGCTCCCAAAGACAGCCTTAGATCTGATTTCTCCAAAGTGGAAGCATGCCATAGTCCTGCACGACATGACACTTGGAACACTGGGAGCTTACTGGCTTGCTTCCCTGAGGCCTATTTTCGGAGAAAAGAAATGGGACAAGTTCGTTCGTGGCCTCGCCGCAAACAAACCCAAGGCTTTCCCGCTTTATGACAACATAGTGGATTCGGTTACTAGTGGTGAAACAAAGATTGGTCTGACAACCCTCCTGCACGATCTTGTAAAGGCTAAAGAGGCTAAGAGAAACATAGCTAGGCTTACTCTCAAAGACGTTCCAATGCTGACATCGTTCAACGCCATTGCAAAGACAAAGGCAGGCAAGCACCAGGCTTCCGCTGAGCTTGTAATAGATTACCTGATTTCCAAATCAGGCCAGAAGAAGATTGGTAGCACCTACCTCAGGATACCCGCAAGGCCCAAGACATATGCTCCATACAGCCTAGACAAGCTGGTGCATAAAGAAAAAATGGTCATATTTCCAAATGCGCTCATGTTGCCGAGCGTCACTGAGTCTATCAAATTATTCGTGAATCTCTTTAAGTGACCTGACAAGCGTAATAATAATTCTAACGCTAGTAATATATGCTTTCTGACAGGTTTCTCTTGTGAAGCCCTATGGTTTCGACAAAAATTATAGTAGGACTAATAGCGGTAGTCGTAGTAGTTGTTGGTGCAGGCATCTTTCTATCTATGCCTTCGCAGACTCAAACTGTAGCACCTGCCCCGACTCCAAAACCAGCGCCCAACCAGGCTCCAGGACCAGCGCCGGCTCCCCAACCCGGACCAGCTCCACCTGCTGCTTATGAAGCGCCCCCGTCTGGCCTAGTCCGTGTTTACGGAAGTGTTGATGCTGAAGACATGAAGCCAATCATAAAGGCATTTCAAGCGAAATACCCCTTTGTTGCGGTAGATTATGTTAGAGGCTCTCCAGCAGAAGTATTTACCAGGGTTACCACGGAGCTAAAGGCAACAGGAAAGTCAGCAGATGCAATAATCGTAAGCTTCCCAGGCACCCTGCAACTGCTTCAGGAAAATGTTTTTACACCATATAAATCTCCCAATTCAGCTACATTTCCATCCACTCTGGCGGACAAAGACGGGATGTGGACAGCGGTCATATTGCTAGGTCAGACGGTCACATATAATACGAAACTTGTCTCTGCCTCAGAACTTCCAAAGAGCCTGTCTGACCTGACAAACCCCAAGTGGAAAGGCAAAATAACGATGCATGATTATACACTGGGAACAACCTCAACTCAGATATGGGCTTCTCTGGCAGAAAAGCTAGGCAAAGATAAGGTCACAAAGTTCCTTACAGACATTGAAGCAAACGGCGTTAGAAGGACCGCAAGCACATCCGCTCAGGCAGATGAGGTGTCAAGGGGAGAGTATTTCTTTGGAATAGTTGCACAAGTACACGATGTGGTGAGGTTAAAGCTTGCAGGAGCTCCAATAGAAATTCTTCAGTTGTCTGACTTTCCCATAATGGTAGCTCCAACTACTGTGTCGCTGATGAAGACTGCAGAGAATCCAAAGGCTGCGAAGCTCTTCATCGACTACCTGCTTACTGATGACGCGCAGAAGGTCATTGGAAACATCGAAGTGAGATTCCCTGCAAAGCCTGGCATAGAGGCAAAGTTCGGGCTCGAGAAATCTCTTCCGAAGGGCATCGAGACCTTCAACTATCCAACTGCGAGCGTATTCACGACATTAAACCAGTGGACTACGGAATTCAAGGCGTTAGCCGCGGCCGCAGCGAAGAAGTAAGACCTTCTTCTCCCTTTTTTCATTTCTTATTGCGGTAGACCTACCAGATGAGGTTTACAACTAACCCCGTATCAGTTGTCTTTTGGACAGTACTAGGAATTACAATATTCCTGATAGTCTATCCAATTTCCTTCCTTCTTTATGGAAGTGTCTGGAGCGGCGATCCGGGCGACCCTGGCTATTTTACGCTGAAGAACTACATTACAGCCTTCACAGACCCCTATACCGTTACCCTGCTCGTAAATTCATTCACATACGCATTGGGCAGTGCCCTGCTGGCAGTATCAATAGGATCGATCCTTGCATTCATCGCAGTTAGAACTGACGCACCTTTCAGAAGGCAGTTTAGGTTTCTTCCATTCCTCCCTATAGTCCTACCCGGCTTTGTCGACAATTTGGCGTGGATTTACCTGTTCAGCCCAAGATCAGGGCTTGCAAACGTCATGTTCAGAGATTTGTTTAGAATCACCGATACTGACGTGGCTCTTTTCAACATCTACAGCATGGCAGGGATGATATGGGTTATGGGGATTTCTCTCGTGCCTACTGCATATCTGGTAACATCTGCAGCTTTTGCTGCAATGGATTCCAATCTCGAGGAGGCGGCAAGGGTTGTGGGTTCCCGGATAACGACGATCTTAAGAAAAATCACGATTCCGATAATGACGCCGGCTATACTCTCAGTATTTCTGCTTGTCTTCATAATTGCCTTCGAATCGTTTGAAACTCCTGCGATGGTAGGCTTGCCAGCCAGAATCGAGGTCTTCATGTCGGAGATTTACCGTTCCGTCGTGGGTTCAATACCGCCCAACTATGGTCTGGCGACTGCCCACGCAATAATCCTCCTAACGCTCACGTTATCGCTGATCTTCCTGTACAGGAGGGTGGTCAGAAGGGGAGAGAAGTTTCAGGTCATAACGGGTAAGGGCTACCATCCCAGGATCATCCACCTTGGCAAGTGGAAGTACCTTGGAACGGCAATACTCGTGACCTATCTTATTGTTCACATAGGCTTCATGTTCTCAACCGTAGCACTGTTGTCGCTGCAGCCGTTCTGGAATCCTAGAGACCTCTTTTCCAACATTACGCTAAAGCACTACTTCACCATTTTTGACAGGTCTGATATACTGCAAAGCGTCATCAACAGCTGGATAGTTTCTGGCTCTGCAGCAACAATAGTTTTGCTCATGGCCGCCATGATATCCTATATCTCTAGGAGGGGCAGATTCAGATGGAGGGGCCTTCTAGAAGGCATAGGAACCATTCCAATAGCGTTTCCGGGCTTCGTCATAGGTCTGGGATTCCTTTGGACATTTCTGACTCTTCCGGTGAAAATATACGGAACCCTGGCTGTCATAGTACTTGCATTTTTGGTGAAATACCTCCCTCACGGAA
>CAZXXP010000050.1:0-5860 GCA_964644785.1 uncultured Nitrosopumilales archaeon | reverse complement strand
GGTTCACAGCCGGCGCCGTTGCCCAGATTCACCGGGACCTTGAAGATTCCTCATCGATAGTGGGCGCGCAGTGGACCACTACAGTAAGGAGGATAACTCTGCCCCTTTTGGGGCCAGCAATGATTTCAGGCTGGGTCTACGTCTTTGTCATAAGTTTCAAGGAATTGAGCTCGATAATCTTCCTCATCACCCCACGAAATGAGGTGTTGGCGACCGCGCTTTGGGACCTTTGGGTGAACGGCAGCTCGGAGATTCTTGCGGCGGCAAGCGTTCTCCTTACGTTCTTGCTGTGGGCTATAGTCGCCATATCTATCGGCATATTCAGGCTAAGGTTAAGCCCACGCCGTTAGTCATTCTTGCGATATACTTAATTCACACTTTGCCAAATTGGTGTAGCTGGTCACCTTGAAGGCCCAAACCAAACAGTCGTACGTCTGGTCTCTGATTGAAGAAGGACGGAAGAGGTTCCCCGAGCAGCATCCTTTCATGAAACTCCTCTATGGTGGAAAACTCACTCTCGATCAACTTAGGGGGTGGGCGATAAACAGGTACTATTTCCACGGGCATATACCAGAGAAGGAAGCCGCAATAGCAGCAAATTGCCCTCCTGATGTCAGGTCGTTATGGATAGAGAAACTCGTCGAGGAAGCAGGAGGGAAGGGAAAACCATCTCACCCTGATTTATGGTTGAGGTTCTGCAAGGATTTAGGATTGTCGGAGGAACAAGTGATGAAGGCTGACGTGCTTCCTGCAGTAAGGATGGCCGTTGATGGCTATCTTAACCTTGCAAGGTACAAGCCTTGGAGGGTCGGTGTTGCGGCATCGCTGACTGAGCATCTGGTCCCCAAAAGGATGGAGAAGATGATAGACGCTTTCAAGAAGTACTATCCTTTTGTTACCGAGGATGGGATGACCTTCTTCAAGGAGCACATGGTTGCTGATGTCGAGCATGGAGAACTTACAATAGGCCTTGTTGAGAAGTATACTCATACTCAAGGAGATCAAGCAGAGATACGGGAAGGCTATTTCTACAAGATCGACATGCACAGGGTAATTCTAGATTCTGTGTACCTGGAATACGTGCTCAAAAACGGTCTGAAACCGTCCTAAGCATGAAACTCCTCTCCTCAGCAGAAGTAAAAGAGAAGCTGAAGGGTATAGAAGGGTGGAGGAAAGTCAAAGGAAACAAAATACAGAAAGTCTACAAGTTCACAAAGTACATGGACGGGATCAAGTTTGTCAATAAGCTCGCGGAGCTTGCGGAGAAAGAGGAGCACCATCCAGACATCACCATTATCTGGACTACTGTCACGGTCGAATTAACTACGCACGATGCTGGCGGGTTAACGCTCTATGACATGAGAATGGCGAAGAAGATCAACGAAGTTTAGCTTTGGCGGGATCCCTAGCAAATACCAGCATGATGCCGGTTATCAAGACTATCAGTGCTGTAACATAGAAAGGATAGGCTTCAACGTAGGCTCCAGTCCTCTGCCCCGCAAGGTATCCCAATGCCAAAGGGCCGATGACGAAACCCAAGTCTCCCATCATCCTGTTGGCTCCCATGACGGTTCCCATCCTCTCTTTCGGGCCTACGTCAGCAGCCCATGCCGAAGTCTGACCCCATGCTCCAGTAGCTAGACCGTAGATCAATGCATAGAGGAAGAAGGTTTCGAGATTTGCCGATGACGCCAAAAGAAATGCTGCAAATGCCGACAAAAGATAGCTCGTAACCATCGGCACTTTCCTTCCTAGCCGGTCGCTGAGTCTCCCAATGATAATCGTAGAAAACAAGTTCGCAAGTGCTGCAGAAGCCAGTACCAATCCAAGAGAAGTTGGTGATATGTTGAGGTTGTCGTAGGCGAATATAGGCACTACTGTGAGTTCGAGTCCCGTCCACATGAACGCCATCGCAAAAGTTGCAGCGCTGATCAATAGTTGCGACCTGTCGGAAAATAGAATTCTAAAACCGATTTCGTGTTTCTGCATGTGGGGCTTCTGATTGTTTGAAATAGTAAAGTGTGAAATCAACATGCTTATAGCTGTAAGGGCTGCGTAGACGACGAAGGGAGAGTTTTTTCCCCATAGAGGCGTTACAATTCCTCCCACTGCAGGCCCTACGGTGGTTCCGAGCAGTATTGCTGCGGTATAGTAGCTCATCATCTTCCCCCTGCTTCCAAGCTCTGTAGAAGCGCTGACCATCGTTGCAGCCGTTGTCACATAGAGCGCTGAGCCAATTCCTTCGAATATCCTTGCCGCAAGCAGGAGCCAGTAGTTCGGTGCTAAAGCCGCTCCTATCGAAGAAACTGCTATTATCCCCAAACCGATCTGGAGAACTTTCTTCTGGCTCATCCTCTCCGCAAAAATTCCTGCAGGAATGTCAAAGACTACTCTAGCCACTCCAAAGCCTGCTATCAACGCTCCGATCATGATATCGCTCGCACCGAGGTCCCTAGCGTAGAGCGGTAGGGCTGGTACAATGATCGACAGGCCCATGACTACGAAGAAAGTAACTAGGTAGATCGGCGCTATGGAGTGCACTGCCCCAGTGCCTTTGGGGCTTGATATATGGTTCTACTTTGAGAAGTGATCCGCTATTTGCTTGCGGAGAATCGGCTTCATCCTGATCAGCCTCGCTTCAAGTGTATTATCGAACCCTATCGAACCGTCTGCTGTTGCTGCCTTTACCCCTCCTACGCAAACTATGGGCTTGCCTGCAACAGAAACTTCTATGCTCTTGGAGACCTGCTTTGCTATGCCCTGAACAAGGCTCTTGTCTTCACTATTACATGACAGAATAACTTTCTCTGCGCCTACTGCCTCTACCGCCTCTGACACCATCTTCCTCATGGCTTCTTTGTATTCTTTGGGCTTGTTCTTTGACAGTTTGGCTAGAGCGTTTTCAAAGACCTTGTTCATGTTCTCCTCGACTAACCTTAACGACTTGTTTCGTGCTTCCAATTCAGCGCTTCCTATAATCCTTCGTGAGAGGCTTTCGACCTGCCTGTCTTTTGATGACAGAACCTTCCCCGCTTCGACTTCCGCTTCCCTCTGAGCGTGATAGAGTATGTCTTGGCCATCCATCTTGCCAGACTCGAGAATCTTCAATATCTCCTGCTTTGCCTCTTCAACTACCTTCCCTATTACATTATCAAGAGCATTCTGCGCAATCATGTTAACACTGCTTTGTCAATGGTCATTTTTGCGACCAATTTATCTGTTTTTGTCTTTGGGGTTCTGATAACTAAACTGTGTATGAGCTCAGATATTGTGTGAATGAGAGGAAACGAAGGAGCAATGGTGCTAAACCCAGTCAAGTTATCAGAACTGTCTTCGGTAAAGGCTAAAACCATCCATGTTTGATGCGGGGCATTTGAAAATAAGCCCGATCTACTACTTTCTTATTTTCACTCCTCTTGCGATAGCTTTAGAGTTTCTGCACGCCGATCATGTGTTGATATTTGTTGCGTCGGGAATTGCGATCTTGCCCCTTGCAAAACTGATTGGAAACGCTACAGAGCATTTGGCAGTGCATTATGGCTCTGTGACGGGTTCTCTCCTGAATGTGACATTCGGTAATGCCGCCGAAGTCATCATAGCTTTGGTTGCTCTCAATGCTGGCCTGATCAATTTGATCAAGGCTTCTATTACTGGTTCCATAATCGGAAACGTTCTGCTAGTCTTTGGCTTGAGCATAATTGCGGGAGGTCTGCGAAAGAAGGAGCAGGTCTTTAACAGTCAAAACGCTGGAGTGCAGACTTCGATGCTGTTTCTTGCAGTAATAGGTTTAGCAGTTCCCACCATACTTGCTGAAACGGAGCTCAAAGGAGACGGCCCCGCCAATCAGAATCTGATTCAATTGATGAGCGATGCTGTTGCATTTACCCTTTTGGCAGTGTATATTGGGTCGATAATATTCACCTTCATAACGCACAAGCACCTTTTCGTAAGTATGGGAGGGGAGGATGATGAAGAGCGCCAGAATTTGTGGAGCAAGAAAAGGGCATTTCTTTTGTTGGCGGTTTCTATGGCTTTTGTTGCTTTGGTAAGCGAGATTCTTGTTGGTTCTGTTGGAGCTACCTCGGAGGAATTTGGCTTTGGAGAACTTTTTATTGGTGTTGTTATTGTAGGTTTAGTGGGTAATGCTGCGGAGCACAGCTCTGCTATAATGCTTGCAAGGAAGGAAAAAATGGATACAGCCATTGGTATAGCTGCCGGTTCGGGAACTCAGATTGCTTTGTTTGTTGTTCCCCTGCTTGTCATTGCTGGGATAATTCTGGGGAAGCCTCTGACTCTGGTCTTCACTATTTACGAACTTGCTGCAGTGTTTCTGTCTGCAATAATTATGAATTTGATTGCTCATGATGGTAAGAGCAATTGGTTTGAAGGGGTCATGCTGACTGCTGTTTACATAATAATTGGGATAGGGTTCTATTTCATAGGATGAAAATTTCGTATACGCCTAAGCTCTGGCTGATCTTCTGTTGGTGCCTTCTTGCTGGGGTTTCATCAACTACCGATAACGTAATGAATCGTTATTTGTTGGGTCAAAAAACTTAACATGTGATAAACTACAACCTCATGTCATGCCTGCAATACTCAAGACTCCTCTATTGCTCATAAATTTCAAGACCTACATTGAGGGAACAGGGCAGAGAGCCTTCAGATTAGCCAAAATTGCAGAAAAGGTGAGCCTCGACACAGGAGTTCAAATTATCATAACTCCGCAATGCTCAGATATAGCAAAGATAGCGTCAAAGATCAAGATACCAATCTTCGCACAGCATTTAGACCCGGAAGAGGCGGGAGCACATACAGGCTACATCCTGCCAGAAGCCGTTGCAGCTGCAGGAGCTATTGGCACAATGCTAAACCATTCTGAAAAGCCGCTGACAAAAGAAAAATTAGAACTGGCAATCAGAAGGTGCAGAGAACTAGGACTGTTGACATGCTGTTTGTCCAACAGCCCTGAAGAAGGCGCAGAAATTTCGAAACTAAAACCTGACATGATGGTGGTAGAGGTTCCAGAACTGATCGGTACAGGCAAAGCAATTTCAACGGTAAGCCCTCAGACCATAAAAAATGCAATAAGCAAGATAAGAAAGTTCAACAAAGACGTCCTATTAATAGCGGGTTCAGGAGTAACAACAAGTAACGATGTCAAAAGAGCCATTAAACTTGGAATGCAAGGCGTAGGATCGAGCAAGGCCGTATTGAAATCAGAAAAGCCCAGAGAAGTTCTCTACAAGATGGCAAATGCATTACTCTCGGCAAACTCATAGTACTCATTTTACTCATTTAATCCACAAAACAACGTCTGCTCGGTTTCCTCATGTGCAGATCATTGAAAGTACAACTATTGCCAAACTACCCCCGAAGGTATGGAGACATGTAGGAACCCGGGGGAATAGAACACTCTAATCCAGAACAGAATTGAGTAAAAAAAATAAAGTTCGCCATGCATAGTCATTGCGCCTCTGCTGGGATTATCCAACGCCTTGAGTGATTGGGAGTGGCAGGCTGAACTGGTCGCCCGAGGGCTTCCAGCGTACACCTCCACCCCATCAACGCGATCTTCTATCGCAACTCTCGTCAATCCGCCCTCCTTGCGGAGAGCTAAGATCGATGGCTGTCTCTTCTCGGGAGTGGCTTCGAGCTTAGATGCTTTCAGCTCTTATCCACAACGGCTTAGCTGCCCGGCTATTGCCCTATCGGACAACCGGTACGCCAGAGGCCGCGTTGCCCTGTTCCTCTCGTACTGGGGGCAACTTCCCCTCAGACAACCTCCACTTCCATCAGGTAGAGACCGACCTGTCTCACGACGGTCTAAACCCAGCTCACGTTCCCCTTTGATGGGCGA
>CAZXXP010000049.1:4236-12817 GCA_964644785.1 uncultured Nitrosopumilales archaeon | reverse complement strand
CCATGTTGCTGTGTGGCGGTCCAGTTGTAAATTCGCGAGTGAATGTCTGAACGAGACGTATTGCGTTAAAATCTAGCATGTTTGATTTAGCCACAACCTTTCGCAGAAAGTGATGAGCGCGTCACGCTTCAAGAAAGTCTAATATAGATACGAGGTGAAGAAGAACTAGATTTGAAGAGCGATATCAAGCAATTATACGATGAATTAAGAATGATGAGGCGGGACATAGAAGAGATCAAAGTGATGTTAGTTCCAGAAGTGGCTCCCACCAAGGAAGAGGTGAAAGCGATAGAGGAAGGCAGGAAAGAGTTCGCTCGCGGAGAATTCGAAGAGTGGAAAGAGGTCAGGAAAAGAGCCGTCCCGTAATTGTATCGTGTAGTTCTAACAAAGAAGGCAACCAACGGTGTTGAGAAGGCTCCAGACCACATTAAGAAGAGAGCTGCTGAGGCGATAGACGCGCTTCAGGAGTCTTTCGCTCCTGTAAAGCTGTTCGATGTCAAGAGGCTCAGGGGGATGGAAGACACCTTCAGGATTAGGATAGGAAACTGGAGAATCATTTACGAGCTTAGACGGAAAGAGTTGATGATTGTGGTGTATGACATAGCTCCACGAGGCAACGCGTACTAAGGAGCTTCAGTTCTAGATTACTCCAGCTGAGATGGCTGGGTTTCTTGTGGCAAGTCGCGTGAATAGATGGATTGAACTGCTCGCGCGCTCAAAAGCAATCGATATTTTTTCTTGCAGGCAGTGGGTGCTATGTCCAGAACTTTCGAACAGAACCATCCTAGCAAATGCAGATATCCTATATAATAGCCCGCTGCTGGCTATTGGCTCATGGTTGGGTTTGAAGTTCTTAAGGAGAACAAAACAACAGACTCAAAGCAATTCGATGAACTCGTCTTTTGGTAGCCCTGCATCTTTGATTATACACATCAGGGTTCCCGGTTTGATCTCGGCATGCCTAGGAACCGTCACGAGCAACCTTCCGTCGCTAACGTAAATGTGACTCCCGCGCTGATGGAAGGGCTAAAAACCCTTCTTCTTGAGCGCCTTTAGCACATCTCTCCAAGAGACTACTGGAAGCTTGTGTGCTCTCCTAGAGGGTGATTTCAACGGGCTCCGCGCCCTTCGCTTCCTTCTTCATCATCATGATCTGTCTAGCCTCCAAATAGCCCTCTATTGCTTCTTTAATGTTTGAAAGGGCCTCCTCCCTGCTCTCCCCTTGGCTTATACAGCCCGGGAGTTCAAGAACCCAAACCGAGAAACCCCCAACATGTTCCTTCTTTATCATTACCGTGAACTTACGGCCTTTGACAGTTGTTATTCCCATATCTCTACTCAGGGGGCCTTCAACATAACGCAAAATAAGTATTGTCCCGTGATTCTGTCAAGTTATTTGAGCCTAAGAAAATATGGGGAAGCCTAACGAATGAAACACTCACGTTCCAAAATGTCCGCTCAGCCATTTTCTTCTATCTTAACGAATCCAAGCCATTTCTCGGTTATCCTATTCTTGTCGAGGTACGTCTTTCCGTCAGTCATTTGAATCCTCTTTTCTCTTTCCTATGTCACAAGCCTTCGCTTTTTCTGACTCATACTTTCATCATACGAATGATGGATAGGGTTCTGATGTGTCCTCGGGGGATCTTAACGGTTAGCGATACGTCCCAAACGATCAATAATTCAAGGCAAAACCCGATAAGTTATCAGAACCAATCTCTATGGCGTCTTTGCCCTTCAAAAGATATTCCAAACGCAACTTGTCAGACGACCGGTAGCCTAGCGATTCCTTCGATTTTTTCAAACACCCTATCGAACGAGTAGATTTCAGCTAGACCCTTTGGCTGCATGACTTGAACGGCAAGAGCATCGTTAGAGTCCAGCCCAAATTCCTGTCCCAGTTCTGCTGCCGCGAAATACTCATTTTTGCCGACGCCCAAAACCTCTACATTGTCCAGCATTATCAGACCCGTGACAATTTCTCCAAGCTGTTTAGCTGTGGAGCTATGTTTTAGAATGTTGACCATCTCGGAAAGATGAACGACCGCAGTTACAAGAGATTCCTTGCCATTTTCTATGCCATTAATTATTCTCTTTGACGAATCTTTCATGGCCTTCTCAAGCGTAGTTAGCTGTCTATTGGGCTTGTAGAATGCGTAGATGAAAATGTTCGAATCGAGGAATCTCATGTTCCATGTTTCTCTGCTCGGGTGCGCTCGAAATCCTTCCGCTCGCCGATCGCATCAACGTCAAGGTCAGCCAGGTCAAAGAACTTGCCCAGACCAATCTTGCGCTTTGGCACCATCTTGAGGTAGCCTTTCCGCTTGATAACATAAACTTCATTCGAACCCTTGAGTTGATCCTCACGCCAGTCAGAGGGCAGAATAAGCCTACCCTGGGCATCGACTTTCTTGACCTCGATTTCTACCGACATCCTTCTTCCACCATTATCTGAACCATTTTTCCAGAATAAGGATATACTCCATTTTCTAATAAAAAATGGTCACGGTGATTTCAGGACCGACTCTGACGCAGGTCCGCAATTTGCAAAAAGCGTCAAATCGGTAGGCTACGGGCCTGGAGAGATTTGAACCGAAATAGGGTTCAGGTCTTCTGCCCAAAATGGAACGTTAATTCATCGTTAAAAAGACTCAATGTCACCTCTTTAGCAATAAAGGATTGCGTGCTCAGGATTGACAAGATAATAAATCCTAGATTATCAAGGAGATCAATTTTAATCTGATGTCTAGATTCAAAAACGTTTTGGTTTTTGTTTTTCAAAACAGGTATTAACACTTAAATACAAATCTATCTAGAACTCGTTTCAGATCTGTACGTGGTTTTGGCTAGAAGGCTGGAACGAATAGCAAATCGACATAAACGTATTTTGGACTGGTTGGATCAAAACAGAGCTGTTTTGACTGAAAGCGGAAGAAGCGCAGATGAAATATCGAATGCAATAAATGAGCCTGTTAGTACTATAAGGATAGATTTGAAATCCATGGCCGAGTTGGTTACTGTAGATGAGCCGTACGCCTTACAAATACTACAAGCGACAGAGGAGAGCATAAATGGGTCACAGAAGAGTTATAACCCATGCGGCTGGCTGGGAGCCCTATTCGCTAGGATAGATCGATGATGGTAAGAGGTCTAGAAATTAAGAATCGCATAATTCACGCTCTTGACGTAGAAGATGATCAACAAGCACTAAGAATTGCCCGTGATGTGGAACCTTATGTAGATGCAATAAAGGTCTCTTATCCACTTATAATACGATACGGTGGGAAAATCATGAACGATATCAAGAAGAAAATTAATTTGCCAATAATTGCCTGCTTCAAGGTAGGAGATATCCCAGAGATCTCTAGCAGAATAGTGGATATAGCGATAGAATCAGGGGCAGATGGTCTTACGCTACAAGGTTTTGTCGGGGAGGACACGATGACGAAGTGTATTGAAGTTGCTCACGAGAAAGGAGCGTATGTCTTCATGGTTACAGAAATGTCCCATCCAGGAGCCGAACAATTCATGTCGCCTGTAGGAATGGATATTGCCAAAATGGCTAAACGGCTAAGGTCGGATGGAATAGTTACTCCCGCAACAAGGCCAGAAGTTACCCGAAGATATCGGGAGATTGTTGGTAAAGATATGTGGATTATTTCACCTGGGGTAGGAGCGCAGGGCGCAAAGCTTGGCGATGCCATTCTCGCAGGGGCCACCTTCGAAATTGTGGGAAGACGAATTTATCAGGATCTAAATCCGAAGGAAGTGGCCAAAAGGTTCAGTGCCGAACTAAAAACAAGATTGGAAAGTCAATTTGTTACAGCTTAGAAATCAGAACAACTTCGATTGAGTCCATAACTTGCTCGGTATGACTTCAAGGTTTGCTCCCGCACGAAGTCCAATGCCTATATCCGTAGCCTTACCAAGAGTGGCTAATATTTCAAAATTCTTCCCAATGGATTTCCGCACTTTTTCTATTCTGGTAGGAAAGGCGTACTCATTACCACGCCTCTGCACCCGCATTCCTTCGCAGTATTTGCAAAGCTAACAACTGCTTTATCGGGGAAGTTACTTCTGAAAGTCTTTGTTCCAATATCTATGATAGCGAGAACATTTGTTTTGGTCTCCTTGAATGCGGTAAGTATTGGTTCCTTACCATAAATCCCCATTACCGTAATAGCATCAAATGGAACCTTTCTTAGAAGCCAGCCCAGCGAGTGGTAGTCTTCAAGCAAAGGGTGTTCTAACCTGAGATCCAATATTAGCAACTTATTCCCCAAAGAATTTTTCAATTTATCCACTTCCCCTTGATCCAGCTTCTCCAGGAGCATGAATGCCTGTCTGAGAAAAACACCTTGAGCTTTTTGGATCTTGTTTGGGAGGGAGTAGACCTCTTTTTTGGTACCCGTTAATTCCAGTAAGAAACCCCTGCGAGGATACAACGAACATATCGTGCCGTTCTTGCCTTATTTTAACATAGGATATCTTCCAAATTCTCAGTTATCATTGATTCATGCATTACCCCTATTCCTGGCACCCAGAATGTGAACCGACTTTGGCAAAGTGAGAGTTTATTTTCTTTAGCCAATCTTGACTAAAACTTTCTCCATGTTCCATTAGTATGAGGAGCACTCCTTCTGCCAATTGATTGCCACTAGCTCCAACAAGCTTTTGAAACTCCTTCTCCTTACCTCTTAACAATGTCAACTCGGAATATCTTCTTATCCCGATCCTTGACACTGTCATGTTTCTTGTAATCGTATTCGAGCTGTTCAGCAATTAGGCCCAGGTCCATAAACCTGTGCAATATCGTCTTGTAAAAGTTGGTCCTGCTGAGCACTTTGCCAGATGCTAAAACGTGGCTGAACTGGTCCATCTCCGGTTTTGAACATCTACCTTACCTATCCTTCAGCCACCCAAGGAAGAGCCTGGCAGCTCTCCTTGAATCTTCACGGCTGAAGAGGATGTAGACTACGTCCTCTTCACCGACCTTCTCCAGGCTTACAGAGAGCATCAGGCAAACACCATTGTACGAGATAGGCATGCCGGTGCATAAAACATTATCCAACGCTAGGGGAAAACATTACTGACCGCATCTGAGGCAAAAACCCTGCACGACTCCCAGGAGCTTTGCCTAGAGCAGGGCAAAACAGCTTGATTCACAGCACATTCAAGTATAACGCTTGCACGTCATGTACCAACTAAACGCTTGCATGATTGCATGTTTTTGCAAACACCTACATGCGGCCGACGTTTGCGCAATTAAAAGCGGTATTTCCCGTGCATCGGTAGCGGACCGCTTTGCCAGCCCAGATCGTATCTGATCTGGGCTTTTCCCTTGTACAGACCCGTCCCCTTTTTGGGGCACCGGTAGGGCTTACCGGTACCGGTTCCCCTTTTATCCCCTTTTTTGCATACCGCTTTCAGACCGGTCCCCTACCGGTTTTTCGTGTGTCCGGTAGGGGTTTTAGACCGCTCCCCCTTTGAGCCGGTAGGGGCACCGGTACCGCTTTTTCGTGCAGCGGGTTGGTCTTTTTGGTACCGAAAAAATATTTCAAAGGGGCACCGGTACCGCTTTTTCGTGCCTACGGAACGCTAAATCCAGAATTAAAGTTGCGCTCTGATCCTGCCTGCGCAAGGGTTATTTGATGATTCTGAAAATAATACCCAATCAGGAAAAACTTTTTCCATGCTTGCAATGATGCTAATCATAGGTAACGATAGTGCATGCACCAAGCCCTCGAATTCTTCTCTAGGCCGTCATTGGGTGCTTAGGAATGCGCCACTGTGCTAGCGCTATTAGTGCTCAATTTCAATAGACCGTGCTGAGCACAATGCTGTGCGAAGTGCCACACACTTAGTGATACCTCTTGCACTACCATGATATGCTCAGATCGTGCCTATTTTGAGCATATAGTGCTATGCATGGTGCTGTGTACTTAGTGCTAGCACTTTGGAGCACTTTTTTTACAGATCATTTAGAGTGCTAGCACAGTTCTTTTTTCGTGCCTGCACTAGTGCTAATTGCGAATTACAGAAAATAATTCCGAATTAAGACAGTGCTTTTTCACGCTTGCACTAGCGCTAATCATAAATAACGCAAGCGCTTTATTCCGATCAAAGGCCGAATAACCCTTCCAGAAACAAATGATGCTCTGCTCAATGCGTAGACAAACTGCAAGAACTTGGGCCAGTCAATAGCGACCTTCTAAGCAAACACTTGGCGTCGGATGACCCAGAAGTAAACAAAATGATTCGAGAACTCAAAGGGAAGTAATAGTCGTACAGCCATCATTGAATTAGCAATCAAACGGATGCTCCATCACGCCATCTACCGAGCAGGCTATCAAATTGCTCAAGTAACCTCCGCAAGATGCTCACCTCCCACTTCATGGTGAACTCTAGATAGGGCAGTTTGCCAAGGAGCTTTGCCTAGAGCAGACACTTGTACGACATGCACTGACTGAGCACTTGCATGCTACCATGTTATTGCAAACACATGCAAGGTGCACTGTGCATGCATTATCTTCGTTATCAGATTGCAAGCACATGCATGCATTAAACGCATGAATTCTTCTGCATGTCCACACAATGCATCCACGCCTGCATCCCTATTGGTGCACAATTCGTGCTCCTTTTGGCCTGACGTTGCAGAGCATGATGGGTGCATATTGTGCTCCTCCATGGTGGTCGACCACCATGGATGCACCATTGACCATGATTTTATACCATCCATACCCTGTGCATCCATGATGGTCTAATCGTGCCTGCATAGATGGTCTTTTGGTGCATCCATCTTAGACCACCGGTGCATCCATGATGGTCTGATCGTTCGTAGCATGATGGTCAACGGTACAGAAAAATTAATTCATCGGTGCATCCATGATGGTCTAATCGTGCCTGCATAGATGGTAATTCAGAAATTCAAAAAATAATTCCGAATTAAAAACATGCATTTCCACGCCTGCATGGATGCTAATTCCAAATAACGCTCGTGCTTGCACCACTTGTTTGATATCTTCTCTAGGACACCACTAGGTATTTACGCTTGCACCACTCTGCTAGGGCAATTCGTGCTCATTTTGGGTAGAAGTTGCTGAGCATAATGCTCATGCAAAGTGCTCGAGCACAGTGTTAGCACTTTAGAGCACTTTTTTTTACCGAGCATTTTGGGTGCTTGCATATGCTTAGATCGTGCGTGGACAAGTGCTAGCACTTTAGAGCATAAGTGCTTGCATATGCTCTGATCGTTCATAGCACAAGTGTTTTTTGGTACAGAAATTTTAGAGCACTTGCTTGCAAAGTGCTCTGATCGTTCTTAGCACAAGTACTCGAAAGTGTTAATTGAGAATTTCAGAAAACAATTCCGAATTAAAGGGTGGTGCCGACCGATTCTGAGGCTAGTCTGCAATTTACAAGATGGGTCAAATTGGTAGGCTGCGGGCCTGGAGGGATTTGAGTTGAGATGATCACTGATCGTTTCTCTTGGCTTTTGAGATCAAAGCCGGGGTGCCATCTGCTGATGTTACTATCCTGAAAATCGACCTGCCGCGGCAATAATAGGTACTAAATTGGCAGTATGGGGACTTGGCACGCTCAGAGTAGGCGTTCTGAGCTTATTTGTGGTAATAATCGTAATAATAATCATACTTTTAATACAAATCATCACAAAGAGGTTACATATATTCTATTTCACGATTATAAGGATTAAAATTGACGGAAGAACGTCCGCAGGACGAGGAAACCAATGGCATAGATGACCTAACTGAATCCTTCAAAAACGTAGGGCCTCTCAGGAAAGTAATAACAACCAAGTACGGCCTAGCGGCAGGTGAGAATCGGAAAAAGGCGGTACCTGAATGGCCAGAGGAACGCACGCGTGTCAAGGATCTTTATGAGCACTTGAAAATTAAGGGAGCCGATAACGTAGCCAAGCCGAAACCAGCACAATGGTGGAGAGACTTGCTTAGGGAAACCGCCAATGAATTGCTGAAACAAGGAGTAAAGCCGGGCGAGATCGTAGCTCGACTTGTCAAGGATTTCGGCCTCAGCGATGCTAGAATGTACAAGTATCTTCCCCCGGAGTTCAAGGACCCAAAGAGGGCCGAGGCAGGCCGTGTGGGTGGAAAAGCCAAATTTGCTGGAACCGTTCTAGCAAAAAAGCAGGAAGATTTGATGGAAGACCGCAAGGCTGTAACACAAGACCTAACTTCAGAAGGGGATGCTGGACGAGATGTTATTTCGAACCGGGTGGATATATCGTTTCAACCATGGATGTATACGTGGTACAAGTATGCTCAGGCCAAAGGCTTCGCAGGGGACTTCAATTCGTTTATCAACGCGTGTGTGGCAGGGTACTTTCGGGAACGTGGCCTGGCCCTTGCGGTAGTCCATACAAAAGTCCTCCCTACTCTAAATCAAGAGCAAGCAGACTGCATTGAATTATTTGATCCGATACTACATGGAGCGGAACCGCTAGCAGAGCAGAACACATTCAACATTCACCAAGTTGCAAAAACGTAAACTGGCAGCTCAGCGGTTCCAATAATCTATGTGGATTCGGGTCAGGCAAAGCTGC
>CAZXXP010000049.1:0-4226 GCA_964644785.1 uncultured Nitrosopumilales archaeon | reverse complement strand
AAGACTAGCAATTCCTGAGAATGGATGAACTATGAACTTGACAGAATCGGAATATTCGAAAAGGTGGGCATGAATTCCTAGTCTTGGTTGGATCAAAGTCTGAGATCAGATGTCCTAGCGCATATCTAGGCGGTAATCATGGCTCTTTTACTCTGAACTATTGTTTCGACTATCTTGACTGCGGTTTTGCTTGCGTCTAAAATCTCAATCTCCATGGGCTTGCCCCGCTTGTTGTAATGAGTGATTATGTTTTCTTTCCGCTCACCAAAGTCTGGTTTTCCTTTACTCAGCTTTAGTAGTAGAATGTCTGTTTCAGGATCATACTCATACTTCATATCTCTCACTCCTGGCTTTGTAGGTGGTTCTCACTCTTCTTGTTTCTTTGTCTTCCTCGACCATGATCCTCAAGAGGTAGCCATTTAGTTTCTTCTGATATATTTTTCTACCTCCGTAACCTTCTGCTAAATTATCTGGATCCTGAATCGCGGCTTTGAGGAAGTCTTCCGAAATACCGTAATCCCTCAGCTGTTTCGAGCCTGATCCGTAATCGCTATTGTCATCACCTGACATTCGCTTCACATGTTAGATAAACCCACAACAGGCGTGATTCAAGGCATGACCAGATAAGTTATCAGAACCATCAAAACGAGAAATTATTCATGGTTTTCGCTTCCTCTTCACTACCTACGCTATCTCCAGCAAAGTTGGCGTGGGTCCGCAAGAAGAATTATCGAAGAAATTGCTGGAATCAGAACTGAGCGCGCCTGTAATTCCTGCCCCTATGGTCTACTACGATGAATGTTACTATTTTTCTTCCCTAACCTAATCCGTAACTTTCCGATAGTCCCCTACTCTCCATCTAAGCTAGACTTGCTGCGCGAATATTAACCGCGAACCTCTTCTCGGATCCTTGAGAACTTCCTAGAGCTCTTCCAAAACACGCTCTTTGACCTGTTTGTCTAACTTACCTAAAAGTTTCAGGAAGACAGGAGTAAACTCAGAGGCATAACTCATTTAGATCTTTTTCTGAGCTCTTTGATAGTCATCTTGATTACCTTACCTTCACGTACCTCATCTAAAGCGTGTTCAAGATTCATTCTAGATTTTTCGTTAGATAGCAATTCAAGAGTGTCAACAAAATCGTCCAACCCTTCCTTTGTCCGCAGGATCATTTGCAGGGCCTGTTTTGCCATCTCGGGGTCTTCAAGCAGCTTGTAGTCCATCTCGCTAGATTTTTGTTTTGTCATATTGTTTCGTGGCAATATCGGCTTCGTCTTTATATAAACTGGGCTATTCCATGGTCGGCAAAGACATCGGCTCAAGGGATCCATCTCCATCTCTCTGACAGCCTCTAATATCCAATTTCTCTGTGCATCTGGAAGAAGCTGTATTTCTTTAACTGCTTTCTTGTGTGACAGTACCTTGAAGTTCTTTCAGCTACACGAACTCAGACCTCTTTCCCGTAGCATAGTCCTTTAGCCTGCGCTGAAGTTCCTTCTTCTCCCGAGAAGAGATTGATTCTGCCTCCCGAACAAGAGCAGACTCATGCCCTTCAAGGCCAGGTCTACCGGCCAAGTGCCATAATCCTTGGATTGCTCATGCAGAGTAAGCTATCGGCCAGGACCAATTTGAATTTACGACCCGGGGTTCTGCAACGTTGCTTGGACATGACGAGTAAGTCCTGAGCGTGCGTGTCGTGTGAACTTGACAGAATCCTTTGGCGGATAAAGGTAGAGAGATAGTTGAAGGGGCCCTATAGTGAGCGAGAAACTTCCTGCACTCTCGGGTAAAGACGCTATGAAGCCGCTGGGCAAAGCAGGTTTTAGGGTTGTCAGACAAAGAGGTAGCCGCATGAGGCTTGAAAAGACCGAGGCTGGAGCAGTCATCAGAAGCCATGGGACTAGGCCTCAATTCACGGCATGCCTATATACTAAATATTCCAAACAATAATCATGACGGAGAAGCCCAGCATCGGCCGAGTCTACAAAGAGGTGAAGGCTATCAGGAGGATTCTCGAGGATTTATCTGAGAAGGGAATACTCCGAGAATTAGCCACCGAATCTATTGGTGAAGAAGAAGGAAAAGAGCTTGACGAAGCCTTGGGAGAGGTTAAACATGGTAAATTTGTTACCTTACAAAAGGCTAAAAGTGGCTAGCGATAATTGTTTAGCGTTATTCTGAGCCGAAAGGCGAACAAGTTCCTACAGGGTCTAGAGTAAAAGGCAAAATCCAAAGTGATCGCAGCTCTGGAGGACTTGACTGACTATCCCTTCGGCCTAAAGCGACACGACATCAAGAAGATCCAAGGCAGAGAGAACACCTTCCGTCTGCGGGTCGGTGATCTCAGGGCGATCTTCTACGTAGATAGGAACGAGGAGAGGGTCATCATTCTTAAGATAGACTAAAGAGAATCTGTCTACCAGTGAATTTGGTTGGTGCGACAAAGAGGTTAGTCTCCAGAAAGAATCTTGGAGGCTGTCTTGGCCTTCCTGCTGGATTCACGCTCGACACTCTTTTCAAACGCTGGTTCTGTAAAGTTGCTTGGACAAGACGAGTAACTCCTTGAGTATGTATGTCCTGTGAACTTGACAGAATCATAACGCGCGCCAACAGTCCAAGTTCAGATTCTCGCAATCCTAAATTATTAATTCGTCTTTAGCATGCGAAAGCGATGAGCAAGAGGAGTGCAAAAGAGCTTCCATGGGAAAGAGAGAAGAATATGGGGATACCCAGTGGGGTTCTTAGGCATCTAGAGCGCTTAGCACTGTACCGCTCCCCCCTATCGTTCTTGGCTAGCGGCCGGGGTAGGGGGTACAAATAGCGAAGGACTAACAGGAGGCTCTCCCATGCCTAGCTAGATTTGATGGGCAAAATTGTGCTCCACAAGACCTATGCACAATAGAAGCAAGAGAACAATGCTGCGATACTGGAATTTGGGAGGTTCTACGAAAATGGAGTATGTAATTCATGGATCAGGGTTCCTTGAGCCGAATACGAATAATGCCAGGAACTCGGTCGAATATACTGTCATCTGAAACAAGCTCAGATACATGACTTATTAGAGCGGATGCAGCGTGAATAGCATCACGAGGCTTGAGGCCATGCGACTCGACTAAGCCCTGCGCCCTAAGGGTAACTTCAGTGGTAACGGGCAGAAATATCAGATTGGGGAGACGCAAAAACCATTTTCCGAGTTCAGTGGCATCAGAGCGCTCGTCTAGAAGGCGCAGGGCGACCCACATAACTTCGTCCCAGGTGAGTGTGCTGGTTGCACCCTCAATGTTCCCCTTTCCAAGCCGCTGAAGATATGAGACAGCTACGCGCGCCTGTGGAATAGCCCGAGGATCCTGGAGTGCGGCATAAATGAAGACGTTAGCGTCGAGGTAGAGTCTCAACCTTATCCAAGTACTCCTGCTCTAGCAGACCGGCAATATCAATACGGCGCCGTATCTTCTTCTTGACGACACTCAAGAATTGTCTTACGGTTTCCTCTGTTGTAACGGTCGGGGTGATGACAACGATACCATCCCTTAATTCAATCTCGACTAGCGAGCCTGGGACGACTCCTAACTCCTGACGAATATCTTTGGGGATAACTACCTGCCCTTTAGGTCCTACTTGACGTTTGACGCGCATATTCAAGCTCGTAGTGGTATGACTAGATATTTATACCTTGTTATACTGCAGAGTTATACTTGATGCCCGGCGTCTTGTCTCCTAAAAATTTGATCCGCGCGCGCGAGGCCTCCTTCGAAAGATAGCACTCGACTTGGGGATGTCGCCTGATGAGTTCGCACAGAAACTCTACGAGGAGTAAAAAACAAGAATTCGGAAATCCACAAGGACACGGCTCATAAATTCGGTCGATATAACTGCGGTTTTGCTTGCGTCTAAAATCTCAATCCCCATGGGCTTGCCCTGCATGTTGCAGTGAGTGTGCGCGCGCCCTGCCGAAGCGGAGCATTGGCAAGCATCCACACAAGCGGGTAAAATCAGTTATGGGACTTGCCCAAAATATAGAACAATCCTCCGCATTTGTCGAAGTCTTAATCCATCGGTAGCCTCTTTGGAAGTTTAGTTGTGGATGGGATATATCCTGGAATCCATCCGATCGTTAATTGTGCCTGCTATAAGGGCATAGGTAATGTATGAGCGCGCAAGGCGTCGTGAGGCTACCCCTCTGGATGAACAATACCTAGGACTCTCCCGCAAAATCCTTCTGACTC
>CAZXXP010000048.1:5147-12872 GCA_964644785.1 uncultured Nitrosopumilales archaeon | reverse complement strand
GGCCGGGCAGCCACTGATTCTGATGGAAATTTTCTTTTTAAAACCATAAAACCATCTTATTTTATTACCTCATAAATAGAATAAAGCAGATGTATTTCTCAAAATATCTGATATCTCTCATTGCAGAAGAAAAAAGGTAAAGTGGGAGATCGGTCTCGCCCAAAAGGCGGGGCCTAAACTATCTTTTTGCACTTCCACCTTTGTTTTTAGTTTTTTTCCTAGAGCACCTACATTACCATTATTTGGGAGAGCGGACCAGGAGTGTAGATGAAAGGGGGTGTCCTGCTTCAATGGTCGAGTCATAAAGGGCTTCTGGTCTCCCCTAGTAATGCCTTCAGATCTCACCTTGTGATTGTAGTATTTACCTCATCTGAATATGTAGAAGATCAGGTCTCATCTCTAGCCTCCCTGCTTCACAACTCTTGATTTCCTCACCAGTGGTGAACAAGTCATCACAGGCAACGTGACAGAAAGTTCATACGGTTAACGAAATCTCGTCATATTGCCGTTCAGTTACCCTTGGGCCCAAGGCCTTAGATGGATTGGCAGAGGCTACTCCAGCCTCTTGGTCCTTGAACTACTCAAGAAGCGGCCAATGCACGGCTACGAGCTGTCAAAAGAGATTAGCGCAATGTTCAACTGAGGCTACGAACCCAGTCCAGTGGTGATCTATCCAACTTTGCAATGGTTGGAGGATGAGGGATCTGTTGAATTGGTACACGAGAATGGTAAGAAGGTGTACAAGATGACCAAGAACGGCCCTGGAGTTCCTCGAAAAAGGGTGAACTCGTAGGAGCTGTGCTGGAGGTGGGGCGCGTTGCCGCAGCAAATAAAAAAATCTAGGTTATCAGGGTGACAAGACGCTGGCACAAGCCTTATTTCTTCTCCACGTGGACATGACAGATGGGAAGGCCAAGGAAGGAACCAAGATTTTGGATGATGCAAGGCGGCGCAGAACGGAACTAGTTAGTGAGTGACAAATCATGGGCGAGATCATAAAAGTTTTAGAACTTACCAAAGAATACCCTGATGGGACCAAAGCCATTCAGGGGATATCGTTTTCGGTTGACGAGGGAGAGTTCTTCGGATTTTTGGGACCCAATGGAGCCGGCAAGAGCACCACGATCAAGATACTCACTACACTCCTGCACAAAACGTCCGGTTCCGTATCTGTAGGTGGTCATGACATAATCGCGGATTCGAAAATGGTAAGGAAGATCATCGGAGTTCAGAGTCAAGAGACGGTAGTCGACGAGGATCTGACAGGGAGGGAGAACATGCTGCTTCTGGGGCATCTGCAGCAAATCTATGGCAAGGTTTTGGAAGACCGCGTGAATGAACTTTTGAAGATAGTTGGCCTCGAAGAAGTAGCCGATAAGCGCGCAGCGTTTTACTCGGGAGGGATGAAGAAAAGGCTGGACCTGGCATCCAGTCTTGTGCATACCCCGAAGGTATTGTTTCTTGATGAGCCTACTACTGGCCTTGACCCTCAATCAAGGGCTTCTGTATGGTCGTATCTCCAAAAGCTCAACAAGGAAGGAATTACAATATTCCTTACGACGCAGTACATGGAGGAGGCTGACAGGCTTTGTCAGCGTCTTTCGATAATAGACCAGGGCCAGATCGTAGCCCAGGGGACACCAACACAGCTGAAGCAGGAGATAGGGGCCGACGCAATCAGCTTAACATTGGAGAATACCGATTCAGTAGCTGATGGAGGGAGGGATCTAGCCAAGAAGGTTCTGGCCAAGTTAGCTGGCATCAGTACCATCATCGACTCCGATGGCGGCCTGACGGTTTATGCAAAGAACGGCGGGTACATAATTCCTGACATTGTAAGAGCCCTTGACGAGGCTAAGATGAGGCCTTCCGCCCTGAGCCTCTCTACACCGACTCTGGATGACGTTTTTCTGAAACATACGGGTAGGCGTATCAGGCCTGAAGAGCTGAAGAAAGAGGCTTCCTCAGGAAGGATGCTCGGCCGCAGGAGGAGGTAATAGAATGACGCTTCTTTTTGATACTCAATACCTCTTCATCAGATCGTTCAAGAAACTCCTGCGTAACCCAATACTGCTTTTTTTCTCCTTATTCCAACCGATAATCTTCCTTCTGCTCTTCACCCAGCTCTTCAGCAGGTTTGCACAGGTTCCGGGCTTTCCCGCCAGCAGCTACCTACTCTTTGCCACGCCAGGCATAGTCCTGCAGAATTCGTTTGCAAGCGCGTTCCAGTCGGGAATTGCCATGGTGGACGACCTGAAGTCAGGATATCTTGAAAAGATGCTTGTCACGCAAGTAAGCAGGCCCGCAATCTTTCTTGGCAGGATCGCAACGGATGTAGTAAGAACGATCATTCAGTCGGTGATCATTCTCCTGCTGGCGTTCATAATGGGTGCCTCTCCCGTAACAGGGATACCGGGGATCTTGACGATGCTCCTGACGATATCTCTCTTTGGCGTTGCCTGGTCTGGAATTTCCATTTTTCTGGGGCTGAGGACAAAGAATGCAGAAACGGTCTTTGGGATTGGAGGATTTCTGACTTTCCCATTGCTCTTCATGAGCACCGCTCTAACACCAGTTAACTTCATGCCAGACTGGATGCAAAACGTATCTTACCTTAACCCTATCAGCTATACGGTCGATGCACTGCGGGAGATCATGTTGAAAGGTTTTGATCTTGGAATAATCTTTACGGCTTTTGCAGTGGTCGGCTCCATAGGGTTGCTGACACTAAGTGCAGCCATTTACCAGTTCAGGAAGATAATCGGCTGAACTAGTTCTGGACCTGCCGTCTGATTGCGTCTGGCTCCCACAGCGGATAGACTTCTTTGAGGCTCCTTGGCATCTGGTCCTCAAAGACCCTCTCTGCGTACCACCCTGAGCCGAAGGCTAAAAACTGCATCAGAATCGGAACCGTGTCGATACCCTTATCGGTCAATTCCCAGCGAACAAGCTTGGGACGGTGCCTCTCATCTATGCGCCTGATGTACCCCTCTCTCTCAAGCTCCTTGAGCCTGATCGATAGGATTCGTGGAGTGGGCCATTGGATAGACCCTAATAATTCACTGAACCTCTGTATCTTGTGCATGCTGATGTCCCTGATAATCAGAATGGTCCACTTGCGGCCGAGAACCCCAAGGCTTGTGGCAATAGGACAGTTTTTGTGGCACAGCTGGTATCAGTAGGTCTGCAAGAGGTTGGAATCTTCCTCCAAAGAAGCCTTTGTCATGCTCAGATACTCTCTTGCATAGTATATGATTAGGCGCTATCAGCTTTTCCCTTAGCCTATTTATAGGAGTATTTAGCTCACAGAACTATGGTTTTCATCATAGATGAGGAAGGCGTCAAGGTGTCGATACAGAAGGTCCGACAGCTCGAGCAGTCAGAGGGGGCCCATGATCACCCCAGCATGTTGAACGTCAAGAGCTCCATGAAGGGCGAAAATGTAGTTTTGATGTATGACGCCAAGATGCCCGATGGGTTGATGGAAATGAACACAAGCCGCCTGACACATGTGTCTCCAGTTGGGTTCACCTTGGAATATACGGGAAGCCCATTCGCTGGTTCAATGTTCATGCTGTACTACATGCCCAAGGGAGACAAAATTGGGGTGACGCAGGTAGGCGAAGTAAAATCACCAAGGCTCACAGATGCGCAGGCAAAGGTAATGATGCTGAAAGGCCTTGAATTGGGCTTCAACGAAGACCGAGAGAACCTGAAGAAACTTTAGAGGGATTGCAATGCTCGCAAATGCTGATTTCGCAACGCTTGTGCCGATCAAAAACATGAATCGCGCCATAAAGTTCTACACAGAGACCCTTGGCGGCAAACTGACGATGCGTGCTGAGGGTGAAATGAAAAATACCTGGGCATCTCTTAGCATAGGGAAGAACGATTTCTGGCTGGTAAAGCCCGAGAAATTCGAGAAGAGGGAACTCGCATACGTCACATTCACTGTTAAGAACCTCAAAGAAACCGTAAGCGACCTGAAAAAGACAGGGGTAAAATTTGACCCTCCAGAAAAGATGGGACCAAAGGACAAGATCGAGGGGGGTGTAGCCCATGGGGAGTGGGGCGCAAACGCCTTCTTCAAGGACTCTGAGGGTAACCTTCTGATGCTCTGGCAAGATTCTGATTAACGGTTAGCTATTAAGAGCGATCCAGCTCTCGGTACTTAAGCCCTGGAAATTCATAGGTTTGCCCAGAAACCGTCACGGAAAAGTATTGGGCTAATTTCGTATGGAATAACCGAACTGCTTGGGCTTGAACTCGCCTATTGAAAGCTGGCAAAGCCAGTCGTGCACCCTCTGCCGGTATTCTACCGCTATGCCCAGACACATCCCGAGTTCTTCATCGGTAAACTCGCCGTGCGGGCACAGTATCTTGAGCATCCCGGCGGCAATTTTCCTTATGCTCTTCTCATCCCTTATGCCCAGACCTGCAGGCAGTGAGGTCAGTTCGATGTTGTCAGAAATGTAGTGCTGGAAATCCTCCTTCCTTAGCTCGTTCACAACCTCGCAAAAGTACTGAGAGACGAAACCGTATCCGCTCGAAAGATGTATATCGCTTTGCAGTATTTTCGGGAGCTCCCATCCAGGTATGAACCCGTGAATCCTATCAACAAATGCAGAGTCCCTCATGCATTCGGGAACTGTGTTTGTGAATTCTTGTGTGGGCTTATCTCCCAAGACCTCTATATTACCCATGAACATGAGGGAGCAACTACTTCTCGCTCTCTTCAAGAGACCCCTCTCGAATTCACCGCTTTCCATGAAATCTTTCAGCTTGCCCATCATCTCATCGGGGTTATGGAAGTCAATCTTGCTCACTTCGTCAAAAATAACACATTCCCTTACTCCTATGTCTCCCAAGGTTTTGTAGGTCCCATGGAAGAAGAGCACGGCCGGGCTGACCCTCCCTCCAGAATAGAGCCTTGTGTAATATGACACGTTCTTGAATAGAAACGACTTGCCAGTGGCCCGGGGACCCAGCTCAAACATGTTCACGTTCTGTTCGATGAGCGGTATTAACCTGGAAATAAGCAGCAGCCGTCCCCTTTCTGAATAGACATCAGGATTGAGTCCTATCGTGTTAATGATTGCACCGACCCACTCCTTGGTCGTGAACTGCTTCCTCTTTTGCTTGAATTCTTTCAGATCTATGCTGGAGTACTGGAGAGGTTCAAATTCCTCTATGCATATTGGCGATTGCGGATCCTCCTCAGTCTTGTTTGGTTCCAGAGAATACTTCAGCGTCGAGATGCCCCACATGCCTGCTTCAAGAAGAGGCCTATATCGCTCGAGTATGACATTGGTGATTCTTGCGTCATGAATCTCAAGCGAGGGTATGTCAGCCTTGGGAAAGCCCCTCTTGATATCAACACGTACCTTGAATTCATCCAAAAGCGTATACTGGCCCTTCCTGAGAATGTCATGGAGGACTCTATCTTTTTCTCTGGGTTCAGGGTAGTATCGCTTGACGAACTTTTCCAATGCAGTAAAGTCGTTTGGTGTTGGATTGTCGCCGCATAGGCGCTTTATCGCGGACTCTGCTATAAACCGCGGGAGCCTGCTCACCTCCTGACGCTGAGATAGCCTCTTGTTGACTACTTGATCTGCGAAGAGGCGTTTCAGTTTACTGTCTACGCTTTCTTGTGACATCGTTGGGAGTAACGCAGCTTTCGCCTCGCTATTCTTGTAACTTAATTGGCAATAGTTTATTTGACGTTAATTCGATTTCCTTAAACCAAGTTGTCAATCTCTCTGACCGAATCAGTTTCATCTGCTATTGGTCCCGCTTCTGGAATAAGACGCAGGAATATCTCGATAGTCAAAACACTGCATACCCCTGGGTTCGAATCCGTAGGGTTTGACATCGGATGGGTGCAAGAACCCATAGCGATAAGTGATTCCTTCAATGTTTAGGACGAGTTCGAGGACGGTTGTTCCCACCCGAAAATGGCATAAGTCTACAGGCTTTTGACGGTCAGGGGCTGGAGCAAATTGAGTTTCTCTGTTTTAGATCGGGTGGGGACTGGATCCATAGAGGGTTAGAATCCACCACGGAGGCTGGACCCTCTCACAAGGAACGCGAAGTAACCTCAGCGCCTCAGAGCAAAAGAGGAATATCTAATTTCCGAACATCCGACATCTACCAGCTTTACTCTGCATGGAATATTGTCTGCAAACCTTTCAACAATCCTCTGAATACAAAAACGGTGGGGGAGAACACTTTATTTCAACCCCTAACGAAGTGGGGCCCAATGTTTTGGAGCTACTTGCTGATACTGGTTCTGATTTTCAGTTTGACACCATTTACTAATGCTCGAGAAAGAAGTGTTCCTTTAGGCGCGAATTGGGAATTACCTGGCTTCGACCCATTTAATACGAATTTTAATCCTCAAACTCAAATAACGAATGAAAATGTTGCAGATATGCAGCTAAAGTGGGTTTACCAAGTCCCTGCAAAGCCAGCTGGTGTTGAAAAGGGTGTAGCGCCCGAGGGAATCCAAACAACTCCCATGTTGATAAATGGAATTGTGTATTTCGCAACTGGCTACAATAGGTTGATTGCTTTAGAAGGAAGCTCGGGCAGAGAAGTATGGTCATTTCAACCCAACATAACATCGTACTTTGCAAAGTCATGGTGGTCTGGAAGGTTTGCAACTAGATCATTAACTCTGCATAGAGGGATTCTTTACATGCAGGGAAATGACTGTAGCATCTACGGACTTGAGCCTACAACTGGAGAGCTCAAGTTTCAACTTCCCGATACGTGCAAAGACATTCCTGGTAACACTGGGCAATACTTTGGTGTAATGTCGCCAGTATTCTATAAGGATATTCTGCTCACAAGGTCTAATGGAGGTTTCTATGGTGCTAGGGGCTTTGTCGCGGCCTACGATTTGAAAACCGAACAAATACTTTGGAGATGGTATTCCGTACCTCCGGCAGGAGGAGAGCCTAACTGGGGCTTGAAGGACGCCGAGAAGGGCAACATTAGAGCATACAATGGAGACTGGGGGAGCTCTGAGCTAATTGGCGGCGGAACTCCATGGGGTTACATGAGTGTAGATAACGAAACTGGCCTTGTTTACACAAACACTGGCGAACCCGCAAGCCCATTTGATGCCGCTTTAAGACCAGGCCCAAATTTATTCACAACTTCAATTGTTGCCCTCGATGCTAAAACTGGCCAGCTGGTTTGGTATTACCAGACAGCGCCACATGACATTAACACGCATGACCCAGTATGGAGCGTAATTTTGACAAAAGTTACAATAAGCGGCGTAGAAAGAAAGGTTGTAATAAGCGCATCAAAGAGTAATTATGTGTACGTTCTGGACGCTTTGACGGGCAAACCTGTTTATGACCCTGTAAAGATTGGTCCTCCAAGCATTAACACGCCAAATGACAATGCGGGAAACTCTGCTAACCTTACTCTTTCCCAGAGGGTTCTGCTCGGAAAGATGGAGTGCCCGGGCCAACTGGGAGGGCCTTTTGCGCATCCTGCCTTTGCGTACAATACAATCTTTGTAAGCACGCAGAATGAATGCGGGACTGTCGAGCAGATCAAAGTGCCTTACAAAGGCAAAACACTAGATGGTTTTGTGTACAGACTTCCTGCAACTACTCAGCAGAACTCTTCAATATTTGCGATAGACGCATCAACCAGTAAAATAAAGTGGGAATTTTTCATTCCAAACAGATTTCAGAGCGCTGCCCTTAC
>CAZXXP010000048.1:0-5137 GCA_964644785.1 uncultured Nitrosopumilales archaeon | reverse complement strand
CGCTAAAGTCCTTTATGCGATAGACAGAGTAGGAACATTCTATGCTATTGATGTTGATACTGGGAAGCAATTGAAAAGCATACCATTCAATTCTTTTGGCTCCGCTGGAGTCGGAATTGGTGCTGATGCTCGCGGCAATATGATGATTTTGGTTGTCACTGGAGGGGCAGAACTCGTAGAGGAGAGGTCAGGCGTTGTTGCTGCTTTTGGACTTCCCTCTGAAACAAAGGCTACTAGTGTCAGCTATGCGAATCAAGTCGCGTTAGCCGCACTTGCTGTTGCCACAGCCGCTATTGCTTATGCAGTTATGAAAAAGAGAAAGTCAAAACCATAATCTTGCTTGCCTGCACGTCCGTGCGTCCAAGTCTTCCCCGTTTTCCAGCCCATATTACCGTCTGATATGCAGAGAAGAGTCTGGGCCAAGAAAGGCAAGATTTTCCGTATGTAGAGTCATATCAATGATCTTAAGGTGTGCTTCTAGTTAGGGTTGCGATCCGAGAGCCGTACTTCTCCTTGTAAGAATTCAGACAGGTCTTGCAGCACAAAAACCTCTCCCCTTCTCCCACCTTTAGCTTGAAAGGATTTGCTCCAATCGGTCCTCTACAGTAGTCGCAAGTAAGATCAATTCTCATATCAGTAGAGAACACGAATCCCTGCTCATCCCTGATGGTTCTGGTTACAACTTGGCTGTTGACTAGAGTGACGCCCTTCTTGTTGCAAATCTTCGTATCTATCATTGATTGAAGTTCCTCGTTGCTGGAGCTCGCAACTCTGATAATCATGTTCCACTCCCCTGTGGTAAGAAAAACACTACTAACGTGATCTAAAGAAGAAAGGTATGCCGAAAACTCTTTGATTTGCGATGAATCAACCCTCAGGTACACAATTGCAGAGACTCCCTGATTCATCTTCGCTAAATCAAAAACAGGTCCGATCTTCTTTATGAAGCCCGTGTTAAACATGCGCTCTATCCTTGCTTTAGCAGTAGGTGTGCTTACATTTGCAATTTTCGCTAACTTCCTGTATGAGCGTCTCCCGTCATCCAAAAGCGCCTTGATTAGAGCTACATCAATCTTATCCAGAACCAGAGGCAAATGCACCTAAGCAATGGAAAGCCTTTGAATTAAGCTTTACAATTGTAAACCTTAGCAAACTGACTTCTGCTCGCCAGCAAGAAATAGCATGCGTAAGGGTAAGTGGTTAATTTTTTATTTGGATATCAATGCAGATAAGTATTACCAAAACACAAGAATATCATGAACAAGGGTATTATTGTTGGGATTGTTGCAGTAGTTGCAATAGTTGTCACAGTGGGATCGTTTTTGGCTTTGCCGCAAGGTCAGCCTGTGCCGCAGGTGAAGAACATCCAGCTGGAGGCAAAGGAATTTGGTTTCAACGACTTCAAGGGCGGACCGAAGATCACTGTTAAGGCGGGAGAAACTGTCAAGGTAACTCTGAAGAATGTCGGAGGTGCTCCACACGAGTTCATGGTATTCAAGGCGGACCAAATGCAGATGGGGGATGAAATGGAGATGGTTCAACACCCTGATCCCTATTTCAAGGGTGCTATGACCGACGAAGTAAAGCCCGGATCGTCTGCAACAATAACCTTCGTTGCAGACAAGCCCGGGAACTATGTCTATGCCTGTCTACTTGACGTGGGGACAAAGCCCGATTTGCATGCAGACAGGGGAATGTTTGGCGAATTCATAGTCGAGGGTTAATCAATGAGAACTGCTGAAAGGGCGACAACTGCTCCAGCAACTGCTTAGAAGGGGGCTATCGAACTTGGAGAAAGATCCTGTCTGCGGGATGATGGTAGAGCCGAAGATGACGAAATTCATCACAACACATGACGGGCGAACGTTTTACTTCTGCTCTGCTGCCTGCAAGGCAACCTTCGACCGGGATCCTCACAGATACGGGCATTCAGAGTAGCGATACCGGCTCACTCAATGGGCTTCGTTAGCATTTAGCGGTGTATGCTTCACACCCCTCACTGCAGCCCTTTCAATGAACGGAAGCACCAGCACAATGACTATAACTATTCCAGCGACGGTAGAAAATTCCAAGCCCGCAATACTTGTGGGGCTGATTACCTGCACCCAAGGCCTCGAGACATCATTGTCTCCACCTTCATAGGTCTGAACGACTAGAAAGTAGTAGACGAAAACGTCAGAAGGATTTCTTGCCTTGAAGACAAAGTGCTCGCTCTGTCCCTTGAGTATTGAGCTCCCATTCCATATCAGCACCGAAGTACGAACGGACGGAGGCTCAAGAACCGTAACTTTCCAGCCCTTTTGGTTTCCATCCGATATTAGTTGCATACCCTGCGGCAGGACGACCTGAACTTCTGTTATCGAGAAATTTTTTTGGTTGTTTACAACCATTGTGTAAGTCTCCAAAGTTCCCGTATAGCTGGTTGGAATGTAGATCCCTCCACTGTGCCCTGATGACATCTCACCTCCATCATCGCCAACAAACAAGTCCGCGCGAGCGTGTGCGTATGGTATGGAGACCAGAACAGCTATCATAACTAGAGGGATTGTAAAAAACGATTTGTTCATTCATTTTCCTTCTTATCATGAGAACGGAGTAACCGATGAAGTTTGTTCACGAAATCTTGAGGACGGTATCTCTTCATAACATCCTCTGCGGAAATCACTCCTCTAAGCATCGCATTGAAGACAGGCTTATTCACTGGCAATATCGAGAAGTACGTATGCCCTAAGACTAGGGCCATAAGAGTAAAGCCAAAGATGTCGTGCAAGACTGTAGGTTTCCAATCGGGCTCGGTCTGGAAGTGAAGTTCCAGTGGTATATTCCACCACTGCGAATAGAACAGCATGTTTATTCCAGTGACTGCGAGTACAACAAATGCTATGGGAAGGAAAAGATGGAAATTCTTCATGAAACCATCATACTTGTTGATGCGAGGGTATTCTTTCGTTCTTAGGAGAAGGCTCTTTGCCCGGATGATCGTATCCTTTAAGTCAGATTTTGTCGGGAGCATCAGCTTCGTCGCTCTAAGCTTTCCTACATCCCAGGCGATATGTACGATCAGAAGAATTGCAAGGGAGGAGGATCCGATTACATGGAACAGTACATAAGTATTGAAAGCACCGTGCAGGGGAATCCCTAAAGCAGCTGTGGCTGGTACAAAAGCAGAAGGATCGTAAAGGGGGAGACCTGTCAATAAAACTAGAATGAACGATGCTGTAGTTGCCCAGTGAAAGGTTCTTTGAACTCTGTCAAACATCATGATCTGTCCTTTTATCTCTGTGGAAAGAGGTTCTGTAGGTGCAGGATGGCGTAACGCTCTCCGTGACCAGTGAAAAACTAATCCCAAGCTAAATACGGTAAGTATGCCATATGACAATAATTCTGGTGCACCATGGGGCATAGGTTGAGAACCTCCCCAATGCCATATATCTATTAGAGTTTACAAATGTAAAATTGAATCCGCATGTCACTTGTAGAGGACATCGAATGAAAGGGCATGCTAATTCTCTTCTGGATTGTTTTGAAATCCTAGGCTCAAATCCACGAGGAGTGGATGGGCCCGGTGGGATTTGAATACAAAACGGGTTCAGGTCCAGGCTATTATACAACGAATTGAATAGTACGATAACTTTTCGGGTATCGTAAAAACCGCCAGCTTCTCTCATATGATTGAGGGTATAGCCTAAACCCACAAGTTATCAGAACTGTTTCAGAAGTTTTTTCCAATTGATGGGCTCCTGAGAGGCCCATTGTTATGATTGCGGGAAGGCGCTTACCTTTTCAGTCTATCTTGAAGAGTTTCTTAGTTATTCGGATGGTCTCCTCATCCTCATGCTCTGCAGCTCTTCGCAAGTTCATGACAGGCTCGCTCAACAAACCATCAACGATTGCTAGGCTCAGATCGTTAATCACTCCCTTTAGTCTGGTATCAACGTTACCCAGACGTTCTATTGCCTTGCTGACTTCACGCATTCTAACAGTTTCGGCGCGCTTGTAGTACAATGCAACTACAGGCTCAACACTTTCTCTCCGTAGCATTGCTTGAGCTCTGATCAACTCTCTTTCAACCTTCTCTTCCACATCTTTAATTTCATGCATTCTAGCTTTCAAGTTTCTGTCTATTTCACTTCGCAGGTTATCTATTGTGAGAAGCTCGACATGAGGTAGTTCCTTAACGGATTCCTCTACGTTTCTAGGAGCCGAGAGGTCGAGAATAAGCATGAACTTGTCATTTCTTGCCTTAAGTGCTTTTTCGACCCTTTCTCGAGTAAGAATTTTGTATGTAGCCGCTGTGGCGAGTACGACTAAATCAACTTCTTCTAGCTTCTTCAAAGCTTCTTCAAAGCTTAGCGGATAGCCTCCCGCGATCTTTGTCAAAGCAGAAGCTCTGCCTAATGTTCTACTTGTGACGTATACGGCTTTCTGCCCTTTGGCCATAAGAGATTTCACGACTAGAAGTCCAACTTCACCTGCGCCGATCATAAGCGATTGCTTATCCTCTAGCCTTCCAAGCCTCTTCTCGGCAAGCCTGACAGCAACTGACCCCACAGAAACTGAGCCCTTGTTGATTTTGCTTTCAGTTCTAATCTTCGCCCCTAACTTTACGCCCCGGTCAAAAACTAGCGAGAGAATTGGTCCTATGCTACCATTCAGTCTAGCTTCGATCAGAGAGTTCTTGACCTGCCCAAGAATCTGATCTTCACCAACTATCATGGATTCTAAACCTGCAGCAAGCCTGAACAGATGCCTTATAGCGTCCTCATCGTAATCAACCTCTAGATAATCATCAAACGTCTTTCCTACATTTGTGAAAACCTGATTGCTTACTCTCTTTTTCCAAGTTCTTACTAAAGCACTTTCGGTTCTCTCCTTTTGCCCGTTCTTAGCTACGGCATAAATTTCAACCCTGTTGCACGTCTGAATGATTGCAGTTTCCTCGGCAATTGATGCTATCGAATGACCCTTCTTCAGCCTTACAGCCTCTAGAACAGGGATGCCGGCTTTCTTATAGGTGATACGCAGATTAATGATTGACAGAGCGACTGACCACCTGCTCGACTATTCTATCTGCAACGCTCTTTGCCTGATCAAGTTTGTTCTGTTTGAGCAGCATCTGAATTTCATCATTTTCAAC
>CAZXXP010000047.1:0-12876 GCA_964644785.1 uncultured Nitrosopumilales archaeon | reverse complement strand
TTTGCCTAGCCAAATCCTTGAGCATTTCGTCGTCTTGCTCTCTGGTTATCTCGCCTCGGCGTAGCGTTCTCGGATCGTTTGGAGCGCTCTGTCTTCCTCCGTCCGGTGATGCCTTCTGTATCCCCAGCTCCAGGGTAGAATATCCATCTCATAAAAAAGTAAAGGAAGAACAGTCCAATAAACGGGAACCAGCTGAATCTAAAGCCCGTTATGGGAGAGGTGCCTCGAAAGAGTGCTGCTAAAAGAATGGCCGCTATACCGATAAGGACAAACATTACCGCCCGTCCTGCAGAAACCCATCTCTTGTGCGACCTGTCAGGATACATTAAGGGTAGGTGCTGTAAAAGTCATCTAAAAGCCCTTTTTTGAACTTAGTTGCTTGCGGGTCCTTCCATCCTAATTTGGCAGAACCTTGCTTCTTTCATTTGAGGTGCTTATACAGCTACCCCCAAGCGCCTTTGCAATGTTGCCTAGAACCATGTAGGGTGTCATCAGCAAAACGGGAATCGTTATTGAAATTATCAGGAATTGGAATGGTGCTAGAGACAGTGCAAGTGTAGTCGCTCCAGCACCTCCAACAATGTTTGCAAGGAATAAGCCCGCACAAGTGGGACACCCTGTAAAAAGACCGATTGCAGCTCCCAGCCCAACGCTCCAGCTTTGCTTAGAAATAGTAGGCCTGTTCCTCCAAGCGTAATAGGTGAGTGAAAGGTTCAGCGCTACGAGCCCGGAAACTACTACTAGAGTAAGCAGGGTCAATGGCAATATCTGAAATCCAATATTTTCAGTAAGATACCCCACAATTACTGGTATTTGGCCTGGAGGGCCGCAACAGGGACTGATGATGACGCTCGGTATGATTGCGTTGTAAGCTTCAGAAAACTTGACATCGGGCATGTAGACTACCATGCTAGTAACGAAGCTGTAGAACATGCCGTACAGCAAGGCTCCAACAACGAATACCTTTGCAATGCTCTTCTCTGTAAAAATATACGGAATAATCAAACCTATGTTGTAAGGAATTTCATCCGCTTTTTTTACGATCAAAGTTCTCTTCTTAAGAGCTCGATGCAACCCCAGCGCTGAGAGCAAAACCCCCGCAACTAAGACAAAGAAGTAAGCGTATGCAAATGCGTCAAGCAAGAAAGATGAATCTGTCGCAAGAGTCAGAGCCGAGGCTCCTCCAAATGAGTAGACTGCCATGTCTGCAGCTATAAGACATGCTCCAACTAAGGTTATTAGTGGGAGTGATGTGACTTCCCTAACATATTGGGCTAGGCTCTGCAATTATCTTAATTCTAAAGCCGGAAAATATGAGGGTTTTGGAGTTTAGCCCTCGACTTTGAACTCGCCCCACATGCCGAGTGCTGCATGTCCGGGCACTGGGCAGATGTAGTAATAGTTCCCTAGCTTATCAACCTTGAACACGACTGAACCGTCTCCTCCAGGCGTAAGGGGTCTTGAACCGGTTCCTACGTTACCTGTGAATAGAATTGGCGACTTGTCATCCTTTTCCTTGGTCACAGCAAACGCGTGTGCTGTCGCTCCAACATTTTTGAAATTAATTCTGACAATATCACCAGTCTTCACCGTAATGGTGGGACCGGGCGACGCAGGTTTTTGTCCCTTTAAGGCAAACCCGAAGCCCCTCGCAGCCTCTCCTCCATCTATGGAAATCACTGAAGTAGGAATGGCATTTGAAACCTGGGCCTGAGCGGGAAACATCAGCGAGAGCGATATCCACTCTAGCCATATTCCACCTACAATGAGCGCCAATAATGCTACGGCATAGGTGCTTCTCATCCGCTACACTCCATGTAACGCAGTTATTGAAAGCAGACTTATCGTTACCAGCAGTATCACTGCTACGAACCCAAAAAGCACAAGAGATGAAATAGCCTTCGGCTCGTCCTTAATGTGCTGAAAGAAAAGGGCGACGAGCACAGCTTTTACTCCCGCCAAGCCTAATATGGAAATAACCAACGTCTGTCGCGCCACAGGCTGTCCTAGCAGCATCAGCTCAAAGATTGTACTCCCGATTAATATGGCAAATATTACTGAATATGTTACAACTCCCAATTCTTTTCACCTACAACAGATAGAAAAGCGGGAAGAGGAATATCCAGATGATGTCGACAATATGCCAGTATAATCCATAGTTGTGGATTGTTTCACTACCATGCTCACCCATATGCCTGCCTTTAAGCGCTCCACCTATAAGAATAGTCATCGCGACTAGTCCTCCAATAACATGGGCTCCATGTGCTCCCGTAGTTACATAGTAAGTGCTCATGACGACACTGCTATTGAACGTGTGTCCTTCGCGGAACAGTTCTTGCCATTCGGTTGCCTTGTTAAAGAGGAACCAAAGGCCAAGGAACACTGTCACCAACAATGATCCTACTAATCCTGCCTTTGATTCTCTCTTTGAATATACTAGTGCCAACACTGCGGTAAAGCTACTTGTAAGCAGAATGAAGGTGTTGATTGCGCCGTGTTGTATTAGAAATACTGTGTCAATCGCCGGCCAATCCAATGTTCCTGCCCTTATGAAGATGTAAGCACTTATGAATGTCCCAAATAGTACGACTTCTGACGCAAGGAACGTCCATATTCCCATTCTCAATCTTGCAACATGCTTAAACGGCCACCCTTCTGCTTCATGGTCTTCGTGAGATATGAATTTCTCCTTGGCAAAGCCGTAGAGCGCTAATCCTCCAAGTATGAAGCCCATGAAGAGTATCCCGAGGTACAGCATGCCTTGAATAAACGATGCCGCCGGAATTTGAGTGATCCCCAGTATTCCTAATAAGAGGGTAAAGACTGCTCCAGATAGCGCGACAGGCCAATGGCTCAGGTGGCTCTCCATCGCCGCAGGCTCTACATGCGCAGTGCTCACAGTTTGGGTTCCTCCATTAGCAAATGCCGCTAGGCCTGGCAACTTCACAGTCCCCTCTGCAGAGAACCTTGGGATAACATCAAAATCATTGTGAGGAGGCGGTGATGCAACTGCCCATTCCAGCGTAGAGCCATTCCACGGATTTGATCCTGCGGGTGCGCCTGCCTTCAGGCTTTCGTAAAAGTTGTAGAGCATGAGTATTTGTGCAAGCCCAAAGACAAAGCCTCCGATAGTTGACAAAAAGTTCGTGAACGCCCATTGGGGTTCAGTAAAAGTGACGATGCGCCTTGGCATCTCATAGTTCAAGAACATTGGGAAGTAAAGCAGAGTGAAGCCTATTATAGAAAGTGCAAAGTGAGCTTTGCCGAGACCTTCGTCATACATCTTCCCAGTGATTTTCGGATACCAATAATAGAATGCCCCGAATAGTGCAACAACTCCTCCGCCAACCATTACATAGTGGAAGTGCGCAACAACGAAATAGGTTCCTCTTAGCGCATAGTCAAGGGCTACAGATCCTAAGAATACGCCTGTTATGCCGCCTATAACGAATAGCGATATGGAACCCAAAGCAAATAGCATCGGTGTTTTGAGTCTAACCTTACCTTTGACGAGCGATTCAAGCATGGCTATCGTTATGATATCAAATGGCAGAGAGATGGCAATAGTAGTCACCGTGAATATTTTTGCCGCTAGTGGATCGTAGCCAGTCGCGAACATGTGGTGTCCCCAGACTCCAAAACTCAACAGAACTGCGGCTATGAGCCCCATAATGATGTACTTTCTGCCATATAGTGGCCTCCTTGTGAATGTAGGTATGATATCGCAGACTGCCCCTACAGCGGGGAATAGAACGATGTAAACTTCTGGATGGCCGAAGAACCAGAAAAGGTGATCCCAAAGCAATGAGCCTCCTTGCGGAGAGCTGAAATACATCGTGCCAATAGTTCTGTCTGCTACTAGCATGATAGTTCCCGCAAGTAATGATGGGAATGCATAAAGCATCATGAATACAGTTAGGAGGACCCCCCAAGTGAACATTGGCATGTGCATCAGTTTCATGCCTGGAGCACGCATCTTCATGATGGTTGTGATAAAGTTGACAGAACCTATTGTTATCGATACGATGAAGAGAAGCAGGCCGCTGAGAGCTATGCTGAGACCCAATGTAGGCGTGAACTTCGCTGAAGTTAGTGGAGAATAGAGCGTCCAGCCTCCGTCTGGCATGCCTGCGGCAGAACTCATTAAGACCAGTACGCCACTAAAGAGGTACATCCAATAGCTCAGAGCATTGAGTCTAGGGAATGCGAGGTCTCTTGCCCCTATTTGTAGAGGCACGATCCAATTTGCAAATCCAAGTGCAAATGGCGACAAGAACCACAGCACCATCAATAGTCCATGAGTCGTAAACGCCTGATTGAATGCAGCGCTTGTAAGGAAGTTGTTATTGGGTACCGTAAGCTGCACCCTCACAAGAAGCCCAAGGGCGCCTCCAACGAAGAGGAAGTAGAGTGATGTAGCTATGTAGAGTGTACCTATGTCTTTGTGATTAGTGGAAAATAGCCATCTCTGAATAGAGTAAGAAGGTGGTAGGTGTTGTTCCTCGCTCATGGTCTTGAAGCCCCTTGAACCTGATGTTCAGCCCCTGCAGGCTTTGCCTTTGAATACCAGTCCTGAAATTCGGAGGGATCCATTACTATAAGCTTAGTTTTCATGTATGCGTGACCCACGCCACAGAACTCGAAACATGCAATGTTGAACTCTCCGGTCTCCTTCGGAATGAACCAGATTGTGTTGGTTCTGCCTGGTAGAGCGTCCCTCTTTATCTTGTATTCAACAATTCCAAAACTATGTGCGACGTCAGGGGAAACAATTTTCAATATCACTGTTTCATCCTTCGGCACTCTTAGAACAGTGTCTTCATAGTTGTTTGGATAAATGAACTTCCAACCCCACTGGAATCCATCTACCTCCACGTTCAGTGTACCAGAAGGAGGTGTGTTGAGCGTATCAATTACACCAAAAGTCCCCTGTAGCAGGAAGAGCAGAATTACACTGGATGCCGTTAGAGAGAGTATCACTGTTTTAAGATGCCCCCTTTCCACAGGGACTTTGCCCAGCATCGGAGTATCTTGCGGGTCTGGTGTTTTCGAGCCTCTGTCCCTGTACTTTAGAATCAATACCAGCAATATCGCTATCACTACGACTCCTACAAGAGTTCCAAGATACGTGAACAGGCTAAAGAGTCCTTGGTAAATCTCGGAAGTGTTCGAAATCATGATCAAAAAGAGATTAGCTCTAAAGGTTATTTAACAATTTCTGGCTTCACGAAACCTATCTCAATTCTTGCCTTGGAGATCATTTCCAGCTTTTTATATCGCAATTCACAAAGGAGATGTATGGTCAGCACAGGAACAATTGCTGCAACTACAGCTATCATGATTTACTGCCTTATGGTAATCGGTGCATTCGTCAGGGCGAGTGGTTACGGGCTTGCTTGCCCGGATTGGCCTACATGTAATGGGCAAATCATTCCCGAGTTTACTGCGCCTGTCATGTCGGAGTATAGTCATAGAATCGTTGCTGCCTTTTCATCGCTTTTCGTTTTGGTAACAATGATACTAGCAGTAAAGAGGCATAGGGGCAGTAGAGTTGTCATGTTCGCTACGCTTAGCTTCCTGCTCATAATTGGGCAGGTTATTTTGGGAATGATAACGGTGCTTTCAGAGCTTGACCCTCTAATAGGAACAGCGCACCTTGCTATGGCCGCAGCTGTCTTTGGTTCAACAGTAATTACAGCAGTGCTTGCACACAAGCTTCCAATGGAGGCATAGTACGAATTAACCTTTTAAACTCGGCTTTGTTCGGTTTGCACCGAATCAATTTGCGCCTATCTTCCATGTTTCCTGATACACGTCATCAGACAAGACAATGCTTCAGACATGCCTTTATTGTAGCTAAACTGTAATTGTTACGGGTGAATTGCGCTGCCCTATGAGCTGGCAAAAGACTATATTCGCATTTCAAAGTTGAAGATAGTTTCCTTACTTGACTTTGTAGCAATTGCTGCCTTGCTCGTGGCTGCTATCCCTAACATTTCGATTCAAGTTATGGCGATGCCTCTGGCAGCACTCTTTGTTGCAGGTACTCTTTCATCTGCAGGTGCAGGCGCATTCAACTCCTATCTTGATAGAGACATCGATGCTGTAATGGCTAGGACGATGAACAGGCCCATCCCATTAGGAAGGATAAACCCTCCAATCAGAGCTCTGCAGTTCGGAGTCCTTATGATAGGAATTGCTGCTGTGGTTTCTCTGACAATGCTCAACTTGTTGAGCACTGTGATGATACTCTTGGGCGCCTTTACTTACATAGTTATCTATACTATTTTTCTAAAAAGGAGGACTGCTTGGAACATTGTGGTTGGAGGATTTGCAGGCTCTTTTGCTGCGCTCGCTGGATGGACTGCTGCCAGTGATTCCATTGGAGGCCCTGCCATTCTTATGGCGTTATTGATTTTTCTTTGGACGCCCAGCCACTTTTGGAGCCTTGCAATATTAACGAATAGGGATTATCAGAAAGCTGGTATCCCCATGCTGCCCGCAATAGTCGGAGAGCAAAAAGCCAGCAAGTACATTGTACTTAATACTCTTTTGTTGATCCCTTTTTCTTTGCTATTCTACTTCTTGGGTTATAGTGGCCTATTGTACCTTGCCGTAACTAGTGTTGTTGTTGCGTTGTTACTGGTTACTAACATAAAGATGCTTAAGGAGCCGAACAGAGAAAATTCGTGGACTGCATTCAAGTTTTCAAGTCCGTATCTTGCGATCGTCTTTACCGCGATGGTTCTTGATACTATATTCCACTTTTGAGATCGTCATAATACTACACTTTGAGCTCAAATAGGCAAGGTTCTAACTTTTCGTACAACTATTCTTTAGCCAACGCATCTAACAATAAAATCTATAGTGGAGTACTCCACTCACCGCTATCGCAATTCCATATTGCATCCCCTCCTAGCAGCTATACTCGGGGTAACCCCTTCTGGGGGTCATAACAGGGCTGGGTGTACTTAACTAGCTCTTGCCCAGCAGCCCTGCAAGTTGTGGCATCATCGTCTCCAGTCTTTCCCTCATCAGCATCTGGTAGTAGTTCAGTGTAATATCGACCATCAGAAGGATTCCAGTACCAGTGCCGAACAGGCCAAGCAAGTCAGCGCTAGAAGCCAGTATGCCAATAAACGCTGCACCCAATATTGTAATTACGGGAATGTACTTGCCCAAGATTGCCTCAACTGACTGTTCCGACCTCCTGAATCCAGGCACCTGAACGTTTGCAGCAAGAAGACTCTTTGATACTGCCTTTGCATTCAGCCCTCCAATTTCAACCCATATCCTCCCAAACATTATCGACATTATTATGTAAAATGCGACATACGAAACTGCGCGTAAGGGCTCAAGGCCCAAAGACTCCAATCCTCTTGGAGGGGTTATGTAATACAATAATCCTCCGATCGCGCCACTAGTTACGGCCTGCGGATTATAGGTGGCGATCAGATTCAGCAATTGGTTACTATTGGTGGGATTATAGCGGGACCATATGAACTGCGAAAAGAATGTAACATTTGCCAAGAGCGCCGACGTGAGTATTACGGGGATGTTTGACACGTAAAGCAACTTCATTGGATAGACTCCAGCAAAGCCCCGGTACCTTGTCGAAGTTATTGGAACTTCAATGCGTATCCCTTCAAAGTAAACAATTATGATTATGGCGACAAATGTGAGGAGAAGAGTCAAGAGGCTTGGAAGCTGTCCAGATCGGACAAAAGCCGTCTCGGGATGACCTGTTGCAGTTGCGTTGACGAAATAAGGTATAATGCCGTAATATCCGTCTCCGGCTGGTAATATACTGAACATGTGCCAAACAATTTGTTGGGCTACACCAGCCATGATAAACAGGCTGATCCCAGAGCCAATTCCCCAACCCTTCTGGACAAGTTCGTCCAGCAGTACTACCACAAAACCAGCAGCGAGGAGCTGACTCATTATCACTGCTATGACACCTGTAGAGAGATTCGAGCCGAACTGTCCTCCGATCAAGAATGCAGATGCTTCTATTACAGTCACTATCAGTGTAAGCACCTTTGTCGCAGCGGAGAAGAGAGCCTTGTCCTCTGGCTTTTTGAAATCTAATTTGACTATCTCTGCGCCCTTCAATAATTGGAGAATAAGACCCGCAGTGACTATGGGGCCAATTCCAAGCTCCATCAGAGTGCCTTGAGAAGATGCGAAGATGATCCTTGTATACGCTAATTGGTCTGCAACGCCAGACGCAACTCCGAAAAGGGGTGTTTGGGCCATAGCCAAGAACAGCACCAAAGCAACAGCCGTCCAGACAAGCTTTTCAGAAAGACCTGGTTTTCGGTCGGGCTTGGGAACTTGCGGAAATACAGAAGCAACTGTCGTTATGGCATTCCCGATTGCACCCAAACTTACTCACTCGCCGCTGCCAGCACCAACTCTCCGCCTGCCTTCTGTACCTTCCCCTTCGCAGATGCGCTAGCAGAACTTATCAATATTTTGTACTGTCCAGCTACGCTTCCCTGACCTAAGAGCTTCTGGTATCCCATGCCTTTAAGGTCAATGAGTATCTTTCCTACTTCACTTCCAACCGAGCGTGCAATACTATCTAACTGCCCAACATTCACCCATTTTGTTACGATTGTCCTTTGAGGAGGCTTGGGTTTTTCCCTAGTGAAATGGTCAGGATCATGAACTACAGTCCATGACCATTTATGCTTTAGCAAACCTGCCTTTCCGACTCCACCCTTGCCTCCGCTCTTTCTGTGCTGCCCAACCTGCCCCCAGCCCATAGTCCTTGAACCTCTCTGCCCTCTTACCTTTCTATTTCGAGTTGCCATAGCTCTCCCTCTAAATCATCGCCTCTACCAGTTTTGGTAAGTCTGGATTGAGCCCGAGTACTCCTCCTTGTGAATACAGCCTCCTTGTCGAGCGCCTAAAGCCACCTTTCGGAGGGGATAACGCAACTGAAGGTTTTACCCCTACAGCATTAAGAGTAGTCTTACCATCGCTAAGAGCCTTCGCAAGTTCTGCAAGTTTGCTGTATCCCAGAGCCTCCAGAACATCATCAGTAATGGGGGTTTTTCCCTCCACTCTGCCTCTTTTTTCAATTATCTTCAGTGTAAGTTCTGGTTTCGCCTCGCACCATGCCAGATGTTCCTTTGCGCTTTTTAGCATCCCTCTATAATCTGGAGTATCTGGAATTATTGTTGCCCTAAACCTTGTTTCAAGGTGCAACCTCTTTAGAGTCTCCCTTACTCCTGCTGGAGTATTTACCAAACCTCTAAGATTGACGACCAAAAATCCTGGCAAGACGCTAACCTCCAACCGTGCTTAAACCGTGAACCTTCTTCAAAGCATCATATACAGCATTAGCCACTGAGGCTATCGTACTAGTAGAACCATAAGTTCTAGTCCAAGCGTCTTTGATCCCTGCAAGAGACAAAAGCGTCCTGACAGTTTCCCCTGCTACGAGTCCAAGTCCTCTTGGGCCTGGGATTATGTCAACTCTTACGCTTCCGCCTTTACCGCTGGTCTTGTAAGGTACCGAATGCCCTCCCCCACATCTGCACTCCCAGCTTCCGCAACCCAACTTAACAGGAATCAACTTAAGATAGGAGTCATGTGTTCCATTTTCAATAGCGCTTCGCATTTGAGCTGCCTTTCCTCTCCCGACGCCAAGCCAGCCATTTCCATTTCCAACTGCAACTACCGCCGCGAATTTTGTAACTTCGCCAGCATCGGTCTGCTTCTGCACAATGCCCACGCTAACAGTTTCAGCCTTCAAATCGGGGAGCAGTGTCTTTACTATTTCGTGCTCTTTGATCTTCCAACCATTCTGGAAAATTTCGTCCATGGAGGTGATTTTGCCCTGACTTACCAGCACGCCGAGTTTAGTACTCGGTATCCAAGGCTTTTCTTTCTCTTCTGTCCTGTAGAAACTCAAGCTCTATTTTCCTCCTTTGATTTTTGAGAAAATTTGGTCAAAGTGATCGCCAAAATTTGCAGCGCTCAATTCAGCCTTCTTCCAAGTCGAGAAGTGTGGAGACTCTTCAGACACTCCCATAGAAGACGCGTAAGCAACTATATGTTCTCCTTTTATCCTTTCTTCGGACGGAAAAACTTCGCCATCAACCGGAATATTAATTCCTGCATCAATCACACCTTTTACAGCAGCGGTGATTCTTGACGCCCTTCTTAATGCTTTTACTCCAGAATAAACTATTGCACTCTCTATGCCTGCTTTCTTCGCCTTCTCCCCGGCAAGGAGGCCTGTCAAATACGCTGCTGGGATTGATTTACCCGAGCTCTTCCAGCCGAGTTTCTTCAACTCTCTAGAATGTGCTGCAGCAACAACGTTATCTCCCCCAATCTTGGCCTCTGAAACCTGCACAGTTGTGTTCTTGCCACTAAACCTTATCGTGACGAAGCTCTCCCTTGACATGATTATTTTCTTTCTTGTGTTGTAGTCTGTCTTTCCCTGACGCCTTCTTCTCAGCAGAGGTACAAATCTCACTTTAGGCATTTTGCTTGTCTCCCGCTCCTACGATCAATTCTTCCATGTGCTTTAATGTTCTTACTTGCCCTACGCCTAACTGCCTGTAAATCTGCCAGAATACATCGTTGCTGATTTCTCCTCTGGCCTTCTTTATTTTGAGCCTTCTCCTTAATCCTCTGACTCTTTTGACCCATGCTTCTTTTCTTGAAACCCGTGCATATTTCGCGCCTTCTTTAGAGCCTGTACCCCTTCCTCTAGCTTTGGCCTTCTGGCGCCTAACTCTTACCCTTCCTCGTGAAATTCCTTTCTTCTGCTCAACCCAGATCACACCCTCCTTTATCAAAGACCTTATGCTACCTCTTGTAATCGCATCTTCTAGGCGCTCTGTTTCTGCATTGTCCAGCCTAATCCTTGTTTGCCCTATGCCCAATATATCTGCAGCCATTCTCCTTTTAGCTCGTAGATCAGCCATTCTCATTTTCACCTCTTAGACGCAACCTTAACCGTTCCAGGGTTCAGCACCTTTATCCCCATCTGCTGAGCTTTCTGCACCAGCATTGCTCGAGTTTTGCCACCGAGCGTCGCGGCAAGTCTTACTGCATCAGTCTTAGGGTTAATCTTTTCCATATCGTTTGCATTGTGCACAAGTCTGTCCCTCATGCCTGAGGGATGCAGTCCTCTGACTGCCTTGGGCCCTCTATACCCCACTTTAACAAGTGGGGGCCAACCTTTGACCGAGAGTCTAACCTTGTGGTCTATACCCTTAGGCTTTCTCCACGGTTCATGCAACCTGACATATCTCCACGACTCGGGTCTTACGAAATCGGGTTTCCTGTGCTTTAGCTCCTTTCTCAACGCAAGAAGCCTTCCAATGTCAACCTTCTTGTGAACTACTGGCTTCTTCGGAAGCTTAACCTTCTTAACAGGAATAGGAGGTTTCTTCATAATGGGAGCTGGTTTTGGTACAGGGGCAACGACTGTCTTTGGAATCACCCGCTCGACCTTCGGAACCGCAACTGGTTCCTTCTTCAAAGGCGAAGGCTCCATTTTTAGAGGGGTAACAGGTTCAAGATCAGGTTTAGCAATTGGTTTTGCAATAGGTTCTTTCTTAAGAACTGTTGCTTGTTGGGGTTTAGTAGTTTCGATTGGCTCCTTCTTTGTAGCTACAATGGGTGCTGGTTTCGGTACAACAATCTCCTTTTTGGGTTCTTGTACAGGGGCAGTTTCTTTCTTTGGAGGAACTTTGACCATAGGTTTTTCCTCTTCCTTGGCAGGTTTCTCCTTCTTTACTAGAACTTCTTTGGTAGGAGAATCTTTAACCACTACTTTAGGGGCTTCAGGTTCTTTCTTAACAGGCATTTCGGCTTCCTTCTTGGCCTCCTTGGCTTTTATTGGAGCGACTTTGCTCTTCTCCTCAACCTTCTTTACAGTCTTCTCGACTTTCTGCTTTTTTTCTTCCTTTGCAGCCTTTTTCCTTTTGTCCTCTGGCTTCTCCTTCTTCTTCACCATCAGTTCCTCACCTTGTCATATACGTACAGGCCATCCAAGAAGACTCTCTGGTCTTTCCTGCGAACTTTCGTTGCCTGTTCGATATTCGCAGCAGTGTGACCTACATCTTCAAGGTTAATTCCTTGGATTATCACATCGTCGCCCTGCACGTTAGCCTTGCAGTCGCCTACTATCTGTGCGACTCTTGGGGAACGTTCTCCATAGAAGTTCTCTACGTGAATTTCTTTGCCCTTGACCTTTACTGTAATGGGGAAGTGTGCGTATACTATTTTCACCTTGTATGTGAATCCCTTTGTGACTCCTTGAATTAGGTTCATGATTATTGACGACGCCGTTCCAAGGATTGCCTTGTCCTTCTTTTTCCTTCCGAAAGGCTTGACCTTCACCTTCTCACCTTCTACAGTTATTGTAGTTCTAACCAAGTTAAAATCTTTTTTTGCAGTTCCGAGAGGTCCCTTAATCCGCAATATTCCCTGTTCCATCGATGCGGTAACGCGGTCAGGCAGATCTATTTCCCTCATCAATTCCTTGGGCCGAGCATGCTCAATAGACGTAGCCAATTAGCCTCCCCCCTATTTGTTTCTCCTGCGTTTCCTTGTGCGACAAGACTCCCTGAGAAGTAGAAACTATCAGTACTCCTATGCCTACTGCTGGAAGATATTGTCGTTCCCATTTGCCGAACTCCTTGGCCTTGACTGCGAACCTTGGCGATATGATTCCGCACTTGTTTATCTTTCCAAGAAGCTGGATTCTAATTTTTCCTCCAATTCCATCATCAATGACCTCAAATTCCCCAATATACTTGTTGGTCTGCATGGTGCTGAGAACCTTTGTAGCCAAGTTTGACGAAGGAACTGCCATACACTCCTTCTTGTTCCTCAACTCGTTGT
>CAZXXP010000046.1:0-13014 GCA_964644785.1 uncultured Nitrosopumilales archaeon | reverse complement strand
ACAGTAACGACAATAGATATCGCGATCAGGGCTCCGATTACAGAAGCAACACCACTTCTTCTATTATCTCTTGGCAATCTTCTCTACCTCATGGGGCCTTCTGGAAGTACGCAGATGCAGTTCCGTATTTGGCTACCACCTTAACATGGACTGTTTGACCAGTTATTGAAGGAAGGCAGGGAGTAGGCGCACATCTATCGAATGTAATCGTCACAAATTTGCCTTTTTGCACCGTGTATGGGGGGGTCGCTGGGAATGTAATCTGCCCTGTCGGAATCAATGAAGACGGAGAGCCTATTCCGTAATAGACTGCGGTGATCTCTGTTTCGACAAGCCCATTGTTATACACATACAGGGTAACTTGATCGCCTGAGGGGGAGAATGCCATGTTCACCAGCACAATCTTTTCAGATAACGTGTTGATATCGCTAGAAACCCTCTCTGCCTGCGCATTAACCGTTTGCCCCACGGCGCTATTTGCAAATGCCCAGACCGCGAAGCTGAGCGGTATGACAAGTGCAACCATCATGATAGTGCCTACCAGGGCGCTAACAGCCCGCCTACTGCGCATGTTCCCAAACTCCCTCGGGGATAATAAAAAGCGTTATGAAGTTCGGCTCCATACCTGATCCTTTCTCATCTAGTTTCCCTGGTAGACTTCATAGGATGGAATGCCGACGTGTAAACCAACTAAAGTCCTCTCCTCTTCTTCCTGCGTGAACGATACCAGAGTCCGACAAGGATGACAGGAAGTATTCCGAATGTCCAGCCAGCCGCGCTTGTCGCGAGGTCGAAGGAAAATTGTCCCGATGCAGGCGCCTTCTCAAATATTACAGAGCCGGAGGCTCTAGAATAGCCCTTCTTTGATGCAGAGGCGGTAGTGGTGATAGGTCCGTCGGATAATGCTGTAACACTCGTACTAGCTATTCCCTCTTTGGTGGTGGTCTGATTCGTCACGCCTAGAACTCCTTGGTTTGCGCCCCACTTTACTATGGCTCCCTGGAGCGGAAGACCGTCGCTCATTACCTGCGCCTGAGCTATCCCAACTTCACCCCTCTTCAGAGTCAAAACACTTGAAATTACCGTGACGGTCATGGGATATGAGACGGTTGACAACGTAGTAAATGAGCTCGTAACACTAGAAGCTGAAGCAGTCACAATGGCCTTTCCGGGATTGAGAGTAGAATTGATCGTTACTCTTGCGAAAGATTCATTGGTTAAGATGGTAACAGTTCGAGGTACAACGGCAACGCTCGTGTTTGTTGAGAAAACATTAACTTCGAGAGGCGTCAGGGGTTTTGTCGCTTTACCCTCAGAATCCTGAAGGTCAAGAACGACAGTGGTATGTTGGCCCCCATCGGCAGCAACAGTTGCAGGAGCTGCAATTATTACCAGTCTTGAAGGCGATTTACGTATATCTATCGTGGTAAGAATAGCAGATGCCGAGTCCAGGTCTGTAGCGGATGCCGTGATTGTTGTTTTTCCTGGAACCTTTGTGGTCTGGAAGTTTGCAACCGCGAAGTTAGATCCTGAAGGGATTATAACACTTGGCTGCGGGACTCCGGCCTCAATATTCGAGGAAGAGAGCGCAACCGGGGTTTCCTCTGAGAGTCTGACTGGCTTGTTATCAGCACTCAAGACCTGCACAACAATGACACGTCTAGAGGATGACTCTGCGGACAATTGAGGCGGTACTATCCATAAAGATAGTTTGTTTTTTTCCGGACCGATTGTAGGCTTGGCATCAACTGTAATTTCTGAAATATCGGAAGCAAATCCTGACGCGGAGGCTGTGATGGCAGTTATACCGGAGGCCCCAGCCCTGAATCTAGCCACAGCTGTGTTATTTCCTGGAGGGATTACCATTGTCCTGTCAACGGTTCCAACCTGTATCTGAGAGGAGGATAGCGTCACAAGAACTGGAAATGGGGGGTTGACAGGTAAATTCTTGGAATCGACGATCTGTATACCTATGTCCAAGTTAGCCCCTGGGGCAACTATCTTTGGTGCGAGGAAGACCTTCAACTGGAGGGGGTTAACTGGCTCCTGAGTCGTAATTATGAATGATCCCGCTGTAAAGCCCTCCGCGGATGCTGTAATCGTCGTAGTGCCTGGGGTGACTGTGGACGCGAAGCTCGCGATAGCATAGTTCTGGCCTAAGGGTATTGTTAGAATAGGCTCTACCGTTCCAGTAGAGATTTTTGAAGATGATAGGGCAATCGTCAAATTTGTCGTCGCAGGTCGTGCCTTACCGTCCTGGCTTTGGATCTGAACGGCTATATTGGAATAAACACCATTATCTGCGAACACGTGGGCAGGAGCTCCGTAAACGACAAGTTTAGGGGGAGCTTTCTGCTGTCCTTCCACATGCAATGGGATTGAACCCATTAGAAGAAGGGCCACCGCTATGAGAACAAATAGTGAGTTTACGTATCTACCAGTGGTATTGGTCAACTTTCTATCACGACTTTTATCACTCTATAAAAACTCTCGGGAGCTTGGCTCTATGGTGGAGCTTGATCTACCGCTTGTTGCTTCATGTGAGTTGTTGGGTTTGTGCATTTGTTTTTCTCCCTATAGACTGGGCAGGAATAGTTTCATAAGGTATACGGTCCCTAGAGTGACAGCTGTAAGAATACCGGCGTGCTTGAAACCTGCAGCTACATTTCCCTCGCCCATTTTTCCAGCCACAAACCCCATCGCCCATGACTCGACGATTATCCCTGAAAAGAGGGTCGTCGCCACTGATGACAGGCCTGCAGAGGGCTTCGGAAGCGGAGGAGCGCCCGGAAGATTAAAGGAGGGAGTGGCTATGAAACCCAAGAGCATACCGGTCGTAGCTACGATCATGATGGCGCCCATGTACGGAAGGAGCAAGTAGAGCCTCAACTGAGAGCGTCTCTCCTTTTCGAGTTCCTGGAGTTTCTGGGAGAATTCAGACAAAGCGACAAACATCTTAACCGTTCCTCCTCCAACCTCAGTAACCTCCAAAAGCAAGAAGGCTGTAACTCTTGCGATCCAGCTTCTAACGCTTGTTGTAAAGTTACCCATCACCTTCTCCAAAGACACTCCCCAAGACAGCTGGGCTGACATTCCCTGCACGTATTTCGAAAATGCCCCATAGTCACGCATCGCCAGTTGCTCAATTCCCCTTTCTGGAGGCAGTCCTGTCTTTCGAACCTCTGTAAGATCGACTAAGAAGGATGGAAGCTTGCTTTCCACTCCTTTCTTATGCGCACTTTCTCTCATAGCTACTACAGCAGGGGGTATCGTCGAGATTAATAGTCCTAGTCCGACTCTAATGGGGAGTTCGAGCGGGATCGGTATCAGAAACATTATCGGGATGGCGAAGGTGGATGCCGCAAAGACGATGTACGGAGAGTAAAACGTAGTGGGCTCTCGGGGCTGGCTCAGATGAATGATGAACATGAAGGCTGCGGAGATCACGGGTATGACTACGGTAGAGAACACGATCGATGTCTGCACGGCGCCGGTATCCAGACCGCTCTTGCCTTGTCCCAGCGAGAGTGACTGTACTGCAAAGAGCGCAAAGAGTACTATGCCCAAAATGACGGTCAGCGAAATGTATGCCTCTGCCAAGACACCTGTTGTCTCTACATAGGCTCTCATTCTTATCGACCTCATGCCAAAGATGTCTTTCATCTTCGAGTCGATGTAACTCACGGTATCCCCTCCACTTCTTATGACGGTCGAATATCCAGCAAAAAAGTCCGCAAAGGGCTTGTTTGGGTTCAGCTTGCCGACCTTCTCATAAACCGAGAGTGGATCTTTGCCGAATACGTCGATGTCGAGTAAGATTCTCCTTGCTTCTCGTGCAGCTGCCGGAAAGAGCCGCCCGACCTTCGCTAACTTCCTGAGGGCTATTACAGGGGAGATTCCGCCAGAGGCCAGGATGTTGAAGTAGCCCATGATGTAGGGCAGCTCATGATCTAGGGCGCCCGCCCTCCCAGATTTGCTGAGCCTGGGAGCGTTGAGTCCAAAGACAAAGACAAGGACGGGTATCAAGCCCAGTAGAAATGCAAGTATTCCAGGGGGAACGACCGTGATTCCGGAGCCATAGGTAAGCACCAAGAAGACCCCAAAGGCGGATATGGGAACGGTGACAACGGATGCGACAATCACAAGGGTCAGGAAGGCGCTGGGAGAGCGACTGATGCTGGACATCATAAGTTCCTTTCCTAGGATTGGCATCCGGCCATTGAGCCAGTCAACTGGTCTTCGGAAAAGTGACATTAAGAGGTTGAGAATCTTACTCTTGACTGGGAGTTCCACCCCATATGGTAGTACTCTGTTTGGGTTGGGTTCATTCGAGGGGCCGTACCTGCCATAGTCCTCTATAATTACGGTAAGAATTATCCCAAGGATAGAGGCCTTGAACAGTATCTCGATGTAACTCTGCGGGAGAGAGCCGGGGACCTGGCTTAGGACGTACTCATCTACCCGTAGCGGAAGTCGAATAAAGAAGGAGACAACGCTCGTAGCAAACATCGTGAGCAGAAGGAGCCGTTCCCGCGTGAGCGTGAGCTTGACCTTGGGAACTACTACACCGAATGGGAGAGTCAATTCCTAGCAGGCACCTCGTGGTGCTTTGCTTCCTTTATCCGGGGCATCGCTGCCTCTGCTTGCTTATAGATTTCCTGTGGAGTGCGGTAGTACTGTTCAAAGATGGCTCCAACTTTTCTATAGTTGCGAATTCCCTCCATCTGCATCCATTTCAGTATCAATTCTCGCCTCTTGATTTCTTCCGTAAGCTCGGCGGTATTCTTTCCGACGGTCTTTGCAAGCTTTCCTATCTTGACACTCTTTGAAAAGTCGGGCTGAACCATTGTGTGTGTGTCTGTCATCGGGTCCCATTCAAACATTCGCAAGTACTGCCCGAACTGGCTGACTTCGTCCACCGCGAGGACCCTTCTGCCGAAGGTCATTCGGCCCTTCCTTGCTGGAATGGCTACCCTGCGTACTAGAAATACAAGATCAAGAAATGAGATATAGGCTGGAGCGACGTCCATGGGCTTGGATGTAAGGCGTTGCATCGCAGAGCTTACCTCTTCAGCGTGAAGCGTACTCATGCCTCCGTGCCCCGTGCTGATCGCCTGGAAGAGAACGTAGGCTTCTTCTCCTCTGACCTCCCCTAAGACAAGTATGTCAGGTCTCATTCTCATGGCAGATTTTACCAAGTCAAAGAGGCTGATCTCGCCGACGCGTTCACTGGAAAGACCGTAACTCGGTCTGGAGGTCATGGCAATCCAGTTATCATTTGGTAGATTGATTTCCTGAACCTCCTCGATAGTGATGATCTTGTAAGAAGGTCTCGTCATCGAAAGAATGGCGTTCAGGAAGGTCGTCTTGCCAGATGCAGTTGCCCCAACTATCAGGCTAGATGCCCTGTGCTCCATCAGGAGCCAGGCGTATGCGGCGATCCTATGATCGAGCGTACCATAGTCAAGTAGATCTATTACGGTTACTGGATCCTCGCGGAACTTCCTAATCGTGAGGGTGCCTCCATATGGGGTCACCTCTCTTTTGAACGTAGCCGCTAACCTGTGCCTCCCTGGAAGAGTTGCGTCTACGACGGGATAAGCCGTTGAAATATGCTTTCCAGCCAGGTGAACCAGTCTGGATATAGTGTCATCCAGGTCTTTTTCATCCTCAAAGTGCAGGTTTGTTTCGAGACTTTCATATTTCCTGTGCCAAATATAGACAGGCTTGTTTAGCCCGTCCACAGAGATATCCTCGATGTTTGGGTCCTTCATGAAAGGATCGATTGGACCGAAGCCTACCATGTCTCTTTCAGCAAAGTACAGTATGGTGGGCCATGAAATAGAAACGTCTTTCATCCTTAGCCTGTATTTCTCAATGATCTTGCCAGCAGCATCTTCAAAGTATTCATGAGGACTGACCCCTCCTCTGGGTGCCTTCAGTTCATACTGAAGGATATCTATTATGTTGCTATAGATTTCCGCTGCCTCGGGAGTAAGCCTAACTTCATCAATTCCATACGTGTATGAATTCTTGCCGGGCTCCTGCATTATCGCTATCGAAAGGTAAGGCTCCACAAGCGGAAATCTTTCCACGATAGTAGCGTCTTTAGGAAGGGGCTTCGCACTTACGGGGGCCCTCCAAAGAGGAATGCCTCGCTTCTCAGCGTCCGCCATCTTCTTTGCGGTAGTCGCCACTTTCTTTGCCGCACTATCCGCTTTCTTTGCGGCATCCTTATTATCCACTAAATCTTTCTTTTCAGGAGTTATAGTTTGGCCCATGATGCATCTATCATCCTCTTAATGCATGCCCATTTAATATTTGCCTAGATAGGCAAATAGTGTTAACATGCGGCTCAAAGAATTTTGCGGTTGCATGTGCCCTATTGCGCGGGCTAGTTTATTTAAACTTTTAATATGTTAGACTTCTCGATTGACATCTAATATCTCCCAGCTCTATTGCCAACTTCCACAAGGCTTTTTACTTGGAGCCGTAGCCCTGAGTGCATAGTTACAAGATGGAACTAACCCAGACCAAGGCGCAGCGTATACTGTCGACGCCCTTTGCGGTCGACGAGGATATCAGGAAGGCCATCCCAGACAATCTAGAGCTCGCCACGATATTCAGGCTGGCAGAAAAAGGCAAGCGAAAGACCCTCTTCAGCTTGAGGGATCTCGAAAAGATTGAATTTGTTGTTCGATCCTACTATGATATTTGGGCAGTAAAGACCAACTACGGGGTCGCCTATCTTGACCCGCTCGGAGCGAATACGACAACAATAGACCTGATAGAATACCCGACGGTCGAGGAATTCATCCGACAGTTGGAGGGGAGCCAGGTTAGTCTCGAAACTTTTCTGAACTTCCTAACGATCCATCAAGACCTCTTCCTAAATCCTGTTGGGGGGAAGAAAGAGATCAAGGGACTGTTGAATCGTGAGATGGTGGGAGGACTGACTGGTTTTATCGAAGCCGTGGGAATGTCAGATGCTGCGATTCAAACGAACATACCACTTTGGGACGAAACCATCGGGGAAGACCCAGGCAAGATCCGCCTACTGCTGGACGAAGCTTCAAACGTCTTGGAAACGGAGCTAGACCGCATTAGCCATGCACTGAGTATGCTCGATCGGACGAGTCATCACTATGTTACCGCAAAGCGCGCCGAAATGGCAGAGATAGATTCCGAATACTCAAAGCAGATAAGCGCTACAAGAGAGATGGTCGAGATAGCGGTCCAGGAGCTTCGAAGGAGGAGGGACGCCGAGACAAACATCGTAACATCGAGATTTACGGAAGCCAAGGACACCCTCAACTCCGAACTAAATTACTACCATAGACTCCGTGGATTCCTGATCAGAGAAAAAGAAGTGATAGGGATGATAGGCTCGGGGATAAGAGGCACAAACCCCAAGAAGACCAAAAAACTCTGGAAGCAGATTTCTGGCAGCATACCAAAACGTCTTTCAGAAATTGACAGCGAAATGAAGAAGATAAGGGGACTCGTAAGCGCAGTTGAAGAGGACAAGGCGATGGCTCTCTCCTCAATTGAATCCGCCTACGAGGACCTGACCAAATCCAAGAGAAAGACCGTGGTTGACATAGAAGTTGAAAAAGAGATAGAACTGAGGAAAAAGAAAGAAGAGGTCGAGGAGCTGGTCGACAAGACCTCCCAATTGCGAAACCAGATAATCGCTGCGATTGAGAAGGTCAGGAAAGAAGTAAGCGCACCATCCTGGCTCTCGGGAAGTGACAGCCTGACGCTAGAGCGGAGCGTCTTTCGCATCCCCTTCTATCTGATCTGCTACCGAGGCATAGGCGGGAGGATACGTTATGCCGCCATACCGCCGAGCCAATTCAAGGGCGCATACTCAACATTGACGCTCGGCTTTAGAGTGCTGGAGGAGAGGCTCAAATCCTTCTCCAAGGACTTGACAACGTTCTTCGAGGAGAAGCTTGTATTCAAGTTGAATTCAGATGCATTCCTGAAGCATGAGGTATACAAGAGAGGAAAGGCTCAAGATCTCTTGTCGTCCCAGAGGGAGCGGGCGAAGATTCTCGAAGGCCTGGAGCTCGTCTACAACAAGGGCTGGCTACATTTCAGCTCTGTCATGTCATTGAAAAAGTCCCTTAAGAAATACAGCCGCTAGTAGATATTGGGTCCACTAACGTCGAAGTTGACAATACTAGACCAATAAACCTATAATCAACGACCTATCCACCTAAGAGTTCTATGACCATTTTTCTTGGACGACCAATGAGACGCTCTAAGCTAGAGAGACAGATGGACATTATGCAGAACATAGCAGAATTCGGTCCGATTAGAGGGACGCATGTGATGTACAAGTCAAACATTACGTGGTCAGAGCTAAAGGAAGACATACAGATCCTGAAGGTCCTGAGCTTGGTTGAGGTAGTACAAGCAGAGGAGGGGCTCTTCTACACCATTACCCCCGCGGGTAGAGAGACTTTAGCGCACTTCGCCCAAGTCGAGCAGGCATTGCGCTCAAAGGCTTAGTCTAGACCATAACGACCACATCACCATATTCTTTCGGTTCGGCTTTGACAATTAATGTTTAACAATTAAAAAGTTTATATACAGTATAACTAACCCAGTAGGTCCATGGCAACCGACCTCCAAACTCTAAAAGGGAAATTCCCTCCGCCTCTAGTAAGACGATCAAGGACTGAAAGACAACTCTCAATCCTGCGAGTGGTTGAAGAATATGGGCCAATCCTAAGGACCCACATACTCTACAAGTCCAATGTTACCTGGGAAGAACTGACAACGACTCTGGAAGGCTTGGCATCACTTGGACTCGTCAAGGAAGAGCATGCAGAAGATGGGATCCTATTCACGATTGCAGAAGCTGGCCGATTGGTAGTTTCTCACTACCAGTTTGTCGAGGAAACCTTGGATGCGACCAAGGCAAAAACACTCAACCGTGAAGTATGGTAGGGCACGACCAAGGGCCGTAGAAGACCCTACCCCTTTCATTTTTTGAAGTCACAATCGATAGCGAACGACGCGTGCCATCCTCTGCAGCCGAGGAAATGGATGCCGACCGGAATAGCACTCTGATGACAGAATCCATTGAGTCTATATATATCCCAGCATCCAAGTAAAACTACATTGCGAAGACATCAGCTGGCCCGCATTCTGGTTTTTTCGGCCATAACCCTGCTAGCTGCGGCAACTCTTTCCACCCCTACCGCACAGGCGCTCAACATCGTCAACTATTGGGGAGGGCCAGTCATGCATACGTCAACCACCTACGCAATCTTTTGGCTCCCAAACGGGAAAAATTTTGAGCCCTACCCTGGGAGCGACTTGAACTACGAAAATCTGATAACCCGGTTCTTGACCGATGTCGGAGGCACATCATACTACAACATGGTCGCCCAATACAATGACAATTCTTACGGTGCACCCCTGCCTCTATCGACATTTGGAGGATCGTACATCGATACAACTCCCTATCCTGTTCCAGGGACTCCTGAGGAGCCTCTACGCGATTCACATATCCAAGCTGCCGTTAGCCGCGCCATGACGGCCAAGGGGTGGACCCCGGGGCCTACCAGGATCTTCCTTGTCTTCACCGCCTACGGCATCGAGAGTTGCAGGGGCTCAGAAAATAACGACTGTTCGTTCAATAATTACTGCGCCTATCACTCTTACTTTACGCAGAACGGCCAACCCGTCATCTACGCTCACTTGCCCGATAGCGTCGTACCGACAAGGCAACTATGCCCATACAATCTGATCTCGAAATCTCCGAATCTTGACAAGCTAGCGGATACCCAGGTAACCCTGATCTCCCGCACTCTATTTGGGATAGTTACAGACCCGTTCCGCTCTGCATGGTTTGATCCTTCCGATCCAACAGGGGGAGAGATTGGAGACACCTGTCAGATCTACTTTGAGATAATCGCCGCCGATGGAAGCAATGTCGTACTAAACGGGCGCAAATACATAGTCCAAGCAATATGGAGTGAACAAGAGAAGTCCTGTGTGTTAATATTTGGCAACCTGAACTTGGTCTCCCTGAACCTGACGCCGCAAGGGAGCAATAAGATTCCCACTGATGATTCTTTCAAGGTTACATACTTCGCCAGAGGCTCTGCGTGGTGGACAACTACCTGGAACACGACAGGGTCCATAAGAATATTTACAGACTCGATTACTAACGTTACGATCGCTGCAAAGTCGGTGTTATCCACCGATTCCGATAGATTCTGCTTCAATCAGGGATGCACCGAGGTTTCTTTTAATTCGACTCGAACGGGAATAACTGCAACATACTCCTACTACCTTATGCTTCTGCAAAGGGTCTCAAGAACAACCCTCGAAGGAGGTCTTCCAGCAGACAGCACAGTTACTTTCGTCACCGCACCCAATGTAGCTGGAGGGAGCAGTGTAACCCAGACTGTTACGCTGCCGTTAGGACCAGGCTCTGTCTCGATATGGCCCCTCAGAAACACTCAGGTCACAATCCCATCCACCATTCTTGGAGGTCAGGCAGAGAGGTGGATGACGGCAACCACTTCCTGGACAGTGACGTCTCCCACGCAGATAGGGACGGTCGCATATCATCACCAGTTTTCGACGACATTCAACTTCGACGCAGTAGGAGGTGGTACGTTTACACCTACAATAAAATACTCCTCAGCGGGAGTACAGGCTACCACTTCAGCACGCACCACGGTGTGGGCTGATGTTGCCCCCTATTCATACCAAGACACGGTTCCAGGGACTGGGCCAACCGAGAGGTGGGCCGCAACTTCGTATCAAGGCACAGTGTCATCATCTGCCCCGATTTCTGTTACGTATTACCATCAATTCAGAGCTTCGGTTGCTTATTCCCTGTCAGGAGGAGGCGAACCCTCTCCCCCTGTTCTATCATACACAACCTTTGGGGACTTGAGTTCTATCAGATTGGACCGGACAGTTTCAAATGTCTGGCTCGATTCTGGATCTTCATACAACATCATAGCCGTGTTGGAGCCAACAAGGCCCACTGAGAGGTGGCTCTCCCCGATAGCCGCAACTGGCACGGTCGCCGCAGGACTCAATCTGGCACCCACCTATTTCCACCAGTACTTGGCTTCATTCGAATATTCTGTCATAGGAGGGGGCAATGCCCAAGCACCGACCCTCGCTTTCCCGTCTATGGGAAAGAAGAATGCTGTTCCGATTACATCCTCTCAGGATTCGTGGGTCGATTCAGGTCTAGAGTGGAATGCAACGAACCCATTAGTGATGTCAACATCCTCTGAACGGTGGTACTCTAGCTCTGCAAAGGGCCTTGTATCTTCACCAGGTAAACAGTCGCTCCGCTACTATCACCAGTATTCGTTCACCTCAAGCTACTCTATTGTAGGAGGTAGGGGGCCAACTCCAGTTTTCCTTTCCTCGACGTCTTCTGGCGAGGATCTCAAAATCCAGCTAGCACTGGCGCCGACCAAGATATGGTTTGATGCCGAAACAAGCTGGGCCGTCAGTAAGAGCATAACGACGAGCAGAACCGAAAGATGGCAGAGCGTGGACGCAACTACAAGCGGCAGGGCAACTTCTCCAGGTACAATATCACCGAGTTACTATCATCAGTATCTTGTGCCCGTCAGCTCGAAGTCGTATGGACTAGGGAGCATAAGTGATCTTACTTTAAAGTCATTTTCGCTTGGAACTCAGGAGTCAAACCGTCTTTCTACTTCAGGGATTGAAGTATGGATGGATAACGGGACAAAGTGGACCCTTGGGTATCCATCTCTAGCATCCGCGCCTGGCGAAAGATGGCTCGCTTCAGGGGAAGCTGGCACAGTTTCCAATTCGGGAGAGATCTCCCTCCTCTTCTACCATCAAGTTTCTTTGAGCGCAAGCTATTCGATACGCGGAAGCGCCATAGGGAGCAAACCTCCAACATTGCAATCAACTTCGACTGGATCCCCATTCTCCACGCAGCTTACTACCTTCAGATCAGACTATTGGCTAGATTTTGGTGTCCCGTATAACGTGACTGGCGCACTTGAGGGCTCTTCTGGGAAACAGAGATGGCTTCTCAGGGATACCACGCCAGGGACAGCGATTAATGGGACGAATGTATCGGCCCTATATTACCAGCAGTTGTTGGTAAATGCGACATATTCAGTCGGCGGAGGGAATACCTTCGGATTTACGGCCCCCAAATTGGATTCAATGGTATTTGGAAGACCTTATTCGGTCACTCTGACAAGGGAACCCGTTAATGCCTGGCTAGATGCGGGCGCGGCCTACAAGATAACTGCTTCTCTGCCCGCAAGATCGCCCTCCGAGAGATGGCAGACTCAGAAAGATAGCGGTACGATTTCGCCGTCAACAATCATCAACCCCCAGTACAAACTACAATACTTGGTTACCCTTCGCACAGAACCAGCTAACGGTGGATCAATCTCTCCCAAAGTCGAGTGGACCGATGCAGGAAATTCGGTGACCCTTTCAGCGACCGCAAATCCCAGATGGACGTTTAAGTTCTGGAACGGAACCGGAACTGAATCCTACTCAGGGATGAACAATCCAATCCCACTTGTCGTGAATGGTCCAGTCAACCAGACTGCACTTTTCTACCCAAGCCTCACCATTACTAATGGCAATGAAGGAGTAGTAGAACTAGCCTACAATAACACGGCAGAAACAATAGGAGTTGACAGCTTCAAGACATTCTCCGTGCAGCCAGGAAGTAGTGTTACTATATCTGCGGGGAATCATCCCATAATATACAAGCTGGTAGGGTGGGATGGGCTACCAAATGAACCTTCGGCGAAGGTCACATTTAGGGTCGACTCACCTTTGAGCATCAGACCCCATTATGAATTGGATGTTTTGAACATAGGCCTGATTCTTGCTGCCATCACGGGAATGGTCGTCATTTTCAGAAGGGTCTTGCGAAGGTAGCCGTCGAAAAGAGAGTCCTGGCAGTAATCTACTAAACTTTGGCAAAATCTGATTTAGCGATCTGTCTAGCCTGATTGCTGCGCT
>CAZXXP010000045.1:6954-13084 GCA_964644785.1 uncultured Nitrosopumilales archaeon | reverse complement strand
CAATGCCAAAGGATTGGAATTTCTCGACGACTTAAAAAAAAACAAGAAGTGTCACAAGTCTGATGCCCTGAAACGTACCGTTGGCTCCCGGCCATGATTAATCTCATTATCATCTTTGCTTATGATCAATACGCCAGCTTCTGAAAGTAATTCTCCAAATAATTTCAACAGTTCTGGTAACTACACTGGGTACTAGCCCAGCCATCGTGTCGATGAGAGGAAAGGAGAAATTGTCGTAAACCCATTCAAGTTATCAGAACGCGCTTCAGGATCATTTCCTAGCCCTCAAGGCAAGGAAACTGGTTAGGATCAAAATAGGTTGCAGGATGTACGCTCCTATCAATAGTGACAAGGAAGCGTAGCTGAATTCTGGTGAGAGCAGCGCGGCCAGGTGGTCTTTTATTGAAGTATTTGCGACCATTACCGCAACAGCAAGGACAATATTAACAATGAATCCAGCTCTGCTCCCTTTTGCAGACAGGGGTATCAGCAGGAAGAAAACTGCAATAAGTACATAAGCCATATAGACCAAAAACACCGGAACTGCTAGCTGAATTATCAGTCTTATCGATAGAATTCCCAACAATACTATTGCGAAGAGCGTTGTGATCACGGAAAACCGATATTTGTCCATCTACATTCGCTTTTCCATTGGAACATACTTGAGGCTCCTTGCTCCCGTGTATATCGAGCGAGGCCTGATCAAGCGGTTGTTATCCTGCTGCTCAATGATATGGGCGCACCAGCCAGCAATGCGGCTGCAGACAAATATCGGGGTGTAGAGCTCTATGGGAATGCCCATAAGCATGTAAATTACAGCACTGTATAGATCAAGGTTCGGATACAGTTTCTTTTCTCTAGCCATCTTCTTCTCGAGTGCAAAGCAGATTTCGTACCATTTTGTTTCTCCAATGTATTCGCCAAGTTCCTTGGCATATTTCTTGATGGTGACAGACCGTGGGTCCTCGGTCTTCTTGTGAATTCTGTGTCCAAAGCCCATAATGCGCTCTTTTCTTGCTAGGGCTGCACTGACCCACGCTTCCGCCCTGCCAACATCATCTATGTCGATGAGCATCTTCGCTACGCCTTCATTCGCCCCTCCATGCAGAGGGCCTTTCAGAGTCCCTATTGCGGAGGTAACGGCAGAGTAAATATCCGAAAGCGTAGACGCGGTGACCCTTGCTGAGAACGTAGATGCGTTGAGCTCGTGCTCCGCATATAGAACCATAGAGACATTAAATATCTTGGCCAATTCCGAATCGGGCTTCTTCCCTAACAGCATGAAAAGAAAGTTCTCCGCGTGTCCCAGTAAGCTGTCTGGCTTCACACTTTTGAAGCCATGAGCATGGTTGTTGAATTCTGCAAGGATGATTGGCAGCTGCGATATAAGGCGAATGGACCTGTTCACCTTTGCGTCCTTGGACGACTCCTGCAAAGTAGTATCAGAAAGACCGAGGAGAGAAACTCCTATTTTCAATACATCCATAGGATGCGCATTAATAGGTAATTGCTGTATTATTGGAAAAAGATCCTCTGGGAGCTCCCTGCTCTTTACAAGGGCGGAGGAGAACTCTTCAAAATCTCTCGAATTGGGCAGTTTCCCGTGGAGGAGAAGGTACGCCACCTCTTCATAGCTAGCATTGACCAGATCAGAAACAGAACATCCTCTGTAGAGTAAGTCACCAGTGTCATCATTTAGGTAGCAAATTGCCGATGTTCCAGCTATGATACCCTCGAGGCCTGGGCTGTAACCCGGGTACTCCCTATCGACTTCTTTGACCACGAGAGCGACCCAGCCTCCGATCTATTTCTTCGTATTCATTGTAATTGATGATGTCGTAAATCTGCTGCCTTGTATGCATGCTGGGGAGCAGCTTCTTTTGGGTGCCGCTCTTCTTCAATTCCCTCAACGCATCTTCAACTGCCTTTGTCATTGTTCTGAAAGCCGTCATGGGGAATATCACTATGCTGTACCCCATTTCCTCAAATCGCTCTACTGAGATGTATGGCGTCTTGCCGAATTCGGTCATATTTGCCATCAAAGGAACTTTGATCGCCTTTGCGAACCTGCCGAACTCCGCATCTGATTCTAGCGCTTCGGGGAAGATAATATCTGCACCAGCTTTAGCATACACCTGCGCTCTCTTTATCGCTCCGTTCAAACCCTCAACAGCTCTAGCATCCGTCCTAGCTATTACGATGAAATCAGGGCTTTGCCTTGCTTCGGTGGCCCCCTTTATCTTCTGAACCATAGCTTCCGTTGAAACCAATTCCTTGCCCGGCAGATGGCCACACTTTTTCGGCATGATTTGATCCTCGATCTGTACTGCAGCTACCCCTGCTCTCTCGAGCTCCTGCACAGTCCTCATCACGTTCAGAATTTCGCCAAAACCGGTATCAACATCAGCTATGGCAGGAATGCTGACGCTGTTGGCTATAACTGAAGCCTGCTCTGCAACCTCTGACATGCTGAGAAGCCCCAGATCTGGCAACCCGCTTGTATTTGCTAAACCGGCTCCAGAAACGTAGACAGCTTCGAAGCCCAGCCTCTCTGCGATCATTGCGGTAATAGCATTGAACACGCCAGGTACGACTATTGTATTATCCTTGATTAGTTTCCTTAGCCGAGAAGCTTTACTCAAATCCTTTGGCATCAGTCCACCTTTACCATGGCCATGATATCTCTAACGTTCATCTTCTCCAAGTTCCACAAAGAGTTCAAGACCTTCTCAGCTTTATTCTTTCCCAATTGTTTCGATGCTAAGATCCTGAATTTCTTCTCAAGTTCTTTATCAGGCATATAGTTCTTCGGATGACCCCTCGGATAATCCACTTGCTTTTCATATTTGCGACCAGAAGTATGAATTGTTATGCGAGTAGACATCTTCTTTGGGTAGTTTCGTGTGAATTGCTTATCCTCGTTGACAGCAACGTTTTGCAAGAAGGAGTGCAGTTTCTTATCCTTGATGCGTTCAGGGGAGAAGGAGTCGATTGTTATGGCACCATCCATAAGGGCAGCAGCAACACAATAGGGGAGGCTGTGGTCAGCGGTTTCTCTGGTTTGAGGATTCCACCTCTCGTTTCCGCTCCCTATGATCTCGATTGCAGCGTCAAAGGTATGAATTTCTACAGATTTTATGGAGAACATGAAATTTTTACCTTCCTTCGTCCGAAATTCTCTCCTCAAATCAAGTGCTGCTTCGACTGCGCTCTGCGCATGGTATTCAACAGGGAAATGCTTTATGCAGGTCTCAAGAATCTTAAATGGATTTTTTTCACTTCCAAATCTCTGCAATTCAAACTGTCCCGATACCAGCTTCATGAAACCTTTCTCGCCTTCAAAGATTGGAGCGGGCCCCGTCATCCCCTCCCTAGCAAGCAAGGCGGCAAAAACGCCATTTCTTGCAACGTTGGCAAATGCGCACCCCTTCCACATCGACAATTCGCCAACTCGTGTCTGCCTTAATGCTAGGTTCGCAACGCCGGCAAGCCCCAACGCATGCTTCGTGGATTCTTTGGACAATTTCATTAGTTTGGCGGAGCATAGGGCTGTTGAAAATGTCCCATAGGTAACATGATCCCAGCCCCTTGAGCGGAGCGATGCCGCATCACATAATCTACATTGAACTTCGTATGCCAGTACTATAGCGGTTATCAAATCCTTGCCTGAGACACTCTCAGTTTCAGCGACGGCAAGTGCAGCAGCTATGTTGTCACTTGGGTGCGCAGGCTCTTTTGACAAGTAAGTATCATTGTAGTCAAGATAGCGTATCATTGTCCCGTTTGCAAATGCTGCCAGACCTGGCAGAGTCTTTTCTGAGGTTCCAAGTATGGTTGCTCCCTTTGAAATGTTTACAGATTGAGCTACCTTTCTTGCAATCCTGCATGGCTCGGCGTCAAAAGCCCCTATTGCACAGCCAAAACTGTCTATTACCCTTCTTTTAGATTCGTGAATAACCTGTTTAGGAAGATCGCTAAACTGCAAAGCACGTGAATAATTGCTTAGATATTCCGCAATTGTCATCTAATTGGCCAGACCTGAACTATAGGACAATAAAAATTTAAAAGAAGATCCAATTATTATATCCTTGGAAATGAGTCTACTCAAACTTAGGTTCACCATAGTCGCAACGTTGACAGTGCTCATAGGGCTTTCCACGCTCTTCTTCACAGCGTTGCTGACTCTGCTGGGAAGTTTCAACATCTACTCGATGTTGGCGATGGTCATAGGTTTCAACCTTTTGCAATGGTTCATAGCTCCATACCTTATCGGTCTCATGTACAGGGTCAAAGAGCTCCCAGAGTCTAGCAACCCGAAACTGCACGCAAATGTTAGGAGGATCTGCGAAAGCACAGGGATAAAGATGCCAAAACTCATGATCTCAAGCCTCAGCATTCCTAATGCTTTTGCATATGGCTCCCCTTTATCTGGCAACAGGGTCGCGGTCACCCAGGGGCTTTTGGATACCCTCGAAGAGGAAGAGGTTGAAGCCGTACTCGGTCACGAGCTCGGCCATCTCAAGCATAGGGATGTTCAGATCATGATGTTCGCTTCAGTTCTTCCATCGATATTCTACTACATTGGTTCTTCTTTCATGTGGTCGAGCCTTCTTGGGGGGAATAGAAGGAATAATGGCGGAGGGATAATTCTGATTGCTATCGGTTCTATGGCGATGTATTTTGTTCTGAGTTTGGTAGTTATGGGCCTCTCGAGGTTGAGGGAATATTATGCTGATACGCATGCAGTACAGCACGTAAATGAGGGTGCAAGAAAACTCTCCGAAGCTTTAGCAAAGATTTCGACCTTCTCGCAGAGGTCGAGAATGCCTGCAAAGTCTATGCATGTTGCAGGGTTCAAGGCACTGCTCTTCAGCGATCCAGATACATCACGTGTTGATGCAATGGAGATAGGCGCCTCAAGGTACAAAATATCGGATCAGATGCTGGTAGAGCAGATAGTGTCAAAGAAGCTGACTACTGCAGACAGAGTATTTGAGCTCTTCTCGACGCATCCTAACACTGTAAAAAGGATAAGGACGCTGCGAGACCTTGGCATAAGAAGGCCGTAATTGAGCGAATTTCAGCATGAGAGAGACATAGGCTTAAATAACGTTCTTGCTTCACGCCTCATTGGTGATACGATCTAATGGCTGAAGATACAAAAGGGGTTAAGTATACAAAGGGTCAGACGTGGGGAGCACTCAAGAAGTCTTGGAAGGCCTACAAGATCGCAAAGGTCCAGAAGGACAAGACAAAGATGAAGACGTACGCTGAACAGATAAGGACCCTGCAGAAGGAATTAGGCCTGAAACAAGCAGAGTTTACGGAGTAGAAACTTTCTACTCTCTTTCTTTTTATTTTTCTAAAATTCTATTTCAGCAGTATCATATTCTCTGCCTCTCCATACAATCTTCTTCCTGAAGGCGTTTTTGTAAGAAGCTGTCAGGATGCTCATACCGAAAAGAAGGCCGCCCAGAGGGGACGCAATGACGTAAATTGGAGAGAGTTTCAGCGAACCTAATACTTCTATTGACGATGCCAGCAACGCCAGAATACTTGCGATTAATGAAAGAATGAGAATAACCTCAGAGAAGGCTACGCCTTGAGAATACCACAGGAAAGATGTGACAAGTGCAATAAATGGTAGAATCGTGACCATGAAAGTCCCTGTTGCAACCGCTACCCCTCTTAACGGGTTTACATTAATCGAAAATGAAGTGATCCTCTCTATTGCGTGTGTAACGTCTGCAAAGCTCTTGGCCCAGACCGACGTGAAGCTGTCAGAAGCTCCGAGCATCATTATAATGTGGCCCTTCTGCTTCGCAAGAAAGCCGAATGCCCTATCCTCAATCAGAGATTTTCTGACGGCTTCGTGTCGACCGATTTCAACATACTTGCGCCTTTGGACGAGGAAAAAGCTCCCAAAGACATAGGCAAAAGGATCTTTTTGATCATTAACTCTTAACGGAGAATATAGAACCAGTAGTAGATGAATAAAGATCGGTTGGATCAATTTTGCCCAGAGGCTTTTGCATAATATCCGCGGCATCAGTGTTAGAACTTCAATCTTATTTGACAGAGCGAAATGCAAAGCTCTTGCGATAATGCTTTTTTCAAATTCAACATCTGC
>CAZXXP010000045.1:0-6944 GCA_964644785.1 uncultured Nitrosopumilales archaeon | reverse complement strand
ATTCTCCGCTAGAGTTCTTGAAACCTTCTTCGCAGGCCCATGTTTTGCCTGTCCAGCCCTGTGGCTTCTCCTTTACCGAAACTACTTTGCATTTGTCATATTTGTCTGCAAAATTGTTTGCGATTTGAGGACTGTTATCAGTGGATTGATCATCTACGAGTACGATTTCGAAATTGGGATAGTTTTGCTGCATTAGGGATGAAAACAGGTTTGGGAGGTTGGCCTCCTCGTTCCTGAAGGGTACAATAAGTGAAACAAGAGGTTTTTCTTCAAATGAAACCGCCTCTTTCGGGAGTTTTGGAAGATTCCTGCCTATTGTTATTCTCTTTTTGATTGAAACTGCCATTACCAGAGATGAGCCAAGGAGGAGGAATGCGAGCAGTGCAAGGAACAGTTCCATTTACTGCATCGACAAACCAAGCATTATTTATCCAGAACTAGTCCCTGATGCCCTCCAGAGTGCTTACCGCGCTCCAGAGAGTCACCCTCGTAAAAGAGGGCATGTTCGGGTCTTGAGAAACTTCGTCCAGCATGCTTATCGCGTTGGCTGCGCGGACTCCGAGCGAAAGGGTCTTGTTCTGAAGCATGGTTATAGTGTCTTTGATTATCTTCCTAATGTTTCTGGGTGTTGTTGGGCTTTCAGAAACCGATTGCAGTGTTGTTATGGACTTCATTAGGTTCTCTTCGTTGTGCTTTGCTTTTTTTGAACTCGTAAGAATACACGCTCCTTAGCAACAATGAATCTGTTTAATGATGGTCTTTTAAGCCTTTTTTCTTAGAAACGCAACCGCTATTACTGTAATTGCTCCTAGTGCAACAATCCCTCCGATGATGAGCGGATTGTCTGCTTGCGCAGTTGCTGTTCGAGCCGCAACTTCAGGTTCTTGTTTCTGCAAAGCTGATTGTTCAGGTCTTGGCTGCTCAACGGGCTTCGGGGGTTCCTGAACTGCTGCAGGAGCCTCTTGTTGCGGAGCTTGGACGGCTGGCTGCTGTGCTGGTTGAGAAATTGGCTGAGGAGCCTGTGGTTGTATAGGTTGCGGGGGTGGGATTGGTAGAGGAGCTGGGGCTGGTGGCTGAGGCTGTTGCACTTGCGGAGGCTGGATTACTGGCTGTGGAGCTGGTGCAGGCTGAGGGGCGGGTTGCGGGACTGGAGCAGGTTGTGCAGCAGGCTTGCGAGGTATAGGCTCTCCTGCAGCAATTATCGTTCCATTCATCCACGGATGAATTATGCAGAAGTATGCGTATTCGCCAGCATCGCCTATTGTTACGGTTAACTGCTTTCCGGGTGATAACAGGCCAGTGTCAAACCTTTTGTCTGGACGAGGGCTTATTCCCGACGTCGCTGTGTGTCCATCTGTACCCTTGCTCACAAACGTCACATTTGCTCCGGGCCTTACCGTTAGCGTCATTGGAGAATACGGAATAATGTCCTTCTGATCCAGAAGCATGTCCGCAGTTTCAATAGTACACACAGTCTCATCGCATTTCCCTATAAGAACTGCCGCGTTTGCGAAAATGAGCAGAGGTATAACCAGTAGTGGTATTAAGGCAAGAGAAAGCAGTTTCTTCATCTGAAATTGGACATTCCAACATACGCGAGCTAAATAAATCAGATGCTATTTTGCCATGCAGAAAGGCTCTGCTGCTTATCTTCCACAGGCTTAAGGTTAGACAGCCTAACTCCGAGCAGCCTTACTTTCTTGCCTTCCTTGAATTCTTTGAAGAGCGAATACACCATCGACGATATTGCATTCTTGCTGTCTGTGTAATCTCCAGTGCTCTTCTCCCGCATGAAAGTTGCAAAGTTTTCATAGCGAATCTTAATGCCTACTGTTTTGCAGATTAGATTATCATTAACGAGCCTGTTGTGAACTTTTTCTATCAGATCATCAACGGTTCTGCGAACCAAATTTTCATCATTAGTATCTTGTTGGAAGGTGAATTCATGGCTGATTGATTTTCTTTCGAGCACCTCTTCAACCTCGGCTCTTTCAAGAGCGTTAGCTATACCCCAAAGCCAGACGCCGTTTTTCCCAAAAAATTTTACGAGTTTCTTACCATTGGTCTTTGCCAGTTCACCAATAGTCTTAATGCCCATCTCTTCAAGAACCTCTTTAGTCTTAGCTCCGACTCCGCTGATATTCCCTACGGATAGAGGAGCAAGGAACTGCTTCGAATTTTCAGGTTTTACAATTGTTATGCCTTCGGGTTTGTTCGTGTCAGAAGCGATTTTTGCAATTGATTTGTTTACCGCTGCTCCAACCGAGCATGTAAGATCGAAGTTCTCCTTCAAAGCGTTTTTGATGTTCTTGACATAAGATTCAATACCGTTGTAGTTGCTAACTCTGTCTGAAACGTCAAGGTAAGCTTCATCGACGCTTGCCTGCTCAAGTTTAGGCGAGAATTTTCTGAAAAGATCCATTATTTCGCTTGATAGATTATTGTAGTAAACCAAGTCGGGCTTCAAGTATACTGCATCGGGACAAAGCTTGTAAGCCCTTGAAATTGGCATCCCTGATTTTAAGCCGAACTTTCTGGCTTCATAGGAAGACGTCGCAACGACTCCTCTACCCTTCCCTCCTTTAGGGTCTGCACCAATTACGACGGGTTTTCCAATTAACTCTGGATTGCGTGCCTTTTCAACAGAAGCGTAAAACGCATCAAGGTCAACATGCAAGATTATTCTCGGCAATTTTCAACGGCTAAAAGTCAGCTAGGCTTGACTGTTTAGAAGAGAACCCCTCTACGTTTGACCACTGCTGCTCCATCATGCCCGCAAGCCTCCTGAATTCGTTAACCGAAGCGGGGCCAAAGCCGGCAAAGTGGTTGTTGAAGAAGACGAAACCATCGGTAAAGGAATCGTTGTTCTCTTCAACTCTCTTGACCCATTTTTTCATCGTGTCCGATTGATCCTTCTGGATGCCCGTAAATTGCGTAATTTCCCTGTCACCAACCATCCTCAAATACAGAAAGTCTGCAGTCGTTTCAGCAGGAGTTTCAAGGTATTGTGTAATTGCCCAGGCCATGCTAACGTTCTTGTCCTTGAGGAGCTTGTAAATGTCGTCCCTGAACCACGACTTGTGCCTGAACTCCATTGCGTACCTGATGTCCTTGTCAATTAACTGAAGAAAGTCCTTCAATCCTTCAAGGTCTTTTTCGTACTTGAAAGAGGGAGGTAACTGTACGACTACAGCGCCGAGTTTCTTACCAAGACCCTTCATCGTCTTCTGGAAGTATGTCATGTCGTTTTCAATTCCTACTAGATGTTTGTCGTGCGTCATCCTCTTCGGAAGCTTTGTTGTGAAAATAAAATCGTCTGGAGTTATAGCCTTCCAATTCGAGATCACCGGAGGGTTTGGTACTCTGTAAAAGCTTGAGTCGATTTCAACTGTATTAAAAACTCTCGAATAGAACTTCAGAAAGTCAGCTTGAGGAGTGCCATCTGGATAAAAGTGGCCGACACAGTCTTTGTAGCCCCTACCGCTGCAACCAATTTTTAGCTTCTTTGCCCAGGTGCTTTTCTTAGGCAAGGCAGCTCATTATGCCTTCCTATCGTATAAGACTTTTCGAAGGCTCTTTATCGCAGGCTTCTGAAGCGTCAGCCACCTAAATGGCCAAATCAGATATTTCTCTTTCTGAGAATCTTGTTCACATTGTAAGAAGGAATACGGTTCTTCTTTCAACAGGGCAAGTGGCGCTAACCATTTCGACCCAAATAACTGCCATAATAGGTGCCCTTGCCACTTTTGAACTTTCTGGAGATCTCTCACTCTCGGGTTTGGTCTTCTCTCTCAGTTGGGCTGGGAGAATCTTTGTTTCTTATGCAAGCGGATTTCTTATGGACAAAATGGGAAGGAAACCAATCCTCCTTCTTGGAGGGATTTTGACAATGGTAACGATGATTTTCCTTGGCTTTTTCGTCTTGACAAGAAATCTGTTTGGAATGCTTGCGGTGTTTTTCGTTTACGGCGTTGGCACGGCCATCTTGAACCAGAATAGGGTTGCTATTACTGATATGTATTCAGATTCGAAGATGGGTAGCGCAGTAGGTTATCTTTACACATCATCAATAATTGGTGCGCTCATAGCCGTTCCTTTTGTAGCTGTGGTTGAGCCACTCTCCCAGAGTTTAGGCATAAACGAGTACGCTCTTTTGTGGATTGCAGGGGCTGTAATCATGCTCCCTGCGATAGCTACAACTCTTATGATAAAGCCAGATACGAAGGAGATTGCAAGTTTCCTCATAAGACCAAGCCATACAAACAATAAGCGGCAGAGCGATCCACCTAATCTAAAATCTCTTGGAATAATTTCGTCATTTGTTGTTTCCGCACTGTCATCGGGGATAATGGTAGCCATGATGTCATTGCTATCACTTCACATGAGTCAGCAGAATGTACCAGTAACTCTAATCACCGTGGCAGTTACAATACACATTATTGGGATGTACGCCTTTTCGCTTCCGTTTGGGAGGATGGTGGACAGAATAGGGGCCAAGAAGATCATGGTTATTGGGTCCATAGTAACGGGGCTGGGAGGGTTGATCACCCCTCTCTCAACGGATTATTCAATTGCTACCTTCGGGATCTTTCTTGTAGGGCTGGGGTGGAGCGCTGCGTCTGTTTCGACAACTGCACTGATATCCTCGCTTACCGCACCGTCATTAAGAGGAAGAACGCTGGGTTTGAATGACATGTCAGTAGGTTTTGCTTCGATTACAGCTCCTTTCGCTGGTGGAGTCGTTATAGGCTCTTATGGCTTCCTTGCATTCGGCCTTTACGGCTTCCTGTTATCTATACCTGCAATAATTGTGGCTGCTTTGATGAATACTAGAGGCAATCAACTACACTGAAGCTAATTTGGTAATATTGCTCCAGAAGTCAAATATGAATAAATCAAATACACCGCTGCAACTATAAGCACCAAACCAGAAACTCTCTGAATCTTTCCTGTCATTCTAGCAATCTTGCGAACTATGGCATCGTTTGCAGTACCCGTCAGCAAACTTGTAACCAAAAGTGGAACTGCGAGTCCAACAGAATAGGTCAGCATCGTTGCGAGAGCTCCGATGCCTGGTACAGTTGAAGCGTAAACTAAAACTGCAAAGAATATCGGGAATGTACAGCCTGCACCTGCAAAGGCGTATGCTATGCCATAGGTGAAGAAGCCTGTTGGCTTGATGGTCATGTTTGGAGCTTTGCCTATCACGGGTATGTTTAGGTCGAAGATTTTTGCTATCCCGATCGCCATGATTATTACAGCGGCCGCAACTGTAAGATGAGGAACTACAACCCTGATCAGGCCTGAAGCGATGCTGAGGATCATTCCGATAGCTGCGAAGACCAGCAGAACACCGAATATTGCAGTGAGCGCCCCTCTAATAGCTCCCCTGATAGAAACTTTGCCTCCGAGCAGGTACCCAATCAATCCCGGCAAAAGGGCGTAGCCGCACGGCGAAAGTAATGTTACGAAGCCTGCCCCAAGCACCAGCGCCAAAGGAACCTGTTCAAAAAATGACATCAGTTATGTCAAGAGTCTATCGAGCCTTGCAGCCCAGTCGCTTGCGCTCAAGACGCCATAGCCATCCCTGAAGAGTTCGCTGCCTTTTGCATCAATGCCTATTTTGGTGGACTGCGTTATTATTTTGAAATGCAATATCGCATCTTTGCTGTATTCTGCAAAGGCCCAGCTGTACCCTCTGCTCTGGCTGTACTGCTTTATCTGCTCTGGAGTTTCAGTTGAATCGAACCCAACAACTATCACCTCTATTTTTCCTTGGTATTTCTGGTAAGTGCTGTTTAATGACCTGAGGTCTTTTTCGCATACAGGACACCACGTGGCAAAGAAATAGATTAGAACGGGCTTGCCGTTCTTCCGCTGCTCTGAAAGAGAAATTTCACCTCCGTTCACGTTTTTTAGTGTAAAGGGGTCTTTGGCCATCGCTTGAGGGGCTTCCTTCTGGACCTGCTCTTTGCTTGCATCGTTCATTGCGACATCATTGGTGAGCTGTTGTTTGCTACTGAGCAGAAAGGCTCCTACAGCTATGATCACAAGAACGCCCACTATTACTAGTAAGGTCTTGGCCATTGAAATTTAGTTCTTCTTTCAAGTATATGACAGTTTTTCCAAATTACCTATTTTGCGTTACCATCCTTAATCAGATTCTCCGAGCTCCTTTCAGGTTGACGATGTAGTTGAACCTGTATTGAGGTCCTTCAATAATGAAGAGCTTTATCTCAGGCAATAAGCGTGTGCGGCTAGGTGAAATAACGCCTTCGTTCTCTTACCTGACAATAGCTATTGCCCTAACGGGAGAGCCTGTTCCACGTTCTATCTTCAGAGGCATGGCAGCGAATTCAAAGGTGTTTTGAGGCACTTTTCTGAGATTTGCAAGATTCTCTATTATGGGAATTTCTGCGCCAAGAAGCATATTGTGAACCGGGAACTTTGAATCGCAGTCTATGTTCGGAGTGTCTATGCCAACCATCTTTACGCGCTTCTTTACGAGATCTTGAGCAGCGTCAGCAGAGAGCCCGGGATTCAAGCTTGCATATTTCTTGCTTCGCCAGTTCCTGTCCCAGTCAGTCCTGATTAGGACTATTTCGTTTTTCGCAATTTTGTTTCCGTGCTCTGCGTTCTTGATGCCTCTACTCCTTATCAACCCCCTCTCGCCAAAATCTGTCAGATTTAGGATCCTTGCCCTGCCGTGGAACCTTTCCAGATCAATTTTGTCAATGCTCGCCTTATTTTTGATAAAGTGCGACGGTGCGTCTATGTGCGTGCCTGTATGCTCCACCATGAACAAAGCGTTCGTGGCGAAGCCGTGTGCTTCTATTGTCGTCCAAGGATAGATTATGGGTTGAGGGTCTATTGGAAACATCGGCATGCTGGGCTCTATCGTCTGTGTAAGATCGACGATCAAATCATTACCAATGAACATAATG
>CAZXXP010000044.1:7022-13187 GCA_964644785.1 uncultured Nitrosopumilales archaeon | reverse complement strand
TATTGTATAGGCTCAACACTGCTAAGTTGTCGGAAAGTTTCTTTGCTGTGATAACTATCTTTGCCATTCCGCCATATTCTAGTGCTGCAGAAAGCTTTTCCTTCAAGACTTTCTCGGAAGGCGTTGAACGGAAGTCGTGCCACGAAACTATTGTTTTCGCATCTATTTTTAACTTCGAGTCGCTAAGTGTGCTCAGTTCAATATCTTTGTACGCTCCCTTCCAACTCTGCAACTGTCTTAGCATGCTAATCCTCTGGGATTCGCTTCCCTGAAACTTCCCTCCCTCTTCCTTCTTTCTGAGTGTCAGTATGATCTTACCGTTGAATCCTCTGAACTTTTTCTTTATGGATTCAAGGTCTAACGACGTCAAGTAGTCGAGTCGGAGTTCGATAAGGTCTGCGCCCTCTTTGAATGCCTTCTGCGCATCAATATGCATTGCATCTAGCCCTTCGCATGCTACGGAGACGCATATCTTTGATTTTTGCATAAGTTTACTTCTCGATGACGAACTCATCGACGGCCATGCCGAAGTGCCTTCCCGAAGTTTTCTCGATCTTGACCACTATCTCATCCCCAGCCTTTATCGAAGTTGCAGGTATCGGCTTGCCGTCTTTACCCACAAACGCTATGGTCTCTGCATTTTGCACCAAGATCCCCGCTGAAGCGCTTGCAAATTCCGCCTTGACCAGCAGCAACGGTCTCCTCTCTATCTTTACCCGCCCGACTATCACAGTCCTTGACTTTCCGTCTTTGTCCGTCACCATCACTTCTGTTCCACTATCCAATTCAGAGAGATACTTCGTCCTCCCGCTTGGTAGCAGTATGTAACAGTGGACAGAGCCAGCATTTACCCTAAATGGTCTGGGTGAAGTGAATTTCGAGCCCACAGATTCGTTATGTAGCAGGAAGAGGAACTTCGCCGTATTTCCAATTAACATACCTTCTCCAAAGTTCAGCATGGATGCTGTATCCACGCAAGCTCTGTCGCCGAGGCCGACTTCTTTGACCTCCGTAACCTTTGCAACGCTAAGAGGAACTGAGCCGAGGTCCTTCATGAGATTCTTGGCATCCTTGACCTCCTGCACTTTGCTAGCCGTCATGACTACCCCATCAACGCCAAGTTCGAGAACCGTAAAGAGCATCTTCACTTCCGAAGGCTTGGCATAGCTATAAACCTTGGTCTTCCTTCCGTGTATCTCCGCAATTAGATTTTCAAGAGGTATGATTTTCCAGTCAGTAGTCTGAACCAGCACTGCTTCCGCTCCAAGTTTCGAAGCCTCGACTGCCTTCGCAATATCCTTCGAGCTTTCTACCTTGATTGAAAAAGCTACAGTCTTGCCGTCATCTCTTGCCTTTTTCAGCGAGTCAAGATCTTCAACTACATACACATCTGCCTTTGCCGATTTGTAGTAGATCTTTAGTCCGTCTAATGCCTTTACATCAATGTCGAGAGGGTCGCAGAATACACCTTCGACTCCTTCTTTAGCCAGTTCCTTTACAAAGCTCTGGAGCTGCGCTTTCTCAACAGACGGCGCAACTATCAGGTCCTTAGGTGCTCCTGCCAATTACCTTCATAGCCTCCTCTACCGATGCGCCTTTCAATACTATCATCGATATTGCCTTAGTGATCAATTCAGGGTTCCTGTGCTGGAATATGTTTCTGCCAAATGTTACCCCTATCGCGCCAGCATGAACTACGTCTCTTGCGAGCTCGAGTATTGCTTTGTCCGTATCGGACTTTGGCCCTCCTGCAACTACGATGGGCACTGGGCAACTTCTGACTACAGTCCCAAAAGTCTTCGGGTCTCCTGTATAGACCGTCTTTACAATGTCTGCCCCGAGTTCTGCACCGACTCTTGCTACATGGCTGACTATCCCAGGGTCGAACGGGTTAGAAATCTTTTCCCCGCGTGGATACATCATTCCAATAAGAGGCATCTCCCACCTGTCGCATTCGTCTGCAACCATGCCCAATATTTGGAGCATTTCGGGTTCTTCCTTCGAACCCATATTTACGTGGACAGAAACTGCGTCGGCGCCAAGCCTTAGAGCTCCTTCAACTGTCCCCACCAACTTTTTGCCGTTTGGTGCCGGCCCCAAATCCGTGCTGCCACTAATATGGACAATAATGCCTATGCTTGGAGGAGTTGCAAGAGACTTGAAGATGCCCTTGTGTGCAAGGACGGAAGTTGCCCCTCCCCGCTCTATTTTCCTTATTATCTCATTGGGATTTTCGAGTCCTTTGATGGGGCCTACGCTGACCCCATGGTCCATGGGAATGCAGACTATCTTCCCCGAAGACGTTATCCTCTGCATTCTGACCGACTTTCCTGTTGCCATACTTTACTTCCCTTCTCTGCTGAGCATCAGGGAATCACGCACAAGAGATACCGCTTCATGAGCTTGTTCCTTCTTTATGAAGACGTTTATCGAAGAACTGATCGTAGATAGACCATAGACGTTTATCCCTGCACGAGCCAAGGGCTGAGTAATCCTTTGAATCATGCCCGGGCGTGTCTCCATCGCGCTGCCTCTGACGCTGAGCATTGAAAGGTTGTTGAAGGCGCTAATGGCTTTGGCCATCCCCTCGCCGACTATCGCAGAATGTAATCTATTCCCTAAATCCTCGCCACCGTTGACATATAGGACAAGAGACTTTTGATCAAGGCCAAGCGATGTCAGTTCCGCTCCGTTTGCTCTTACCGCATCAATGATCTTTCCTATGATCTTGGCATCGCTAAGTTTTACGCCTATTATTGTTATCATCGACGATGGAACGACTGATGATTCAACTCTCCAGTCAAGAGATCCACCATCTATGATGGTTCCTCCAAACGGATCGTTTTCCAAGCTTGCTATCCTTATCCTCACACCCTGAGCTTTGTATTGAAGAGCCTTCGCGTGTAGGAACTTCGCCCCTCCCAAAGACAGAGCGAATGCCTCTTCGGAGTCGAGATTGTCTATCGGCACAGGTCTTTCTACAGTGTCGGGGTCGCTAGAGAACACATTGTCAACATCTTTTATCAGAATAACCTCTTTTGCCGCAAGTGTGGAGCCGAGTATCACTGCAGTGGTGTCGCTTCCACCTCTGCCAAGGGTGGTAATCTTGCCTCCTTTTGTCCTTCCTACGAAGCCACATACAATAGGAACTAACCCATCGTGAATCAAAGGTAGCAGTCTTTCCTGAGCTCTCTTTCTCGTTTCGTCCATCAATGGGTTAGCATCGGCGAAACTGTCATCGGTTATTATTGGCCAGGATTCTGCGGCAGGATCTATTACAGCAGGCTTCAGCCCTTCTGCAGAGAGTGCAACTGCAAAGATGCGTGCACTCGTCCTCTCGCCCATCGAAAGCACTTCGTCCATTTCTTGAGGCGAAACGTTGGGGTTCGTCTTCTTCACCGTATCGATCAACGAATCTGTTATGCCCTTGAGTGCAGAGACTACTATTACGGGGCGGTGGCCCTGTTGCACAACCCCTTTGATCATTGAAGCGGCTTTCTTTATCGAAGGGGCGTCGCGGAGCACCGAGCCTCCGAGCTTTATCACAAGTATGTCTGTCATTTTTGTTCACCGTAAAAACTGAATACTGAGTGAGTTTTTTCTTGCGGAACCAAGATGAGATAGTTGTTCGCTAATAGTCTGCTCTGGGTCAGTTGGGGAGCTTGTGCTCCTGACCAAAGTAAAATAGACCACCTTTCACTCGTTATGCACCTGTTGTTTCAAACTATAAGCCCCATCTTAATTAATTTATTCCTTTTGGGCTCCGCTAACTCTTCGGCTCCTCGATGCATGATGGATACACAACACGGGCCAGGAACCCAACAGAACCTGATATTCAGCACTTTTTGCCTTGTTCTGGTGGAATCCTAATTCAGAACCAAAACTATGTCGGCTTCCACCAGGCCCGTAATATTCTCCGGCTGCTACGGCTCAGCTAGGGGCTGGGAAAGTCCCGAACGAACTCAGTCAGCTCCGTACTTGGGCCGCCTAGGCCGATGGTCACAGGATATCCAGGGACAACTCGTTCGTAGGAGGTATGCCGCCAGGTAGCTGGATTCCATGGACTTCAGCTATCTGTGCGAGAAACCATTTATCGAACGGTTCCTTCGAAGCAGCAAATTTCTCAAGCAATCTGGGAGCATCCTTCGCTTCAATAGACACTACTACGAAGTCTCCTTGAGGTGTGTGTTGGAGCCAAACACGCTCGTGCTTTACTCCCATCCTCTTTCGGGATGCCTGATACTCCTTCTTCCTCGCTCCCTTTATTTCATTCACTGTTTTCTTCCAGGCCTCCAACTTCCCTGGAATGATAGGCGCCGCAAATGCATAATGATTCTCGGTCATGGCTGATCTTATTCTTGTGTCCCTTATATGATTTCTCAAGGGTCTTCGTTCCGTGGCACGTCAAATAAGGAGCCATTTCTGAATGCAGGTAAGAGATGCATCTTTAGAAGCACGACGGAATCCACTTTTCGCATCTGTCACACCTGCATGCATAGAATGCTAGGAGGATATCTGTCGCAATGTGTACTAAATTAGTGAACATCTAGTTGTTCATTTTGAACGGACATTTTTTAATTCCTTCATGTTCGTACATTGGTTAACGGCGGAGGATGCCATCGTAAGACAGCTTACCGATTACGGGTTCGACAACGCGGAGGCTAGCGCATACAGAGCGTTGAACAAGTTGGGGCAGAGCTAGGCAAGCACGCTAGCGTCGTTATTGAAGCTCGATGGGGTCAAGACATACAGGGTTCTTGATAGGCTTAGGAGGGTAGGAGTTGTTAAATCCTCGCTCAGCAAGCCTATGAAATTTACTGCGTTGTCTCTGGAGAAGGCTATAGATTTGCTAATTGTTGAATTCAGGGAAAAGGTCTCGAAAATGGAGGCTAGCATAGAAGAACTCGTCCAAGCGTGGACCAAGATTCCAACTTTAGCGGAGCCGCTTTCTGGTCCTAAGTTCAAGATACACCAAGGCAGTCTTAAGATACATTCGTAGCTTTCAAGGATGGTAAACCTTGCTAAACAGGGGGTTCTTCTGCTTCCGACTCGGAACGATCTTGGGAGGATGCTGGATTCTGGGGCCTATGAAGTTCTTTCCGAAGCCAGCAGGGCAGGCAAGCCGATCAGGATTCTTACACAAATAGACAAATCTGCCTTAGAGTTAGCGAAGGAGTACGATGAGATCTCCAAGTTGAAGCACATGGACATGTCAGGGCTGGCTTCTTTATAGACAGTGGACAACAGCGAGATTCTAATCTCAGTTACATCCAAACATTCGATGAAACTCGATGACAGCCTGGACATCGCACTATCTATTGACTCGACTGAGTTTGTGAGAGTTGTAAAGGTATTCTTTCAAGCCTCGTGGGAGGGTGTGCTTGATGCTCAAACAAAGATTCAGTCTATGGTAAGCGGGGTCACGCTTTAGGAATTGAGGGTAGTCCGCTCTGTAGAAGAATATGGAGAGATGTTCACTAGAATTCTATCCTCCGCGAAAAATGACGTTACTTTAGTCGTAAACTTACCAAATCCAAAACTCCTTCCCCAAAATTCGTGGGAGATTCTGTAAGGACTATCTGCAAGCGGTGTAACGGTCAGGCTCATAACGTCCATAGTGTCAGAGAACATTGAAACCGTTAAGAGGCTGCGGTCTATTGCAGAGATCAAGCACTCTAACACGATGCTTGCATTGCAGATGCTCATCTCAGACAGAAAAGAAGTCTTGCCTGCTCCCTCAACCACTGAGAAAGCCTCGGGCGTATTCATGTGGTCCAACATCAAAGCATATGTCTATCCAATCCTGCAGCTGGCCGACGAATTGTGGAGTGAAGGAATAGATGTTCAGCCTCTGATGGAAACCCTGCGTATGTCTATTCAGATCAAAGAGTCACTAACTAATATTCAGAAAGAGCTTAACCTGCATGGTCTTGGGCTCGAGAGTCCGAGCAGGATTCAAGGTTTGAGCGGTGTATCTCACAAATTCGACATTATGATCAAAAATATCAGGCAGCCGCAGCAATTTCTTGTTGCCGACATAAGAGTCGGCCCAGAAACTGCGGAGCCCCAGTCAATGCTTTCGATCTACGCAAGAATGATTGACATAAGGCCTACCAAGGCCTTCCTCATGTCCATATCGTCCTCGGAAGTTGTTTTGAGGGGTGC
>CAZXXP010000044.1:0-7012 GCA_964644785.1 uncultured Nitrosopumilales archaeon | reverse complement strand
TACGGAATTGACGCAATAGTTGGCAAGGACTTAAGGGAACCCTGCCTGAAATTGCTGAAGGCTATTTCTCCTTTGACTAGGGCGAAGCACTAGAGTGGGTTGTCGAATCTCTGTCTTCGTCTGACTGGCGCATGAGGCTCGCGCTCTGCATAGACTGAGCCTGTCAGGACGAGCATTATGGTAGGTTCTGTAGGTTAGTGACTCGTGAATATTCATCAAGCATTGAGAAGGCGAAAAGTTAGCGGAGCCTGACTTCGCAAGACCTATAACTCAAGAATCAGAAAACAATGCGAACAGGATGGCGGGTTCTTTCTCCAAGAGACTCTTAGCGGCTGTATGTTGCGATAACTTGCTGGACAATCCCAGTACCATTAGTAGTATTTCAGAGAGAGTGCCTGCAAACAGGAACTTTCTGATTACAGAGTGCAGGGCTCTAGCGAAACAAGGTTTTCTAGAAGGCGCGTCAAAAGGCTACTACATCACCGACAAGGGTCGGAAAAAAATTAAGGTGGTCTTTGCTGGAGGAGTCTTTGACATAATACATCCAGGCCATGTGCATACACTTACCGAATCGAAGAAACTCGGCGATGTTCTAGTAGTTTCCGTCGCACGGAACAACACCGTCATAAAGAACAAAGGACACGAACCCGTGAACGATGAAAGGCTGAGGAGAGAACTAGTTCAAGCCCTAAAGTGCGTTGATTTGGCTATTCTGGGAAGCCGAACAAACATATTTGAAACAGTGATAATGGTAAAGCCGAACATAATAGCACTAGGTTACGATCAAAAGCATAGCGAGAAATTTCTCGTCGAAGAATCAGCAAAGCGGGGCGTGAGTGTCGAAGTTGTAAGGCTCTCTTCTCCAATTCCGACGGTGAAAAGCTCCAACATAATCAAAGAGCCCAACATTATGCAGGACTTTTAGGCTTTTTTTTCAAGGCTCCATCACAGCATCTATGCTGACCTTAACATTGTCACCATCTTTCAAACCTAATCTGTCTCTGAGCCTTGCTGGAGAAATAACTTCTAAAACAGAATTGTCGTGGCTGGTTCTTTCTAGTACAAGAACTGCACCATCAACAGAGTTGTTGAGTTTAGCAATGAAACATTTTGCCCCTCCATAGGTTCGATGACCATCTTCAAACCCCTCGATTTGTATCCCAGGCAGTTTCTCTAAAGTATCTCTAACCATTCTGTCCAGGGCAGACATTAAGCGAAGGTTTAGAGTACCGGGATAGGGGTCAAAGCCTAGTTTTCTGACAAATTGCTTCCTGTAGCCTTTCTGCGAAATATAGTATGCGCCCTCTCCAAGGCCTGTAAAGACAGTACCATTGACCTCAGATTTCTGCGCTTTTCCCTCCAACGCCGTCTTCAATTGAAGGTGAATCTGCAATAAGACATCGTTGCCTGCTTTGGTGAGCTTCACAAGTGTGTGTTTGCCAATTTTCGTCCTTTCAATGTAGCCGCTCTGCTCGAGCTCCAGCAAATGCTTTGATGCTGCCTGCTGAGATTTACCGATCCTCTTTGCAAGGTCTATGGTCGAAAGATTTACAGGTTTGTCATTTGCCCCCAGCAGCAAAAGTTCAAGCATGGTCTGGAGATATGCGGGTTTCGCAAAACTCATTCTTGTGGCCTGGCTTCTTCACAGTTTATCAGCGTATCTTTAGAATCATAGGAAGATGCCCGGTTTCTTGAATTAAGCTTAATTGCCTCTTCTACAACATGGATGGAGGGCGCGAGTGACTACAAACTACTACAGGGGTTGAGCTAAAGAGTACAAAGTCATGAACATACTCAGGAGCGAAGGTTGGGTATGCAGCAGAAGCGCTATGTCGCACGGCCCTATAGATGTTTTTGCAGCTAAAGATGGCGAAATCTTAGTTATTCAGGTGAAAAGTGGCAAGGGGAGGATTGGCAGAGAAGAAAGGATAGTGTTTGTGCAGTGGGCTCAAGCGTTTGGTGCCATGGGTGAACTCTGGCAGTTCAAGGGAAGAAAGGGTCTGGAAAGAAGGGTCTTTCATATGAATGGAAACGACTCTCCTCCTGACATAAAAAATAACGGGAAGTTAATCCCTGCGACTATAGTCAAATCGGCTTCGTAAGTGATGTGTACAAATCTATACGCCTTCCTTCCATCAGGTTATTCAGTTTAGTTATCATTTTGTTTTGCGCCTGCAAAAGATCTACTTCAACAGATTTTACAGTAGTTTCCGTTGCATTTGCCATTGCGAGGACCTTCATCTTCGGGCTTACTATCTGGCTACGGCCTGTGAACCTGAACCTGTCTTCTCCTCTTTTTTCAATCCCTACCCTGTTCGCGGTAATCGTGAAGACGCAATTCTCAAGTGACCTCATGCGCATTCCTCTTTGTGCAAGACCAGGAAGGACAAGGTTTGATGGGTGTGCTATGACATCTGCCCCGTTGAGTGCAAGGACTCTGGCAGCTTCTGGGTAGATCCAGTCAAAACATATCATAACTCCAACGTTTCCATCTCTTGTATTGAATATTGGGAAGCCCGTTTTACCTGGCGCGAACCATAGTCTCTCTTTATAGAATAAATGGGCTTTTCTGTACACGCCCAAAAACTTTCCACGTGATACTACCATAGCACTGTTGTATATCTTCGAGGCAGATTTCTCTGCAAAGCCAGCAACGATCGTGCTACCCGTTTCTTTTGATAAACCCGTCAGCATAACGCAAGTTTCACCCTCTGGAACCTCTTCAGCAAACCTAGCGGCTTCTTCCTTGCTGGTAAAAGCATAACCCGTGTTGAAAAGCTCGGGTAGAACAATTATTCCCTGCTTGGCTCTTGGCATGAGTTTCTTAATTTGGTCAAGGTTAGCCTGCACATCTCCAAAAATTGGTTTGAACTGGACAAAACTAAGACTAGTCATTTGTTGTAAGGAGTAATATAGCATTGTTAACCCTTTTGCAGTTCCTTTTTAATGCTTAATAGGTACTGCGATAGGATCTCTTCAGGTCAAGATAGCTATGATGAAGTATCGCGGACCTACAGACCAGTACAGGACTGTCGAAAGAAGGTACTTTCTAAGGCTTATCGTAGGATTAGCGATAATATCTATAGGAGTATTCGCTACAATATTCAGTGCTACAGCTAGTCAAGTACAGGTGTTCATACCCAACGCTGGTGATCCTGGAGCGGAGCCGGTAGCTGTCCAGGCTCCAATTAGGCCTAACGCCGCCCTGGGAGCGGTAACGATTATTGTAGGTAGCATGGTGAATCTCATTTCTATAAGGAAGTACAAATCAGACTATGCCGAAATAAAAGAGAAGGAGCAGAGGCCAGAAAAAATGCTGGTTCTCGTGGGCCTTGTGCTCACTCTTGCAGTTGCTTTTGTAGGCATATACGCAATTTATGGAATCGGGTAAGCTGACTGCAATCAAGGGGTTTTGAGGCTATAGATCTTCCCGTCGAAAGACAAGATGTAGAGTCCTCCAGATTCGTCTTCTCCGAACGATGAAATCTCCAAATCCGAATCGACAAGTTGCAAATTCTCTGTAACGGTAGAACCATTATACCGTAGAGCCCATATTCTGCCGCTACAATAATCGCCGTAAACATACGCTCCATAGAGCATCTTCAACCTACTTCCTCTGTAAACATAGCCTCCCGTTACGGAACAACCTTCATCGTGATTGTATTCGACTAAAGGCAGTCTTAGTCCCTCCTTGCTACAATTTGTTGTTGTTGGAGGGTAGCAGTGCACACCTTCCATCCTGTTCCAGCCGTAGTTCCCGCCCTTCTCTACGACATCAACTTCTTCGTAATTACCCTGCCCCACATCGGCAGCCCACAGGAGTCCTGTAGACCTATCAAAAGAGAACCTCCATGGATTCCTCAACCCATAGGCCCAGATTTCCCCTTTCACATTTGGAGCAGAAACAAAAGGGTTGTCTGGTGGAATTCTATACCGCTCGTTTTGCGATGATTTGCTGACATCTATCCGCAGAATCTTGCCAAGAAGAGTTGCTCTGCTCTGCCCATTGCCGTGCGGGTCACCACCCGAACCTCCATCGCCAAGCCCTATGTACAAATAACCTTCTGGACCAAAAGTTATCTGCCCTCCATTGTGATATGAATACGGTTGGGAGATTTCCAATAATACCAGTTCGCTAGTTTTGTCAGCTTTGTTTAGATCGCTAACACTAACAGAGAATCGTGAAATTACAGAGCGTCTTGGCGGGTTTGCTGTATAATACACGTAAAAGTACCCATTGCTCTTGAAGTTAGGATCAAAGGCCAGACCCAGAAGCCCTTCCTCGTTGCCTGCTGAGTTGACTCTATCAACTATATCGAGGAACACTTCTGCAGATTTCACGTCTTCTTTATTGGGAAAGACCAATATCACTCCTTTTTGAAGGAGAATGAACAGGCGATTACTTCCGTCGGCGGCATTGGTTAGATAGACCATTCTCTCGTATGACAGGTTTGGAAATGCTACTTGAACAGCCATCTTTTGCAAGGGTTCTTGGTTATCTTGTAGTTCAGATGGTTTTGGGGATAGATTAGGTTGAGGATTGGGCACTATCTCTTTCTGCTCTTTCTTCTGCTTTGAGGGTTCTTGAGTTAGGAGAAAAGTTGCTGAACCAATCGCCAAAACTAGCAGGATCGCTGTAAGGGCTGCCTTTGATACCTTCATTCAAGGAAATAATATCCTGCCTTTGCTATATTCATTCTACAGCATAACATGGTTTATACGAATCCCCTAACCTACTTCTGTACATTTAATGAAAGAAGCAATCCTGTATGAGAATTTGCCCGACAGCAGGACTCTGTGCACTGCCTGCGCCAGGTTTTGCAATATTCCTGATGGAAAAATTGGCCTGTGCGGGATAAGGCAGAATATTGGAGGTAAGCTGCAGCTTCTTGTTTATGGTAAAATAATTGCTGGACATGTAGATCCTATTGAGAAGAAGCCTGTAACACAATACATGCCCGGCTCTAAGATATTTTCCATAGCAACGACAGGTTGTAACTGGCTTTGCCGTTATTGCCAAAATTACGACATAAGCCAGCGAAGGAAGGTAGAAGGCACTGATGCGACGCCATATCAGGTTGTTGCAATGGCCAAAAAGTATCAGGCCGATGGCATAGCATATACCTATAACGAGCCAACCATATTCATTGAATATGCGCATGATATCGGAGTAGTTGCAAGGAAACAAGGACTGATCAACATCTTTGTTTCGAACGGTTTCATGACATCTCCTTCAATCTCCATGATGGACAAATTTCTCGATTGCATAACTGTAGATTTCAAAGGTAGCGGTGAAAGAGAATTCGTAAGAAAGTTCATAGGGATACCTGATGCAGGCCCCATCTTCCAGAACCTTCTTGAACTGAAGAACAAAACCAAGATTCATATCGAAATCACTGACCTGATAGTGCCCGGAGTGGGCGATTCTCTCGACTCTGCAAGATATCTTTCAAAGTGGGTCTATGACAACCTTGGCCCTGACATACCAATACACTTCCTGCGCTTTCACCCTGACTACAAGATGATGGAATTTCCTTTGACACCGATAGAGACTCTTGTCAAGCATCATCAGATAGCAAAAGAAGCAGGATTGAACTATGCATATGTTGGAAATGTACCAGGGCATCCGCTTGAGCATACCTACTGCCCAGGTTGCAAGCGGGTAGTCGTGCAACGCTACGGCTACGACATACTAGACTGGAAGATGGACAAAAAGAACAATTGCCTTAACTGCGGCTACAAGATTGCTATAGTGGGCTCCCTGAGTAACTCTTCAAAAACGATCAGGTTTCATCCCGTAACCGTAAACTAAGCCCTGAACCAAAGACCCACATCGTCCGTTTTTTCGAGAACAACTTTCATTCCGTTTTCTATTTTCGCCAGATTTTTTGCGACGAGCCTCCCGCTAACTAGCTGACCAGAATCCAGCCTTACGATTCCAATAGCGTAAGGCTCCTGCCCCTTGAACTGCTCGGGAGCGACCCTAATTATTGTGTATGCGAATATCCTTCCTCTTCCGTCTAGTTCAACGTTCTCAATCTTTTTTGAAAAGCAGTTCTGACATATTGCTCTGTAAGACAACGTCGTTGAAGAGCAGTCACTGCACCTATGCGCTACTACCTTTTGAGTACGCTCACCACGCATACTGTCCCTGTCGCCCCAAAATTGTGGGTCATTCCTATCTTAGCGTCCGAAACTTGGTTCGCTGCCTCCCCTCTCAGCTGCTCAACCATCTCATAGACTTGGCCCAGACCTGTAGCACCTATCGGGTGCCCTTTTGACAGCAGGCCCCCGCTAGGGTTTATCGGAATCTTTCCTCCGATCTCAGTTTCTCCTTCTTCGAGAGCATTTGCTCCAGTGCCTTTTTTGAAAAACCCCAAATCTTCGCTTGCAACGATTTCAGCAATTGTAAAACAGTCGTGTAATTCAAGAACGTCGATGTCTCTTAGGAAAACCTTGGCTTCACGCATGGCCTCTTCTGCAGCCAATTTAGTGCATTCAAAACCCGTCAGATCCTCATACTCAAAAGCTGCACCTCTTCCGCTCACCTGTGCCATCCCGGCAATCTCGATTGGTGTATCGGTAAACTTGCGCGCCATTTCAGTAGGACACAGGACTGCTGCACCTGCGCCATCGCTAATTGCACAGCAATCTAGCAACCTAATCGGGTCTGCTATAAGGCGTGAATTCATAACTTCCTCAAGTGTAACTTCCTTCCTGAACTGCGCCTTTGGATTGCGTACCCCATATCGCCTATTTTTGACCGAAACTTGCGCTATCTGCTCTGCTGTAGTTCCGAATTTCTGTGAATAGCGGTTCATCACCAATGCAAAGAAGCCCGGGAATGTCAGACCCGTTCTTCCTTCAATTTCTCTGTCTTCAGCCGCCGCGAGGCTTTCTATAGCCTTTGATGTTGCTGCCGAGGTCATCTTTTCGACACCAGCAACGAGTACAAAATCACGGAGACCACTTGCGACCATCTGATAGCCGTACCTCAGCGCTATCCCTCCAG
>CAZXXP010000043.1:6170-13458 GCA_964644785.1 uncultured Nitrosopumilales archaeon | reverse complement strand
GGCTCTCTCTCCTCGATATCGTGTAGTTCGCCATCCATGGTCTTGAAGTCTATTTTGTACGTTTCGGCAGCGACCATGAAATTCACCCTCGCTTCATTTGCAATGACAGCAACCTGCGAAGTTCCGACCTTGTTGACCAATGCACCATTAACAGCTATAGCATCGCATCCCACAATGACCCTTTCTGCTTTGTCCATGAAGTACCTGCATGCAGAATCCACTATCAGAGTAGTGTCAATGCCGTAAGCTGCCAGCGTGGCAGCAGTCTTGTGACCTTGGAATTTGGGCCTTGTTTCGTCGCAGTAGACTTTAATGCCCTTACCCATGTCATGGGCCTTTTTGATTACGCCGATTGCAGCTTCGCTATTACAATGTGTTATTATGGTGTCGCCGTTCTTTATTCGTCTAGCTCCAATTTCTGCTATCTGCCTGACAGCGTCAACGCTAGAAGTCATGAATTCGTTTGCAGCGTTTACCGTTGCCTGCCTGATATCATCAACGGAGGCTCCAGACTCGAATGAAGTCCTCCCTCCATATAATACGAAATTGATGCCGTTTGGAAGTGAAACGGCGGTAGGCCTTGCAGACTTTAGTTTCTCTCCTGCCTTCAGGACAAGGTTCCAATATTCCTTCGAATTACGTGCTTTTGCGTCTTTCGCATAATCCTTTAGTGCCTGCGCAGCAAGTCTTGCAATTCTGCCTGCCCCATGTACGCGCATCTCCCGCAGCGTCGTAAACGCTTCGTCGACGTTCATCATAGAGAATTCCTGCTTCGGTTCCTTCGCAATTTTTAGAGTTTCCACTCTTAATAACCCTTTGAGAGGATTTAGAAGCTCGATCTTACTTAAGAGTTCGGAACTTATTGATTATACCCCTACCAATTAGTCTATGTAATACTTATTAGAGCATGATAGATATGTATTATAGTGGTTTTACGTCGCAATTAACTAACAAAAGTGCTAATGATTCATATAAGGTTGCTATTCATTACTTATTTAAATGAACACAAAATGTGTCGTAGATTTGCAATTAAATGCAAAACCATAAAGAGCTCTTGGCCAATCCATATAGGAGCAGAGAAACATGCAAGTAACAGTCGATCAGGCAAAGATTGAGCAGCTAAAGTCGATGTGCAAGAAGATACGCATCGACATAATAAAGATGCTTGCCGAGGCAGGATCAGGACATCCAGGAGGCTCGCTCTCCTCAGTTGAAATCCTTGTGGGGTTGTTCTTTTACAAAATGCGCCACGATCCCAAGAATCCAAAGTGGGAAAACAGAGATAGGTTTGTTCTGTCAAAGGGACACGGCGTTCCATCACTATACGCAACGCTTGCCGAGGCAGGCTACTTTCCCCTGGAAGAATTAATGACGCTCAGGAAATTTGGTAGCAGACTCCAAGGGCACTCAGACAGTGTAACAGCGCCATTTATCGAAGTTTCTACTGGTTCTCTAGGTCAGGGACTATCACTTGCCAACGGTATGGGCCTGGCTGCAAGGATGCAGGGTAAGAAATGGAGGACGTATGTAGTTCTCGGAGACGGGGAACTTGAAGAAGGTCAAGTATGGGAAGCAGCATCAACGGCATCCTACTACAAAATTGATAATGTTACTGCAATAGTTGACAGGAATGGCCTACAGCAGAACGGCCCGACAGAGGAGCTAAAGTCGATGGAACCAATTGCCGATAAATTCAGAGCGTTTGGATACCATGTCATCGAGATAAACGGACACGATGTAGCTCAGGTGGTTAAGGCGCTTGACGAAGCTGAAACGATCAAAGGAAAGCCCGCGATCATAATTGCAAAGACCATCAAAGGGAAGGGAGTCAGCTTCATGGAGAATGTGCCAGGTTTCCATGGCAAGGCTCCTACAAAGGAGCAGGCTGTGCAGGCTCTAAAGGAGCTGGGAGCATGATAGACCTCAGCAAACTCTCTAGTCTTCCAATCAAGGCTTTGAGAGACGGATATGGGGAAACCCTAGTTAAGCTAGGGAAGGAAGATCCAAAGATAGTCTGCCTTGACGGAGACCTTATGGACTCTACTCGGATGTTAAAGTTCGCAAAGGAGTTCCCACAGAGGTTTTTCGAGATAGGCATTGCGGAGCAGGACATGATAGGCACGGCAACAGGGATGGCGTTTGCGGGTATGACGCCGTTTGCGAGCACATTTGCTGTATTCGTAACACGCTGCTTTGACCAGTTGAGATATACCCTTGCCTATCCAAAGGCCAACGTAAAGCTCGTAGTCACTCATGCGGGGGTAGGCGTCGGTGAAGACGGCGCATCTGCGCACGCAATAAATGACATAGCATTGATGAGAAGCATCCAGAACTTCACCGTCATCGTGCCATCAGATTACACAACAACGAAGATGTATATTGACTGGGCTGCAAAATACCATGGTCCTGTTTTCATCAGGCTTACTAGGCAAGACCTTCCTGTGCTATACGGAAAGGAATCTGACTATGTTTTGGGTAAGGCAAACGTACTAACTGATGGAAGTGATCTGGCCATAATTGCCTGTGGTGCAGAAGTCTATGAAGCGCTAGCTGCGGCTGCGGAGCTGGCGAAGAGAGGGATAAAGGCCAAAGTCGTTGACAGCGCTATGGTAAAACCTCTTGACCATGAAACTATTCTGAAGGTTGCAAAGGAAACTGGCCACGTTCTTACATGTGAAGACCATTCGATAATCGGAGGATTAGGTGGAGCAGTATCAGAATTCCTCTCCGAGAATTACCCAGTTCTAGTGCACCGGATCGGGCTGAGGGACATCTTCGCACTTTCAGGAACTCCAAGAGAGCTCTTCGACCACTATGGACTATCATACAATCACATAGTCGATGCGGCAGTTGCCATGAAGAATGGCCGCAAGAAGTAATTCGGCTAGTGCCACTTCTCTCGGGGGAACGCCTCGATTAAGAAGGAATTGCTGTCACTTTTGAACACTGTTATTCGTAAAGCAAATATGTAAAACAGCTCAGTATGACACTCTAGATGAATTCCGCAGACCCATTTCTTGAAGCTCAGCAAATTATAGGTTTACTCAACGATCTGATGCCTAAAAGATGGGTAGGGAGGCAGGCAATTTTAGAGTTGCAACAGGCTGACTATCAATGGAGACAAATGGAATGGGTTGGTTGGTACTTCGAATTCAAAGCTAAAGAGATCATAATAAGAAATCTTGGAGGAGATACGGGGCCAAAATATGGCTCAACCAGTTTTGATTATTTTGGGAAAAACGTATGGGACTTCAAAACCCATATTCGGAATGCTTCAAGTCACCCATGGGCAATAATTAATGACAAAGGGGCCGTAGATCTGTGCATAGAGGCTTACGGAGGCATAGGTTTAGTCATGGCACATGGACTTGCTGAGTATGATGATCTTAGAGGAACATTCAAAGCTTGGCACGACCAACTAAAGGGAGGTCGCAGTGATTATGAAAAGGACCGAGTAAAGAGGGGTGCTTCGTCAAGAAGAAGAAAAATTGGTTTTCTATTAAGGTCGATAGAGATTATCTGGCTGAATTCGAGTAAGGTTGCCAAGGGTAGAGATCAGGGATGGCTTGATCTCTTTCAGGAGGGCATGCGTAACGCGAATGGATCAGCGAGGCGATCCAAATACATGCTTAATGTAGATCGACTACCCGCTGAGGCTAAAATACTACCATCAAAATTGGTCTAACCTTGCCATTGAGCTTCTTTCCTGAATACTAGTTCCGTATTTGAACTTGGCGCGTTTTACCAACTCATCGTCTCTGTGGGCATAAGGACTGTAGAATTGGCCGACCTTGGTTGACTTTAGGTTTGCATGTATGACATCTTTCATGGCTTTGTTAGCTTCAAAACCCAGATAATGACGGAAAGTTCCTTTTGCCGCAGTTGCAGTGGTTCCGTTCCCCATGAATGGATCAAGAATAAGCTGACCAGGTTTACTACTAAAGTCGATACATCGTAGAATCAAATTTTCAGGTAGCTTGGTGCCGTTCTTGGCCTCACCTCTTCTATAAGTGCGGTTAATCTCCCACACATCTAACGGATAGTGCATCACTTTGTTGAAGTAGTACTTTTCGCTCTTCGCAAGGAACAAAATATGATAATGACTAGTAACAAATTTCCTTCTGGTGAAAACCCCAAATTGATACTTCCATATTATATGGTTGATCAGTGTGAGGCCACTTTCCTTAGCCGCAGTAAGTACGTCGCCAAGATTGGTCCATCCGCTAACTATCCAAGCAGATCCTGTCTCCTTCATTATTCTAGGCAATTCGCCAATCCAATCTCTGGAGAATTGTTCATAATTGGTGTCCACTTCCTGATAACCACTTTTGACAAACCTTGCATCTCGGTTATAGATCGACTCCTTACCAGTGAAATTTAAACCAAAAGGAGGATCTGCAATGATAACGTCAATAGATTTACTCGGAAGTTTCTTCATTCCCTTAATGCAATCTTCATAGAATACGTCATCTATTCTGTAGCTGCCTTTCTCAATCTTGGGGAATGTTGCTTTTCTAAATTCCGCTAGGGCCTCTTGCGCGGTCCAATCGTTTGTTGGTCTGAACTTGGCGGCAGCAAAGTTAGGTATATACCTGTTTTTTCTTATCTTTCTAGGCTGTTGCTCTGATGCAATATCCATTTTCTTTACCGCCAGGTTGCCTATTGCCGGTCCCGCCTGTTTATGAAGATAATTGCTTTGGCCTTGCAAGTTATTCTTACTCCTTATGTTATCGACTGCTTTGAAAACTTAGCCTGCAGTTTTCATTTCAGATTGCATCCTTCCTAACCGCTTGATGTCTTGTTGATTTTCTTTTGCCCAATTCTGCATCTGCTTCTCATGCATTAGGTTGCCTACCTCATATAGTTCATCAGGTGTTAGCTCCATGAACTTCTTGGTAAATCCCTCGTAACGATTAATCCGCACGCTTGGATCATTCAATTGAGCCTAATGCCCATCTTTTCATTCAGTAGGCCTTATCAGCTTATGTTAATTGTCAATACGCTTGTCAACATCCAGCTTAAGTCTTTGCAGCTCGGAAGCATCGGTGAAAACATGCAACATCTGTTGATTCTCCATGTACCATTTCGCTACTTCATCAACACCATATCTTCTATAGGCATCTGTCAAATAACCTGCATGACCCATCAGCGTTTCAGTGAAATCGACATTAACCCTTCCTAGCCTTGTTCTAAACCATTTTCTTAATGAGTGTGGATGTAATGCCCTTCTTTTTGTTGAAGGGTCAAACTTTGTTAGCCCAGCTTTTTCAAGGCCATGGTTCCATACTTGTACAGCTATGGTCTCCGTAAATGGAAATAACCTATCACGAATCTGCCTGTTTCGTTACTCCTAAGCACTTGCCTTTGTTCGCAGCTTATTCAAGCCAGTGCTCTCTTCGTCTCAACCATTCTGCAAGTGCTTCTTTTGCTTCTGTTGAAACAAAAGCAATTCTGGAGTCGCCGTTCTTAGTGTGCTCACCACGGACCATAATCCTAACAGGTTCTTTGTCCATCTCCAAGTCAGCGACCTTCACCTTTAGTGTTTCACCTATTCGCATCCCTGAAGACGCTAAAGTGAGGTAAAGAGCTCTGCCCCGTACATCCATTTAGGCTAGTATCTTTCTCAGGATAGCTGCGTCTGGAACTTCATCCAGTGTTCCGGCTTTCCTACCCTTTATCCTCCCGCCCAGCTTCTTCCAAAATCTTTTAGAGAGTTCAATGTCATTCCCTATCAAAAAGTTCCTTATTGCTGTCAGATAGGTTCTGATGGTTAATGGAGGTCTTCCATTTTCTGAGAATTTTATGAAGTAGGTTTCTACTTCAGTTTCGCAGTTACGTTTTTCCTTGAAGTAATCTTCTGGTTTTACATCAAGAGTTCTAAAATATGAAAGCAGGCCCCACTTGTAAGTTCCTTCGGAACTTATGTTAAGCATCGTCTCTAGGAATTCCCGTAATGTTTTGCTCAACATTAGAGTTCTGTTAGATCAAATGGATATACTTAGCTCTAATACTAACTGTATGGAGTTAGCTAGACTTAAATAAGATTCAGCACAAGAAAAGGTTAACCAAAGAAAGGTGTGAATGGATGAAGATATTCCTAGATTCCGCGAACATAGGCCAGGTTAAGGAAGCAAACGATATGGGTCTTCTGGATGGCGTAACAACAAACCCAACTCTAGTTTCTCAAGAGAAAGAGGACCCGGAAGTTATCTACTCGACGCTCTGCAAGATGGTAAGAGGTTCAGTTAGCGTAGAAACTACTTCAAACAATACTGAAGAAATCATCAGGCAGGGACATGAGATTACAAAGTATGGCAAGAACGCAACCGTCAAGGTTGCTTGCACGAGGGAGGGTCTGAAGGCAGTAAAGATACTCGAAGATTCAGGAATTCCGTGCAACGTTACACTCATATTCTCGCCCACCCAGGCTTTTCTTGCTGCGAAGGCCGGAGCAACGATAATCAGTCCTTTCATTGGAAGACTCGATGACATCAGCTATGATGGAATGGACCTCATAAGAACAATCATTAGCATGCTTAATGGAGGACATGACACACCGAAACCTTACGAGTATCTTAAGAAAACGCAGGTACTCGTCGCGAGCATTAGACACCCTGTGCACGTTGTAGAAGCTGCACAGGCAGGAGCTCAGATTTCCACGATGCCTCCGAAGGTCTTTGACATGCTCTTCAAGCATCCATTGACCGACATAGGTCTTGAAAGGTTCCTGAAGGACTGGGAATTGGTAAAGGCAAGGATGGCCCAGAGGGTCATTTCTCCGTAAGCCATCACAAGATTTCATATGGGCGCCCTAGTGACGGGTACTGGAGGTCTAGCCTCTTACATAGCCCGTCATCTTGTTTCACAGGGCGTTCCCTGCTCTCTTTATGGTACTGCGCGCCAAATTGATGCTGTCAGGCAGATTGTCGATATTAGCAAGGTCAAGATATTCAAGGGAGACATTCTGGATGCAGATTCCTTAGACACCGCGGTAAGGGAAAGTGGTGCCGACAGGGTAATACATACCGCAGGTCCGAGGGCTACTCAGACACGAAAAGATCCTAAACACTGCGTCAGGGTTCACATACAGGGCACTCTTAACGTCCTTGAGGCTGCAAGGAAAGCTGATCTCGATAGAGTCGTATTTAGCAGTACAGGCTCGGTTTATCTAGCAACAAAGAAGGGCAAGCAGGCCAGAGGCCCGACGATGAAGGAGGACGAAGTACTTGTGCCTATGCATCATGAAGATGTTTATGCTACCGCCAAAGTCAACTGTGAATATCTTGGA
>CAZXXP010000043.1:5756-6160 GCA_964644785.1 uncultured Nitrosopumilales archaeon | reverse complement strand
CAAAAACGTACAGTTTCGGTTTCATGCCTCTCAGAATAGCCCATGTGTACGGCTACTGGCCAGGGGATATGGGAAGAGGAGTAGTGGTGAGCGACATGGTGAGATCGTGTGTAATGCAAAAGGGTCTGGATGTAGAAGAGCAACTGGCAGAATGGGCTCACTATAAAGATCTTGCAGAAGAGCATTTTGTTGCCGCTCATTCGAAAGTTAAGCTTGGAGCTTTCAATGCAGGTTCTGGAAAGATACATTCGTTGAACGATGTCGTAGCTCTGCTGAAAAAATATTTCAAGACCGTGGAAATAAAGGTCAGCAGCGAAGCCAAAACCTCCCGCAGTACACCCTCAGATATGTCGAAGACCAAAGAAATACTTGGTTTTACACCAAAATACGATTTAGATAGATCG
>CAZXXP010000043.1:0-5729 GCA_964644785.1 uncultured Nitrosopumilales archaeon | reverse complement strand
CTTCTGTATGGCTCGGTAAGTGAGGTCATACTACTTGCCAAACCCAACTGGCTTGAGTTCGTTCGCGCCAAAAAAAACCAAGCGACACCTCCAAATCTGTCAAACTTGACTCTCCGAATTACCGAACAGCGCTAAACAGAGGTAGGCGGCCTTCGAAGATGAATTCAAATAGTTTGGAAAGGAGGAGCCCCACGTCTCATAGTTTCTAATAGATCGTCCGATATAAAGAGCCCACATTAGGTTATTGTGGACCGGGAGGGATTCGAACCCTCGGCCTTCCGCGTGCAAGGCGGATATTCTACCACTGAACTACCGGCCCTTGAGCCCAAAAGGACAGATTCCTAGATTAAAATACTGTAAGTTGGATGTACAGGTAAGGCTCCCACTTGCATATATATGCTCAAGAATTTCTAACCAGAACTTTCTGTCATGATATTCTTTGGAACAGTAACTTCGGCACCGCTTAGCGCAATATGCATTCTGTAAGGCCCTGCCCCTCTAATCAGGAAGGCAAGGGCCACTGCAAATAAATGAAGATGGTTGACGCCTTCTCCGAAGAGGAAGAATGCCGAGCCCAGCAGTCCCAGATAGATCAGAGAAATCAGTCTGTTGAATATCCCCAGCAGATAATGCGCTCCAAGTAACACTTCGAAGAAGCCGAAGAAGAAGACGAATAGCCTCAACTCCGGGAAATACGGCACACTGTATTTGATCACAGCAGCCTCGGTAAGTTCCGGCGCAAGAAGTTTTTCCGTCAAACCTAGCCAGATCAATGAAATGCCAAGAGTGATGCGGAGCATGGGCATGCTGTATACCTTGTAGGCATCTAGATACGTTCCGATTTTTCTTACCGCTGGTACCTTAGCAATAGTCAGCGAATCGAGGCTGTGCTTCAAACCTCCCTCAAAAAATAGGACTACAGCGACTCCAAGAAGCACAAATTGATCCAACCCGTGGACTCCTAATTGAGCAAAGGATAATGCTACAAGAGCAACAAGAATTACTGCACCGATCTTTGTCAATAAGCCAAGAAACAACAATGTTCCCGCCGCTATTTGCAGTGTCGAAACTATTGAAATCGAGCCACTAAAAGAAATACTGGCCTGAGGCGAGAAGAGTTTGTCTGTCAGGCCAGAGAGTACCAGAAACCCTCCAACCATCAGACGTAATATGAGAGGAACGTAACTTTCCAGAGGTCTAAGACCGCCCTCAAGAGTTTTAATCAAAGGCTTCTTCGATAGAAAGAGACCTAAAAACTGAAACGCTACAACAAAGAGGAAGCCTGCCAGCATTACCGCTGCAAGCATGTCTCCCTGCAGGAGTGTCGTGGGGGTAGCTCTTTCACTGTTCACTTTCGCTATTTCGTCATCGCTCAAGACATAGCGGACATGGCCGTAAGCTGAACCGATTTTAGCTGTCAGGAACAAAATTGCTGCGCCGGTGACCAATCTGTAGGTAACCATGCGCACGAAAACAACGTCTTCAGAACGTGATTAAAAACCCTCCTAATTAGAGGGGAAATCTTCAGAGTTAAATAATGTCTATACAAAAGGCTTCGATACATGGGCCTGTAGCTCAGCTTGGACCTCCACAGGGGGCATTTAGAGCGTTCGACTGATATGAAGGCAGATATCGAAAGGTCGAGAGTTCAAATCTCTCCAGGCCCACACCCTATTACGGTATAAATCTATATTAATAGGCTTTACCGATTAGGGTACAGATCGTGTTTGAGCTTCAAGCAATATCGCAAGGAGAAGTATAGAGTCCTTCTGAATGATGTTGATTTGAAGCGATGGTATACTAACTTGGCGAAGGGTAGTATGATAGTAGCTGATGAATACCTCAGAGCGTTGGGGAGATTTTGCGAGCGTATCAAAGTAACACCAAAGCAGTTTGTCAAGATGCCCAAGAGCAAGATGGAGGATATCACTCAGGATTTTATCAATGACATGGAATCTCGAAGAAAACCTTCGGGAGAACAGTATTCGCCAGGGTACATTAGCCTATACCTGAAGGCGATTCGGAGCTGGGCAGAACATAATCACAAGCGACTTGAAAGAAAGATCAAAATTAGCAATCCGAATAAGCGTCCAACATTGGAGAACGAGAGGACTCCTACCAAAGATGAACTGAAGAGTGTGTTGTATAACGACAAGACACCTCTAAGGACGAGGGCGTGTATCGCATTGATTGCCTTCTCGGGTACCAGAATAGAGGTGCTCGGAAATTACCTAGGTCTTGACGGTCTGAAGATTAAGGACTTCCCAGAAATCGAGATCAAAGACGACGCCATCAGCTTTGCAAAGGTGCCAACAATGGTCGTTGTAAGGGAGGAACTCAGCAAAGCTAGACACAGATACCTTACCTTTCTAGGTGGGGAGGGTAGTGAGATTGTAAGGCAGCACCTAGAACGGAGACTCAAGGAAGGAGAACGTTTAACGTCCGAGTCTGGTATTATATCCACATCTGAAGCACAAGCTCTAAAGAGCAAACGCCTGGGAATAGAAGACCGTTCGCCATTCCTCAGAACAACAAAGATCGGCGATGAAATCAGAAAATCCATGAGAGCTGTTGGATTGCCTTGGAGACCTTACGTCTTCAGGAGCTATTTCGATACCGCTTTGATGCTTGCTGACAGCAAGGGGCTCGTAAGCCACGCATACCAGCAGTTCTGGATGGGCCACAAGGGGGACATGGAAGCTCAGTACACAACCAACAAGAAAAAACTTCCAGACGAAGTTATTGAAGACATGCGAGAGGCCTATGGAAGAGTGCAGGAATTACTGCAGACTTCGAGGAGTGAGACCGCTAACGAGGATAAGGTAAAGAGGACGATCAAGGAACAGCTCATGCTCCTAGCGGGATTCAAGAAGGAAGAAATTGAGAAGATGGATCTGGATACCATGAATGCTGACGAAATGCACCAGAAGGCGAGAGAGCGGTTCTTGGGGGCAATGGTGAACAATGGGTCAAGGCAGAAGGTAATCCCAATAGTCCAGGTGGAAGATTTTGTTACGCAGGGGTGGGAGTATGTTGCACCGCTTCCTCATGATAGGGCTGTTATGAAACTACCTATGTGAGTTCAGGAGTAGATCATTGGATTGGAAATGACCAGTCTTCCAACAAGATTCAGTACACACCTGAATCGCCTCGAATTTACCTGTAATTTCCCGATCTACAATCCCAACCATCCTGAAGCTCGGGAGGTCCTAGATACAGTTGGGCAAGCACAGATGGTTAAAATTGATACAGAACACAATAAAGACAAGCAGGTTAAGGAGATAAACGCGTATGGATTTGATGGAACCCAAGATTCTCAAGACCGAACATAAACTCGTCGTAGGTGATTGTCTGGGTGTCATGAAAAAAATGGCTCCTGAATCGATCGATTTGGTAATAACTGATCCTCCTTTTAACATAGGGAAGGATTATGGTGGTGTTTATGAAGACAAAAAGGGATTTGATGAGTATCTTGAATGGTGCAAGAAGTGGCTAACCGAATGTATTCGGTTGTTAAAGAAAGATGGTAGCTTATACCTATACAACTATCCAGAGAATAATGCTTACATCTTGCCCTTCCTGAGGGAGAGAATGGTTTTCAGAAGGTGGATGACATGGCATTATCCTACCAATACAGGCCATTCTAAGTACAATTATACAAGAAGCCAGCACTCGATTTTATTCTGCACAAAGACAAATAGACCCAAATTCAATCGTGACGCAATCGCAGAACCATACAAAAACCCAACCGATAAGCGAATACTTGAGAGATTGAGCAATGGTAGCAAGGGGAGAGCTCCTTATGATGTGTTCCAGTTCAACCTTGTGAAAAACGTAAGCAAGGACAAGACGCCCCACCCATGTCAAATACCCGTTCCATTGCTAAAGATATTCATCAAGGCAAGCAGTAATGAAGGCGATTGGATTCTAGATCCATTTGCGGGTAGTTTTTCGACATGCGCAGCAGCGAAGGAACTAAATAGAAACTCAATCGGCGTAGACATAAACCCTGATTATGTAAAAATAGGCGAGAAGAGATTAGCCCAAATCAAACCGTTAGATGATTTTGTGAGATAACATTCTCCCTTTTGAGTTTAACAGAGCCTTTTAACGAGGCTTCCAAACTTCCTAAGAATATTATTTTGTTCTTCCTGTTGTATAGATCCTTTGCCCGATAGCTCGGGCCGTAGAAATTCTTGGAGATATTTGAATGCCAATCCTCTTTCTCAAGGTGTGTAAAAGCAACAAAAAACTCGTTAAAATCTCCTCCCCAAGAAACCAAAAGATACTCTAAGGGTCTTTTGCTAAATTCTCCACCTGTCCATGCGCTATCAGTTGATGTCACTTTGATTTCAATAGCCTCTCCAATTTTTGTAAAATTCAAATCAGGTTCTGAGTCGCTTTGGGCATTCCTGACATCGTAACCAAGTTTCTTGGTCAAGATGTCAGCTGCTGTTTTTTCCAATATCTTGCCGATTATCTCTGAGAGGTTCTTGTTACTCAGGTGTATTCCATATGGTTTGAATACCTTATTATTGGCTTCTCGCATCTTGATTGAAGTTTCTCTAACGATTTCTAAGACTGTGGTTCTGTCTAGGCCAAAGTCGGTTCCCACACAAACACCATAGATCCAGAAGATATAACCTCGGGCCTGTTCTGCCTGAAAAAGCTATAGGAGAATTAGAAACCGAAAACACTCCAATCCTCAAAGGTTATCAGATTTACCACAATTACATTAGACCGCATGAAGCTCTAATTGGACAAACTCCAGCCGACAACGTGGGGATACAGATACGAAGGTTCAAACAAATGGAGAACTATAATCCAAAACGCCAGTAAACCAAGTCTTAATTAGCCAAAATTCCCAAGGTATGTGATGAGCAAGGGTTCAGATCCTAACCCCAACAATTCAAAAGACAAGGAGGAATGGAATCCTCGGAATCTAAAAGAGCTTGTGGAGGCTATTCTCCCATTAGCCGAAAAGTACATTCAGTATAAGAAAGAAGAATCTGACGCCATAGCCAAACGGCTTACGGCTGTAGGTAATCACAACAGACGCTTGTCTTACTCGTTGCTCGGATTCATGTTGGTATTGACTGGACTAATGGCGGTTCTTACATCACTAGGTAAGGTAAGTGGAGATGCCCTACTGTTTCTTGCGGGTACAATTACGGGCTATATTATACTCATGATCCAAAAACTAGTTTTCCCTCTTTTTGAGGAACCATCCCCATCAGACTAAGTCGAGTCCAGTAAGCTAGTCTAACTTACTTTAACGGATCTGTCACATCCATTTGATCTCCGTATCCTTGAACGTGTGAGAATCCCAGTCTCCCATGAAGCTGAGACTCGACAGGAAGGAGAAGAGAGAGCTGAAGAAGCTCCTCTCCGTGACGCAGGACAAGAAGGAGTACAGACGAGCCCTCGGAGTACTGATGCGGGCTCAGAAGAAGAGGGTGATCGACATAGCAAGGCAGCTGAACGTCTCGATCGACGCCGTCGAGAGGTGGCTCAGGGCGTACAGGAAGCACCGCATCGAAGGCATCAGGGCGAGGAGACCGTCTGGCAGGCCTCCTAAGAAGAGGAAGCCTGCCGAGGCGAGGATGAAGGAGCTGCTGAAGCAGGACCCTCAGGCGTTCGGATTCCTGAAGGGTAGGTGGGTCGTCAGGGACCTGGCCAAGGCCCTCTCTGCAGAGGGAATCAAGGTCAGCCGCTCCTACGTCCATGAC
>CAZXXP010000042.1:0-13465 GCA_964644785.1 uncultured Nitrosopumilales archaeon | reverse complement strand
TGGCATCTTCACTTGGCGTCATGAACCCACATACGAATTGGCCATTAACAGGACGGGGGGGATAGGTAACGGGAGTGTTAAAGACCGTGACCCGTCTGCCCGCATCGCTTAATATCTCCCAGAGATCTTTGCCGTCACGTCTCGTAGCATCAATCGCGACTGGTTTGTAGCTGCCTTGCTTTTGCCTCGTGAACCCGAAGATACCATGTTTTCCAGGGTTCTTCCCTGTATAGATGGATGACCATCCAGGGGGGGTAAAGTCCAGTGTTGAAAGAAGGTTCCCGTAGGCGCCCTCCTTGACTACTCGCCCAAGATTGGGCAAATACCCTTGTTCGATCCAGGGCATCATGAGATCAAAGCTAGCTCCATCCAGACCTACAACAAGCGCCTTTTTCAAAAGCTCCAAGATGATTAGACCGTTTGCAATTTGAATTATAACTCTTCCCTAGGATCAGGATCTTTGTTGTGCTTTCACAGATCTCTTGCGATTCTGTCTTATTAGAGAATACCCTATGGTGAAGGCCCCTATCATGATCGAAACAGCGAGTGTGATTGTTACGAGGTAATTCGGCCTGACTATCTCTCTTATTTCTCCAGTCAGCCGTTGCTCCTCCAAAACTCCTCCATGGAGGCGGATTGAAAGAATAGTGTGTATCTCAAGGCGACCGACATGCTCCTTGTGGGGAGTGAGCTGAAATTCAAGAATCTTGCTCTCCCTTGGGGGGAGGAGCACCTCCATCAGATAAGGTTCAACCGCAAAGAACCCTATTGGCGCATCGATTCGCGCAGTCACTATTGCTGAGACGTTAAACGGGTTGGTAATCAATATTTTGGCTATGTATAACTGGCCTAGGGTCATGCGGGGGGGCAAGCTTTGCTGATAAACAGTCTCATCCACCAAGAATCGGCCATTGCTGTCTTGCGCTTGTGTCCCATGAATCGGCAAGAAAGATAACGTAAGAAGCAAAATGACGATAGGGATGTACCATGAGGTGTGAACTTTAGTCACATGCTTCAACTCCCAACATTCGTTCGCTCAACTGCCCAAGTTTGTCTGAGATATCCGTCGTTTCATAAGCATTCGGATCACCTGATTTGACCTGCTGAAATTAAAGCGTTGAAGAGCACTGGCTCGCTGGCCGTAGGCTTGAGGGAAGGTTCGAAAAGAAGATATCTGCTAATTGGTCACGCCTCGGCCGGCCTGAACCATCTCATACTCCGGATGGATAAGGGTCTCCTCCCAAATATCCTGAAGATCCAAGTGGAACATTTGACGATCCCATATCCTTACTACACTAGACGCCCCTAGGTTCGTTCTGCCTTTATATATGGAAAACCAAAAAAGGACGGTAGCTTGGGGAATGTGATGTAGATTTGTCCATGGAGAGAATCATAGAGCGGGTGTTGCATCGAAGTCGGGGTTATGTTCACGAACCCACGAAGGAACCTGTTTTTCTCTGTTCCTTTCCTAAATCGGGACGTACCTGGTTGCGATTCATACTCGGGAACTACTTCAACCAGACTTTCGACCTCGGCCTGACGATTGATCTCCATAACCTGTTTTACATCCTTCCCAACTACGAAGACAATCCTGAACGCGGTCCAAAAGCCTACCGCTATCGGGGCCAAAAACAAATTCCTCTCATCTTATCGACTCATTTGGAGTACCAGGACGAATTCATGAACAGGGATGTCATTTTCATGGTTCGGATGATTTATGACGTGTTGCCCTCTCTCTATTTTCAAAGAAGCAAGCACTTGAAAAAGTACGACGGTGATCTCAAGGAGTTTATCCGCGATCCCGAAAAAGGAGTGGGGAGACTGATGAGGTACCTCAACTCGTGGTCAGGACATCTGGCCGACGCTCGATCCATGGTACTCACGTATGAGGAGCTCCATGAGAACACCTCAGGTGCTGTTTCGAGAGTCCTATCCTTCTTGGGACTCGCCACTGACGGGAACCTGCTGAGGGAGGCGATCGAGAGGTCCTCGTTCACAAAGATGCAGGAAATTGAACTGAAAAAGGGGATCGCTGGTCACGAATACGACAGAAGCGACCCGAATTCTCGCCGCATGAGGGAGGGTATGGTGGGAGGTTACAACAAACACCTTGACGCTTCAGATCAGGAATACATCAGGGGGGAGTGCAAGGCTACTGCTACACCTGAAACAAGCCTGCTTATATCCAAGTTTCACCTTCTTTAGTCCAGCCAAATTCTTGCGGCAACCGTTGCCAGAACAAGACAAAAGAGCGCAGAGACCCCGAGCAGCAGCAGATCAAACCCCAGAATCGGATCGGATAGTAATTGCGAACCCTCTTCTGCAAAAAAGAACCTTCTAAGAGCATCTATGGCGTAGGTAAGTGGATTGACAGCTGCTATGGGTTTCAGCCACTCCGGCATCCTACTGATCGGGTATAGGGCATTACTGGTAAACACAAGAGGAAGACGAAGCGAGGTAAAGAGTGCCTCTTGCACTTCCAATCTCTCAACATTGATAGAGACAGTCAAGAATAGAGACCCTAGGATCGTTCCCAGCAAAAGAAGTGTCAGGAACACTCCAATCAGCTGTAGAATTCCAAAACTCGCGCCAACACTAAATCCTATAAGAGCTGCTGCAACAAGCATTACCGCTCCTTGTAGCAGTCCTTTAACAGTACCTGCGAGCACCTTTGCAAAGACTATTGCCTCCCTCCTTACAGGTGCTACTTTTAGTCTATCCAAGAAGGCCGAGTACCTGTCGAATGCAAGGGAGTTTGCTCCAGCGACTGAGAAAATCACGATCATCAAGGTGAGTATTCCTGGCGTTGCAAAGCTGAAGTAATCCGGTGCCCCTGCCCAAACTGATGCTTGTTGTTGGGGCCCTTGCGAGATGAACGAAGAAGAAAATGCACCACTCAAGGCCTTGCCAAAGAGTACGAGCCAGACGAGCGGGCGGAGCACTAATGATAACAGAATAAATCTAGATTTTACCCATTTCCGGAGCTCCCTTGTAGTCAGAGCCCATATCTCGACTATCATGCGGATTATGCGGCTCACGTAGGAGTGGATATAACCATGCCGTTATGCCTGACGGGACATGCTGCGCAAAGACGTGAGAAAAATCTCGAGCGCATTTGTGACGTCCAGAGGAAACCTCCTCGCCGAATCTTCGAGATGTAGAACATGGTATTACCTCTAGTCTCTGGCCTGCGGGCTTGGCAAATGGCTCTAGCTGGCCCTCCGATATACTGGTATTTTTCTCTCTACTACATCCTGCTCTCTGGATATGCTGAAAGTGTAGTCCGAATACTGCTAATCTTTCTGTCTCTAATTCTTAGTGTGGCTTGGGGTTTTCTTCTCAATGATTTGTTTGATAGGAAGTCGGATAAGATGGGGCCCAAAGGGGGTCGAGAAAGAGGCCATGAACTCTCACTGAAAATGCTAAGCGCGTTGGTAATACTCACGGGGGGGCTAAGCTGGCTGATAGTTCTGGTATTGGGAGGCAATCCCGTATACAAGCTCGTCCTCCTCAGTGGTTATGTTTTGTCCCTATTGTACTCGGTTCCACCAGTCAAATTGAAAGCCCGAACCTATCTAGGGTTCATTGCCGACTCTGTCATGGAGCGGCCTATTCCAATATTGGTGCTCTTCACTTTCATGGGCTCTTTCGGATTTGAAATGATCCTCTTCCCGATATTAGCGGAGCTCACTTGGAGCGTCTTCAAGCATCAAGCGGCGGACTACGATGAAGACGCGGCAGCCAATGTCAGGACCCTGGCAGTGGAGTTTGGGCGAGATTTGAGTTTCAAGATTGTCTATAAGTTTCTCAACCCCATCAGCGTCGTTTCGGTGCTCGTTCTAATAGGGATCGCTTGGCTTCGGATCCCCTCGCTCAAGGCTCCCTTGACAATCGTTACTGTAATCATCATGATCGGAGTGATAGCGAGTTTTCTCGTTGGCAGGAGTGGGGGCCTAAGCATCTACGCCACTGTGACTGATCCGCCTTACATCATGTTCTTGAATGTAGCCTACAAACTACTACTACTACCAGTAGTCAGCTTATGGCTTGCCTTGGCGCGCTTCGAGTATGTCCCCCTAGTCATTCTCTTGGGATTATCATTGATCCCACATATCACGTACTATGCCAGACTTGGTCCGAGGTTTCTGAGGGCGCTCGCGTCCGCTCAAAGAAGCGCAAACTAGCCCATGTAACCCAACGCCTTCAATCTTTCAGATACCTGTTCTTCCTCCTCTTGACTTAGGCGTTGCTCACGACTTATAGAAATCCCCTGAACTTCCGATTTCGTCAGCGGATTAGATTTCTTATATGGTTCGGTGAACGCATCGATCACGTTTCCATCCATGTCCGCGGGTATAGGCATACCCATCACGTACAGGATTGTAGGTGCTACGTCTACCACGGAGGCTTCACAGACCTTCCCCTTATGGACACCCGGACCCTTTATGGCCAATAGGCCCCTAGTCGAATGTTTTCCTGACCAAACGGAACGACTGACCAATTTGTTGTCCACTGACTTCCAAGGAACCACCATGTAACCGCGAGGCGCGTGTACCATTAGATCTGGAGCCTCGGCAAGGTGCGGCCCAGAGAAAAGCTCCTCCTTTGTGTAGACATGATCTATGATCTGCTTCCCGTTTTCTGGGTCTCTTACCTGCTTCAGTTTATCGATAACCAATTTTCTTAGGTTTTCATATTGAGCCCCCGGCTCGACAATTCCTGCAGGTTCTCTTCCCTTCATGTTTATTCGCACCTGGCCATAACCTGTAACATACACCGATGTATGAGCCCAATCGGCGTTCGACCGAGAAGGTCCAACGCTCCAGACCTTTTGAAAAGGGGTCATGACCATTCGTAGCAGGCCTAAAAACCAGCGTGCATTGGATGCAGATACTTGGCCTGCTACTTTCTGAATGGCGCTTCCGAAAGGTGACGTCGTCTGCCTAAGCAGGCCGTTGCTCTGGAGGAAACTGTTGAGGTGGAAGTATTTGTGCACCGGGTCTGTTCCATGGTCTGAGACCACAAGAACGTAGGTATTGTCGTCAGTCTGAACGAGCATCTCTCCCACGATCTTGTCGATGCGTTGGTATACAGAGAGTATGGCGTTTCCAAATTGCCTCTTTTCATCCGTTGTCGCCCTCGCAGACATCTCATCAATGTATTCCCAAAACATATGCTGGACGTGGTCCGTTTCGCTGAATGCTATAAAGAAGAAATCCCAATCAATCTTTCCCATTAGGTATTGCATAGCCTTACCTCGGGCATCCAGTGCGCGGTGGAGCTCACGTAGGTAAACCGATCTCCCCATTACAGGACTTGGATCAGAGCCGTGCACCCTATATTCAGGGCAGGCTTTCCTTAGTTCTTCTTTGAGCGAAGGAGGGGAGGTATAAACACAGTCTTCCTTCGGAGTCATGAAGCCAGTAACCATTATGCCATTCAGCTTATGGGGCGGATAGGTAACGGGGGCGTTTACCACTGCGACTTTCTTACCATGATTGCTCAGAATATCCCAGATATCCATGCCATCTCTCATCGTAGAATTGACGGAAACTTGGGCATAGCTATTCGCGCGAGTCCTCGTGAAGCCATAAATCCCGTGTTTACCTGGGTTCTTTCCGGTGTAAATGGATGACCACCCCGGGGGCGTCGACGGCACCATGGATATCAGATCACCGTGCGTTCCTTCTTTGAAAATTTTCGCGAGGTTCGGCAGGAACCCCTTACTTATCCATGGTAACACTAGATTAAGGCCGGCTGAATCCAGGCCAATCAGCAGGACCCTGATCTTGGAATCTTGATGCAAGCCCTGAACGGCAATTTTTTACCGCACTTATGTTTTAGTCTTTTGGTACACATAGTTCAGAGCTATCATGGGGTTGGGGAGAAGCGGTTGGCAATTTCTTGACGTGGTAATGTCGTAAGTATGTAGCACGCATCGTAAAGGGCTCCAACGAAGGTTCCTTCGAGTGCTGTATTATCAGGGGATTCGGAAATGTTGATGGGGGTGCATTAAGGGGCGTTTTGTCAATATTAGTCTAGAGAACCAGTCTGTCGATCTGTTCTAAGAGGTCTTGCAGTAGTTAACCCATGCCGAAAGGTTCATGGACTACGTGCGTTGAATGATGTGTGTTCCATGGCAATTATCGAAGCCCAGAATCTAACAAAAGTCTTCAAAAAGGGTGTAACGGCAGTTGATCATGTCTCCTTCGGAGTCGAGGAGGGCGAGATCTTCGGTTTTCTCGGCCCAAATGGGGCGGGGAAAACAACCACGATAAATATGTTGACAACTCAGACTAGGCCTACGCAGGGGAGAGCCATTGTCGGTGGTAGAGACGTGGCAAAGGAACCGAACGAGGTTCGCAGAGTCATCGGTGTTGTACCCCAGCAGTTGACTGTGGACGACGACCTCACTGGGAATCAGAATCTAGCGCTCCAATCCAAGCTTTACCATCTCCCTAATTCGCTGTCGAGAGAACGTATGATAGAGCTCCTAGATTTGGTGGATTTGACATCCGTGGCGAAGAGAGATGTCAAAACATACTCAGGAGGTATGCGGAAACGTCTCCAGCTCATATTAGGACTGATAAATCATCCAAAGATTCTCTTCCTCGATGAGCCTACTCTCGGACTCGATATTCAGACCAGGGAGGCTATGTGGAATTATATCCGTAGACTCAGCAGTGAGAATAACATGACAGTCTTTCTTACTACACATTATCTTGAAGAGGCGGATGCCCTTTGCCAGAGGGTCGGGATAATTGATAAAGGTAAGATCATGGTAATCGGATCCCCGCAGGTTCTAAAGGATGGCCTTGGTGGAGACATCGTCAATTTGAGCTTGGCTGCTGCATCCGAAGGAATTGCTGAGGCAATATCAAACCTACCTTTTGTGAAGGGTCTGAAGCAGAATGGAGCATTGTACAGTATCAGGGTGCACAAGGGTGAGGAGGTAATAGCGATAATCATAGAACTGGTTGGGAAACTTGGGGGAAAGGTAGCAAAAATAACCCTGGAGAAACCCAGCCTGGATCAGGTATTCCTTGACTATACAGGTCGAGCTGTGAGAGATGAGCAAGATAGTTCAGACTCGCGAATGCTCACTCGTAACATGAAACGACTCAGGGAATAACTATTACCCAGCATCGAGCGTTGGAATATTGAGTGGGTGGTGTTTGACTAACAGGAGGACAATCTACAGAGGCGGCCAAATTCTTAAGAAACGCCCCGTACGATGAACGGCCATTCCATCCCACTCACTGTCGTACCCCCTTGTGAGAATCCTGCACGCGGTCGAGCGAGATTTGCACCATCTGATCCGGGCGTATGGTTAACCTCGCTCCGCCTCTACGAGATAGCATCAAATATGTCACCTTATTCGCTATGGATGGATGACCAATATTCCAAACATTGTTCTCATTATTTGCGACGCGATGCGCAAGGACGTTCTCAGGATTTATGGGGGAAGATCCATAGCTCCCAATATCGACGGCTTCTGCCAGGAGGCTACGGCCTACCCAAACGCGGTTGCACCTGCACCTTGGACGATTCCGTCTCACGCTTCACTATTTCTGGGAAAATCTTCATCCGAGCACGGTGTACACGAGAGCCATGACAAGAAGGCTCGTGATATCGTGGGGTTCATGCAGCAGGCCAAAGGCGAGACGATAGCGGAGAGGCTTCGAAAGGAGGGATATAGCACAATCGGTGTCTCCGCTAACAGGATGCTTTCTGTCCATCCAGGTTTTGATAGAGGGTTCGATTTCTTCACAAGCAATGAGGAAGGAACTATGACAAAGGCAGATAGGGAGATCATGCGAAAGGCTTCAACCTACGGCCGGAGCGTAGGAACCATCATCTGGTACTTCTTGAGGCGTCGAAAGTTAGGCGAGCTCTTCGAGCTCTATTCAGCCTATCGAAGAACAAAGGCCAGGAAAAAACTCCTGAATTTTCCCAAGGTAAAAGGCGGGGATGGAGTTGTCAGAACTGTAATAGAGAGATCTGTGGAGGCACCTTTCTTCCTCTTCGTCAATTTCCTTGAGATGCATGATCCCTATACGCGGTATGAGCAACGCACTTCTAACAAGGGTGGATTCCCCAGTGTTCAGATAGCTGATCTGTTTGATTACAAAAAGATCCCTAACGCCGAAATGAGCTCGATACACGCTGGTTATTATCGATCTGTCTCTTACCTTGATCTGTTCTTCGGCCAGCTGATCGCGCACTTAAAGAAGGAAAACCTCTATGAAAACACACTCATCATAGTCACATCTGACCACGGTCAGGCACTAAAGGAGAAAGGCTTCTTCGGTCATGGCACCTTCCTGCACGACGAGATTTTAGAAGTGCCGCTCATCGTGAAGTATCCGAAGAGTACGAAGATTACTATTGGTCCGGGATATCAGACCCTCACGGACATCCCTATTCTTATGCAAAGTGTTGTCCAGGGTGAAAGTCGGGATGTCATGTCACGGCGAGTAGTGACCGCAGAATCGTTTGGTACTCAAAACAGACCCCCAATATTAGCCAACGACCCAGCGATGAGTGCTAGGATAGAGGATAAGAGAAAAATCGTCGACACGCCACGCAAGGCGGTATACAAAGATGGGTATAAGCTCGTGGCAAGATGGGAAGATAGAACTGTTGAAGAACTTACATTCGAGAAAAAGGTCCTGGATCCAGATCAGAACAGGAACCTCACTGACTCACTTTTGGAAGAATTGGAACACCTAGCGAAATCAGTAGCCGCCCCAGTTCTCAGTAGGGCGATATTGGAACCTGAGGAGGAATCTCAACTGATGGAGAACCTGCGGAAGCTAGGGTATCTATAGAGGTCAAGCCCTGCTTTCTCTTGTTCCCAAGTTATCATAGGTCACTTGCAAATCCTGGGTTATCGCGACGAGGATGCCGCCCATGGAAAACATTGTGGGAAGGGGTCTCCCCCGCGCCGATAACAGTCGTCCCGAATGCGACGGGTCATGTAAAGGGCCTGAGAGTGTCCCAGTGTACCTGATGATGTCATCGTTATTCGGTTGCCGCTGAGCAGTGAAGGCCGCAGCCCCATTTCCTGCAGGTCGTCAAAACATCTTACGGAAGACTGCCGTATCAAAGGTCAGAAGGTGGCAATTAATTTATTAGGTAAGCATTAACTTACCATAAGATATCGATGAATAGGCTAGGAACGCTGGTTGTTGTCGCAATAGTAGTGTTTGTGGCTTTGGGAGCGATCTTGGTTTCTACAACCCTCAGCACACCTTCAAGGGTTGCGAATCGACAAACGAACTCGCCAAACCTACTTCTGCCAGAGCAACCGAAAGCGCCAGAGCCAAATCAGCCTCACAGCCAGTACATCGCGCGCTATATCCTTGGGAGTATTCAGTTATTCTGGTCCTGAACAAAGCCCTGAAATCCTCCAGGAGATCGGAATCCTGCGGAGGATCTCCGCACCAGCATCTGCAATATGAAGTGTACCGTTGTTCGCCCATATCAACTAACAGCTTGGTCAATGATGGCTATCTTGTCCTTCTGATCCTTGATGCGCGGGCCGTGATTCAGGCGTATGGAGTAAAACCTTATACCCATATTCTTAAGAAGCAATAATTCAGTTTCTGCTTTTGGCCAGGTTGTCGTCCCGATTTGGTCGTAGCTAAGCGTGTAGACTTTCGCGCCATACTCTAGATGCTTAATCCTTGGCACTTGAGGTGGTTGCTGAACGGGCTGCTGAGGCTGCTGGATCGATGGTTTCATATGTACATTGAGCCGCGATTCAACGCCTCGTGTGGGGGTACCGATATTTACTGCAACCACGATCGCTCCCGCAGCTGCGAAGGCAGAAATCATGACTGCAAGCAGCTTTACCGGCCTATCCATCAAGGTCTCCAATTATTCTGATATTCGATACGTATATTGATTGTCAGGCGGGACTACCTTATTCCCAAAGCAGCTTCAGGTTGCGAGAGATGATCAGCACGTCCACGCTATCGTTCCATCTCTTATGGTTCGACCTGCATAATCAAGGAATATTTTCTCCAGCTTGGGTCTCGAAGTGACCTTTGCCGTATACCCGCAGAATCTAACAGTCCCTTCTGGGACCGAAGTCACGACCTCCTCCAACTTGTACACCTTAATACTGTACTCCCTTCCATTATGGTTACGACTCTTTTCGAACGAGAGGCCTGTCAATGCCTTATCGATTCCTTTTGAGTGAGCAAGCAGGCCCAATTTCATGATGTCTCAACCCAAGCCGCCCCCGAGAGCTCGGGATAGCCAAGAACTATGACCGCCATAGGATCAATCTTTCCGACCCGCTGGCAGAGAGAATCAGGCTCCTCAAAACAACGCGCAGTGAGAAAAATTGTAATAACGTTCTGTGGGTAAGTATGTTTACCATTGATAGATAATACATAATTACATAGAAAAATCTTCAAAGTCACAGTGAGTCCTTTGCGCAGTAAAATGTTTAAAGCGACGTCGGTTGTATTGACTACTATTCTGCTACTTTCCTGTTATGCAGGATTGTCACCCTTAGGTGCCGCCGCCGAACTTCCTCCCAATGTGATGCTCGTTTCTTGGGATGGAGTCCAACGGAATCATCTAAACGGATTGATCCAGTCTGGGAAACTGCCTAATTTGAAGAGTCTCATTGTTGAAGGGGTTAAACAGGATCAATACATCTCGGATCACAAGAGCACTACAAAAGCGTCCCATGTTCAGCTCCTTACAGGGTACCCTCCTTTTGTTACGGGGGTATGGTCAGGCCAGGCCTGGCAAACTGTACCAGACGGTCTCACAATTTTCGAGAGGCTCAAGGAATATTATGGAAGCGGGGGTATCACAAACCTTATGGTTACTGGAAAGACGAATCAACTGGGAAACGAGGAAATGTGGGCCAATGCACTACCCGAGATCGACCATTATAGCTTTAACAAAGATACCGCCGATATAGTAGGTCCGATCATGATCGATTATCTTCAGCAATATGGAAATGCTCACTTCTTCGCCTTGTTCCACTTCAGCGACCCGGACGAGAGGGGGCATCTGAAGGGGGAGAATTCGGATGCATATTCGCAGGCGATCATCGATGTAGACTATTGGACGGGTAAACTTATACAACAACTCAAAGACCTAGGCGTATATGAACGTACCATTGTTTATGTGACTACTGACCACGGTTTTGAAGAGGCTACCAATCAGCATAACGATGCACCTTTCATATGGGTTGTAAGTAATGATCCGAATATGGAGCGGGTTCCTTACGAACGGCAGATGACACCAATGATTCTTAAGCGTCTCGGCTATGATGTTGCCAATGCAATACCCTCTTTCGATCAACCTACCCAATATACTGGGAATTTGATAGGTCAGTACTTTAATAACAGCGAATTGGGTAACGAAGGTTGGGTTCTCACTCAGCAAGTCCCAACAATAGATTTTGATTGGGGGTTGGGCTCACCAGATCCCCGCGTCGGTCCCGATACCTTCTCAATCATCTGGAGGGGCTTCCTCCTCATTAAATCTCCAGGAAAGTATGTGTTCTATCTAAAAACTGATGATGGAGGTAGACTCTACATCGACGAGGCTAATGTAATTGATGATCCTGGGCCTCATCTCCTGAATGAGGCAAAAGGCAGTGTCTATCTCTCAATTGGCTATCATCATATTAAAGTCCAGTACTTCGAAGAGAAAGCTGAGGCATCGGTCAAGCTGAGTTGGAAACCGCCTTCAGCCCCCAAGGCCATAATTCCATCATCCCGCTTGTCAATTGAGCAGCCGATACAGAGTGTCACAACAGCCAGCTCTATCACTCTCGAAAGGACACTCTTAGAGAAAGAGGGCTCTCAAATTGATAAGATTCAGACCAGAGAATTGTTACCAGATTTGACCGCTGGAGCATCTGAAAGGCATAGGATGGATTCATTTATGGCCTCAGTCAATGTGGGCGTAACAAAACCTCCCGTGGGTGAGTTCGAGCAACTCTCACCGTAACATTGGTCGGAACTATTTCGCGACTGGAGAACGAACTCGTCCCCGTTAACCACATGATCGAATGACTTCAGCATCGCCACTGTTTATTTGCAGGTTGAACTGGCTCTCGACCAACAACTAGCGAGTGCAGAGAAAGTTTGGCCAAGCAGATACAGAAAAGCTGATGTCTACCAAAAAGTCATTCAGCTACCATCCTAACCGGAAAGCGCAAAGACTACTTGTTAGGTAGGTTCCTACCTATGTGTCAATAATCGAAGTCCAGAACCTGACAAAAGTCTTCAAAGGAGTAATAGCAGTCGACCACATTTCCTTTGAAGTAGAGGAGCAGGAGATATTTGGCTTTCTAGGCCCGAGCAGGGCGGGCAAAACTACTAGGATGAAGATGTTGACGACTCAGATCAAGCCCTCAGAAGGCAGAGGGAACGTTGCAGGTATAGAAGTTCTAAAGAAACCAGACCAGGTTCGCAAGTCATTGGCGTTGTGCCCCAGCAGTTGACTCTGGACTATGATCTGACGGGTCGGCAGAACCTAAGTCTGCAGTGCAAGCTTTACCATCTTCCGGATTCGGTGGCGAAAGAACGAATAAGAGAAATGCTTGCTTTGGTTGGATTGACATCCGTAGCAGATCGAGATGTGAAAACGTACTCCTGACGCATGCGGAAACGACTCCAGCTGATAGTAGGTCCTTATCCATCACCCGAAGATTCTCCTCCTCGACGAACCTACTCTCAGCCTTGATGTTCAGAATAGGGCCGCTATCTAGAACCATGTTCGTAGACTCATCACAGAGAACAAAATGACCGTCTTTCTTATTACGCATTATCTAGAAGAGGCTGATATACCCTGCAAGAGGGTCGGGATAATTGATAGAGGTAAGATCGTAGTCATCAGTTCCTCGCAGGTTCTAAAGGATGGCCTTGTGGAGACATCGTCAAACTGAGCTTGACTGCTGAGTCCAAGGGAATCGCTGGAGCAATGGCCAGCCTACCCTTTGTGATGAGTCTGAAGCAAGATGGAGCCGTGTACAGCATTAAGGTGCATAAGAGAGGGGACCTGATAGCCACAATGATAGAACTGGTTAGGAAACTCGGGGGGAAGGTAGCAAAGGTAACTCTGGAGAAACCCAGCCTGGACCAAGTATTCCTTGAGTATACGGGTCAAGCCATGAGAGATGAGCAAGAAAGTCCAGACATGTGAATGCTCACTCGCAATATGAAACGACTCAGGGAATAACTATTACCCGGGGTCGGCAATGAATATATTTGTCGAGTATTATCGTACCTGAAGATATCAATGAATCGGCTGGGCACTATTGTTGTTGTAGCAATTGTAGCTTTTGTGGCTGTAGGAGCGATCCTGGTTACTGCAACTATTAACACACCTGCAAGGGTTGCAGATCGACAAACGAAAGTGCCAACCATGCCATTACCAGAACAATCGAGAAAGCCAGAGCCAGATCAGCCTCCACCGCCCATACAGC
>CAZXXP010000041.1:0-13545 GCA_964644785.1 uncultured Nitrosopumilales archaeon | reverse complement strand
GACCAGAGTGACCATTCTTAAGCGCGATCTCGAACACAAGCGAGAAGAGGTGAAAACCTTGTCATACGTGTTAGAGGGTTATAAGGTCCAGTTTGAAACTTGGAATTCAAACATTACAGGCCTGGAGAACCGCATTCACCAGCTAGAAAGCGAAAATATCATGCAGCGGCAGCCAATCCAGAAAGAGTCAAAGCCTCTCTCCGTTATAGAAGGGTCGTTGGCCTCTAAGATCGGATATGCCTTCTTCTGTCTTGCATTGATTCTGTTGCTCCTGCACTACACGAATGTCGCAACTGTACATGAATTTTTCCGCCAGGTGGACGGCCTTCTTAGCGGAGCCCTATTCAATCTACCCCCCATCCTGAACCTGAGTCTCCGAGATTACCCTGGCATATTGGGAAGCGGCGGATGGTCCTAGGTAGTTTTCGATAGCCTAGAAGGGTAATGGGAAGATCCAGATCAGGGTATTTGTCTATGTCTAACCCAATCACGCAACACAGCAAGAAGCATCGCAAAGATTAGATAAGAAAATCTATACTTAATTGACATAGGTTGTTGACATATGCTCTTGGTAAGCAAGCCTATTATTAGTAGTCGAAGCGAATCTTAGCATGAGCTTGGTCGAGGATACACTATCGCTACTGATGGACGGCGAATGGCATACCGACGAAGAAATATCGAAGAAGCTAGGCGCAAAGAAAGATAAGGTGTCAAAGATCCTCGACTTCTTCTCAAAGTACGAATTTGTAGAATACGATCCCAGTAAGCGGAAAGCAAAGGTTACTCAGGATGCCCTGACGCTACGATAGCGTTTCGTTAAGCTTTCGGTAGCTTTCAATGAAGTTCCTGCCCTTTGCCGTAGCCTTATAGATCGATGATTTCTTGTCTTTAACTACCTCAAGCAGCCCTTTTCTTATTAGAAGATCCAAGATCGATGTTAGATCTCTCTGGTTCACATTTGCCCTGTACATTATTCGGGTTTTTCTACTACCCTCCAATGATGATTCCAAAATCGCTGCAAAAATATCTATGCGAGTTCTCCTTGCTTCGGTCATATTCATCAATTTCTCTTAGAGTTGAAGCAATAGACATCATCACATAGATAATAAATCATTCTAGGATCAGTTCTCGCTTACTTATTCGCATGCTATCGGAATTGCTGAACCTAGATACTCGATTTAGCTGCCGACTTCGACACCCCAAATCAAGACAGAACATGATACTACCGGCTGGGTTGAACATTAAGATCTACTAGACGAAAAAATTTTTGGGGGATAGGCGCCTCGCCAAGAGGTATCCATCCTATTGGCCTATGCGGTGGTGTAGAGCCTTACTTCGGCTATTCTGAAATCTGTGTCCGTGTCTAGGTGCCAGACTATCTCTTCATAGATACCATCAAAGAGTTTACTCGCGAGCGTGAACTTCTTGTCCTTGTTCAGGGTGAAGTCTCCGAGAAGGCATAAGTGGTCGCCGAGCTCATCGGTGACCGTATTTACGCAGATGCGAAGGGTTCCAGTTGACTTCCCGAGTATCATCACAGGCACGTAGTAGGTGGTTGTCCCTTAGGGAGCGCCAACATTCACCTCGGCCCAGTCGCCATCGATGGACTCTGTAAGACAATTTACGACTTGCACGGGAGTAGTGGTACTGTGCCATAGGATGTGGCCTGCTGCACCTCTCTCTGTGAATATCCGGTGCCCATCTCCGCAGTTCACATTACCCGCGGTTCCTACTGGCTTTGCGATGCAGTTGAATTTGAAAGCTATCTTTTGATCCGAAGGGCTTTCCTGAGGACTTGCAAGTGCTATCGGCGCTACGGCAAGTGTCGATAGGAGTATTTTTGCAAGTGCGGCCAGAACTTTGATTCTTCCTGAATTTTCCATAGAGACAACCGAAACGGTCGAATAAAGTCATTGTCGAAGAGCTGACTAGATTTTCCTTATGGGTTTTTCCTATGGAAGAAAAATACGCCTTGCCATACCCTTGCTACGATTCTACCAAAGGCTCAGTGATTCCGTTGCTATGCAACTCAGTTAAGTGAGTCTTAAGATCACCAATATCAAAGATACCGGTGGGAGCACTGATACGGAACAGTTCGTCCTTACAGTATCATGCGGACCTCGAAGAGAAGGAGCCTAATCTAAAAGGCTCTGATGGAGACTCAAGTCAAATAAACGCCGCGACCAGATGAGCCAGGTTATTCGCTAGGATCATAGTATACAGAAAATTACCCGCCAGTATACCCGCTAGACCGCCCAGTTTTATCACCCTTATGGCAGTTGGATGCTGGGTTTTGTCGTGCCTTAAGTGTAGTATTAGTGCAATCGGAAGGATGGGAAGATACTTTATGGCTAGTGCGAATAGAAAGCCAGCAAATCCCACGCCTAGAAGCGGAGCGACAATCACGTTCTTTTCGACGAAGCTAGGGAACATTGCCTTTGCGGTCAATGTAGTGATAACGTCTAACACAAAGAAGGATAGAAGGAAATACAGCGAAATACGGAGCAGACGATCTATCTTCTTCATATCCACGGAATGAATAAGTTCGCTGTCCCTTTTTTTCACGTATCGGTAACGTTCGCGGATTCGCTCCATGCGGAAGAAATCTCTGGGCACGAATAACATAAACACTCTGAGGATTTAAATATTAAAGAAAGCTCTTCAAACAGACTGCGGGATGTCTCTCAGGAGCTGAGCGTTGTCATTTTTAAATAGCGGCTTCGACGATAGGAGGCTAACAGATGAAAGCAAATCTTGTTCCATCGGGCATCGAGGGATTTGACCAAGTCCTTGGAGGGGGTTTCCAAAGACGTCGATGTATAGCGCTATCTGGGGCTCCAGGAACTGGGAAGACGACTCTGTCGATGCAGTTTCTCTACAATGGTTTTGTTAAACACGGCGAACCAGGGATCTACGTTACTCTGACTGAGAATCCGGAAGAGGTGAGGGAGAATTTCGCATCTTTCGGTTGGGATCTAGAAAATGCAGAACGAAAAAATGGTCTCAAGATAATCGATGCAAGGCCTGTTCTTGCAACTAAGGACGGTCTTATTGCAAGAAATGAAGACCTCTTCGAGGGTGAAGAGTTTGCTTTCAGCCATCTAGCCAAACTCGTCACCTCGGCAATCAGAAAGAACAAAGCAAAGAGGGTAGTAATAGATTCTATAACGGTCCTTGTAATGCAGTATGAGGATAAATTCTACATAAGGCAAGGTCTTTTGGGACTCATTCAAGTTCTTTCGAGCCAAGAATGTACGAGCCTTCTCTTAATGGAGACCATCGGAGAACAGAATACGATTCCTACAGAGTGGGCATTGGTTCACGGTGTCGTATCCATTTACCACGAATCCAAAGGGGATAACATCGCTAGATCAATCCAGATCCTCAAGATGCGCGGAATAAAGCACGGTGAGAGAGTGTATAGCATGGAAATTGGTGACTCGGGAGTAGTGATCCATCCTGAGGTTACAGTCTCAATTTAGAGCGGCATACAGGCATATACAACAATTTCTCAAGTCCAATACAAAGCACCCCACTCCAGGCCTTTGAGCCCTGTTTGCATTTTACGCCAAAAAAAGGACGGCGGGACTAGGCCTAATCTCGAACCGACCGAGATATATCGATACGATGTTATCCAAAGAATGGAGATTTGTCATATCGTAGAAACAGCCGCTAGCGGCATATTCATCTTGAACTGGTTTGGGTTATGTCTTTGCTTCCATCTTTTTTATATAGCTAGGCCGTGATTGAAGAAAGTCTTGCTTTTGCCACTAGTAATAGAAGGCATAGTGCAATTCCAACAATTAATTCCATGGCTAAATGTTCTGTTCATGTTTGCTGCAGGAACGGTACCGTTGTTCATCTTTTTCAAGGTAAAAGGTACAGAGCTGCGTCTGCTCGGAGGGACTCTCGCCGCATTCGCCTTTGTACACGGACTATTCCATTTGGGATTCATATTGAGACAAGGTCAGTTATCAGTGAATATTCTGCAGCCAGCTTCCGTTTTACTTCTTATCTTGTTTGGACTACTTCTTCTGAGGAGGGGCTAGCCAGTACGATAAGCCATGATTTGCTGGTTAATTCCCCGCCTGGAGTACCCCTTGTTTCTGTTGCGACCATGGTTACCGATGCTGGGCTTCTCGTGGCTTTGCTCATTTTTGGATACCTTGCAATTAGAGTACGTAATCCAGATGTTCCCCGTTGGAGGAGCCTTACATTTGGGCTCTCTTTAGTCTCAATAATATGGTTGATCCCCGAGGCAGCCGCCAACATACTGCCAGAGTACCTGCCAGGTTTAGGGTATAGTGGGGGAATTGGCCAGTACATCCATCTTCTCTCGATGGCAATATTTGCGGCGTACATTTTCCTGAAAGCGCGAGTGCTCCTGCGGGCGGCTTAACATGGATCGGCTTCGCACCGGGGCTTTCGGTTTGGACAAGATCCTTCATGGAGGCCTTCCTCGGGGTTCTGTAAGTATAGTTGTTGGACCAACGGGGACTGGAAAAAGTATTCTGGGACTGCAGTTCCTTCTAGAGGGTGTTTTCTACAAAAAGCCAGCCATACTTGTAGATACATCGGATGTAGTCCCAGCTTTGAAACAGACAGTGGAAGAATTCGGGCGCGATCCAGCCATTATTGGCATGATTGAGCGGCTAGATTGTTATTCCTGGAGAACAGGAACAAGGAGCCCTCAAAGATTTTCTGCAAACCCCAATAATCTGCCCGATCTGAGCATCGCCCTTAGCAAAACCATTGATGATCTTGCCATCACTCCTGCATCGAATTGCAGGCTTGTTTTTGACTCCTTCTCCGACGTCATCTTGCACAGCCCCGACTACCTGAAATTCCTCCCTACACTTCGCGGAAAGTTGTCAAAAGCAGGTATTACAAGCATGATACTGTTGGAGTCTGGAATGCATGATGAAAAAACGATTTCGACCGTCGAGCACGAGTCGGATGGTACGATATCTCTGAAGGCCGATGAATCTGGTCGGGCCATGATGGTAAGGAGAATGATGGCAACCCCAACCGAGCTGAAATGGGTACCTTACAAGATTAGCCGAGGGATGGAAGTTAAAGCCGAAGCCTTCTTTGACTAGCTAAGATGTCTAAGAAATGTCCTTCCTTCTGTATTTGGGAAAGGATAAGACGAAATTAGTAAGTTTTCACGATCTTGAAGTACATTTTTCTCGATCGACGAACCTTCGAGAGATACCCCATACGAACAAGCTGGTTAAGATGAATGTTTTCCAAGGTTCTTGTTCGGGATGTTTTTTCTGCAACTGCGTCTGCTGTCCCCTCACCTAATGACTGCATCGCCAAAAGGCTCTTTCTCATAGAATCTGGGAGTTCCAAGAGCTGTGCCATAGGTATTGATGACTTGATTTCACCACCGGGTTGAGTCAGAAGGGCTTTTTCCAAAAGCTGCAGGCGCCTTTCTAGATCGTTTATCTTTTCAATAAGCTCTTTCTGAAGCCTCTCAGGCAAGTCTTTGCTCCTTTCTTCCTGTGCATATATAAACGAGTAATATGAAGATCCTGTTGACTCTTTCTAGATATTGTACAGGAACCTTTTCGAAGTAACTTCAGCTAGATCTCCATGTTATGTCAATTTAGCAGAACACTTATGAAGATAGCTGATACTAAACTGGGGCCGTCATGATTACTCGGAAATCGATAGAGTTATATTGCCATAATGATTAGAATCAGTTTCAAGAATTATGTCTGTTAAGGTGTGTACAGGGCTCGTATGAGAAAAATGCACCAAGAGCTCAAAACTAATTACCACCGATTCTCTTAGGGTATGTTTTTATTATCTGTCTGGTGCAGGAAGAGAGGTTGGTAAGTACGCAGGACATGGCTACCTTCGCCAACTCGCAGGGGGCGAATTATGGTTTGCTTAGCGGAATTACGAGTAGAGACGTGCCAGCAGGTTATACTTTCTTACTTACAGGCCTACCAGGAGTGGGGAAGACCGCATTTGTGAAGCAGGTATTCAAGGACTCTGTAGCAGTATCGCGCAAAGGGATCTATGTCGCTTTAGAACCTCCTCGCAGGGCAGACTTGGAGCTCTGGAGTTCTGATGAGGCAAAGGTCATTTATGTAGATGGTTACTCTTGGAAGGCGGGACTCTCTCCGTCAAAATATTCAGTGAAGAACCTTTCCAACCTGAACGAGTTGAGCATCAAACTGATGGATGCTGCAAATGAGCTGGGACAGAATTTCTTTTACGTGGTCGATTCCTTATCGAATTTGGCGATCTATTCCTCGGAGAATGAGATTTTGAGGTTTATCGAGGTAGTTGTATCACGCTTCAGAAACAGCGGTGCTGTCGGTGTATGGGTGAACGAGGATGGGATACAATCAAGCTCATTCTATAATACCATGCGACACATTATGGACGGAGTCATCGAGATGAAAGCAGTTGATGGTGAGAAGAATTTGCGAAGGTTCATGCGATGCAATATTCTGAGAGCCTTAGAGCACTCGACCGAATGGCTAGAATTTTCAATATCGCAAAAGGGCTTACTTTTAGGTTACAATGGAACGAATCTGATGAAAAACAAGATTCATGAAGAGGGTTCTCTATGAGAAGTTATATAGTTAAACAATTATCCTATCCCCGAGGGAGTGTTTGAGTTGGATAGAGCCAGGAGTGGCGTCCCAGGTATTGACGAACTGACGGAGGGAGGATTCCCCAGAGGGTCCATGATACTAGTGGCAGGGGGAACAGGAACAGGAAAGACTATACTCGCGAGTCAGTTCATACACAACGGAGCCTCCGAGTATGGCGAGAAAGGGGTCTACGCCACTTTGGAAGAGGATATCCCGACGTTCAAAAGGAACATGCTCAGGTTCGGTTTTGATTTTGCGCGTTTGGAGAAGGAAGGACAAGCGGCGCTGATAGACCCACAGACGTTGAGGAGCGGTGGTTTGGACATAAACCTCAGGCAGATAATTGACAAAATGGAGGAAGTCAAGGCAACTCGTCTGGTCGTTGATTCACTTACAGCTTTGTTGGCGGCATGCGAGGAAAAGCTGAGTTACAGATCGGCCATTTACCTCATATATGAGCAGCTAAAGGCAAAGCAGTACACGACACTGATGACGCTCAGCGTGCCCTTGGGTAGCCTAGGATTGGGAATGGGTATAGAGGAATTCCTTACCGACGGATTGTTCCAACTGGAAAATGTCATTGACGGGTATGAGATGAAAACGCGCTTGATGATAAGAAAGCTCAGGGGTACAGACCATAGCAGGAAGGTGCACCGCGTAATGTTCTTACCTACAGGTTTAGAGATAGTTCCATTTACAACGACCTAGGAGAGGCCCAAAATCGCCCTCCAAGCTATCCCGCTCTCAATCACTACGATAACGTTAGTTATTATCGTAGTGGGCGCAATTCTCATAGCGAGACAGAAGGGCTCGTACTTTGGTCAGATCAGGGTCTTCCTGATATACGCATATGCCGCCTTCAGTCTTGTGTTGGGAGTTGAGTACATCAGGTCCTTCATTCCTACAGAAACTGGTGGCGTGTGGTATACCCTTCTTGGGACATCGGCCGTTCTTGCTGGAAATATTGCGCTAACTCTTGCCTCAGCAAGTTACTTCGAGCGAAGGCCGGGGCAGAAGTTCAACTCTCCGATAATCCTGTACACCGGGTATGCAGCCTTCCTTCTTGCCGCCCTGTGGGTGCTTAGGCCATTCCAAATAGAGTTCATCCAAAGGCCATATGGGGACCTTGTCCCGTCACCCGACTTCGATGTGTGGTATTCTCTTGGCCTGATAGGCCTAGAAATCGCATTTATTCTCTACCCCGTAAGGCTGATGATCAAGAGAAGTCGAAGGGTGGGCTCGATACCTGCATCAAAGGCTCTGATCTTCCTGCCTCTCATATGGAGCGGTTTCGGAGCCGTATTGTTGCTATTCTATGGCCTCTTTAGGTCAGCTGGGCTAGAAATCGCAGAGGTGGGCGATCTTATTTCTGCCCTACTTTTCTCTCTCACTGGTTACTTTTTCCGCAAGACATCGCTAGTTGAAGGCTTCTTTGAGGGCCCGCTAGTCATTGGACCACAAAGGCGCGATTATCCCAGTCTTTTCTCGTCGCGCCTGGGGGTCGCCCGCTCCCAGCTGCTCGGCAGAAAGATCTTGTTTGAATTCGATCCTTCTAGTGGTTACGAAATCATGGTAAGGGATTTTGTACAGGAATCACTTACCACAGCCAAATTTGCTCTGGTGATAACGCACAAAGGCAGCCCCGTCTATTTGGCCCTGTCTGCAGAGCCGAGAGTGAGGCTTCTGTGTCTTACATCTTCGGTTTCATACCCAAAACAAGGCTCGTCCGAAAATGAAATGCTCTTGCCACAGGACGACCCATCCATAATTCTGGGTGCCATCAGCAAGGCCCTAAATTCGAACCCAAAGGACGAGCTCTGCGTCCTCATTGACCAGATATCCGAGCTCATAGCAATTATCGGGATGGAAAAAACACATGCTTTCTTGGGATACTCCTTGGAGCTTCTGTCGAAACCCACTATAAGTGCAATGTATGTACTCAACACGAGTGCTCACGATCCAAAAGTAGTGGCTGCTGTAAGGGCACTCTTCGCGCATCAGATCGAGCGAAGAGCAGGCGGTCTGAGGATTGTAAAGACGCTTTGACGGAAGGGGTTATGAGGGTTACGGAAGGTTAAAGGAGCCTTGAGAAACGCGAAAAGTAGCAGTCCAGAAACCGGGTCAGGACTTTCATCCAGGATCTATCACGAGCTTGTGTACGGGGGGGCCTATATGCCTTCCATCGATGCGGCCGCGATCACGTTCGTAACTTGTGTGATCCTCGGGTTCGTTCCCACATGGGACCTGCTATTGGCGCTCTATCTCTTTACTTACGGTTCATACACTTTGAACAGGCTGGTAGAGTGGAGGTCAGATAAGGCTAGCAATCCCGTGAAGTCTGCGATTTCAGAGTCGAGAAGCAGACGAGCGCCTTTCGTGGTTGGGATCTGCTACGTTGGAGCATTCACACTTGCGTACTCCGCGAATCTGTATTTCTTTTTGGGTCTTCTTGTACCTCTTCTTCTCAGCTATCTCTACAACGTCGGGGGAAAGATGGTCAAGAAATTATTCGGCGCCCCAAGATTAAAAGAGAAGTTCCTAGTAAAGAACTTGGTAGTTTCAATCGTCTGGAGCTCCGTGCCCCTCTTCACCCTACTATACTTCAAGGCCCCGCTGAATGTGACGGCATTTTTGCTTTGCGTCTTTATCTTCTTGAGAACCATGGTCAATACGGTCTTCAGCGACATGAAGGATGTACGATCCGACTCAATCCTTGGCATCAAGACAATACCGACCTCCATCGGCCTGGCGCGAACAAGGAGTTTCCTCATGAATATGAATACTGCCTCAGGAGTCTTACTCTTGAGCATGGTGTTCATGGGGTTCCTGCCCCTTGTCACCATCTTCATAGGCCTGGTAACGCTGTATGGCTTTTACTACATCTCGAAATCTGAAGAACCCAATGCTAATCTCAACTTCCTGGCAGATTTTGTTGCGGAGCTGGAGGAACCTTTGGAAGTTCCTCTAATCATCCTAGGTACATTATTGCTTTAGAAAAGGTCAAGATGTGCCCTAGGGGCAAGAAGGAATGCATCCTTCACCCTGAACCGCTATCACATTCATGTACCCATTCCCTCGAATTTCGAAGAAACCCGTGTACTTCCCTTCTTGGAAGAAGGCCACGGAGTGTATGTCGCGTCTCAACTGCCCCCTAAAACTTTCGCCTTGGAATGTTTCTCCCTGGAAGTGATTGATACATCTGCGAAACTAATTTCGTTGTGAGGCCCTATCCCCGGACCGAAAGCAGTCAGGGACGCGAGTCCTGAGAACTCGCCCGAGAGTCCCCCAGCTTTTTCATTCCCATCCCCAATTCCAGAAATTGAGAATGCCCCTATTGTATCTCCTTCCTTACCGCCTGAAGGCAAGACAGATCCTGAAATGTCTATGCTCACCGCAGTCTGTGCCGCTGCAGTTTGAGAAGTAAACATTTGGAGCGCAGTAAAGAGGATTAGTATCCTTATTGTGAGTGAATCCACGTTCTAGAATCTTGGAACGACCAATTTAAGCATGGTTTATCAAAGGTAATTGGCCAGATCGTTTACCATATGGATATAGCCATGCGTGTACAGTTGTTGTCCAGAGGGAATACTTGTCTATGGGGGCGAAATATCCCCGACTCCCTGAACAGCTATAAGGGTCATATACCCATTTGCAGGAACATCAGAGAATCCTGTGAATTTTCCTTCAACGAAAAAGGCAACGGTCTGTGAATCTGAGCGTAACTGCCCGCGAAACAGTGCACCGTCATTTGTCTGACCCGAGAAGTATAGTCTAGCAACGTCTCCCTCCATTGCATAATTTCCCTGGACTGGCCTATCGATGGTTATCTCATTATTAGGACCTATTCCTGGTCCCGTTGCATACAAATGTGCTTTGCCTGAAAATTCACCGTTTGCATCAACGTGACCACTGATGGTAAAATCGCCATGAGTGTCTCCTTCGTTCCCGCCTGAAGGTAGAACGGTTCCCGCGATTGTGATATTTGGTTTCTGCGCTATTGCAGTAGGCCATTGAAGGAATAGCATGGAAGACAACAATATTACGGAGAGTGTTTTGTTCATACGTTAGTGGAACGGTAGGCAATGAACTAAGCCAACTGCCCAATTTTCCAAGACAAATGGGTAAATCTTATTTAGTAACAAATCCGCAAACGCGTACATGCGAATATTCTAATTGAGGAACTGAGACGCCCAGACCTAGGCCTGTAGAACCTTGGCCTGATCCTCTGTGAACAGATATGAGAACTCTAATGATCTCTTCTAAAACGACCTTGCTTCAAGATCATTTTGAACCAGAATATGCCCAGACTAGGACGGTTGCGAGTGTGACCACGGAGCCTGCAAATCCTGCCACCACTCCTCCTATGATCTGGCTGTCCAGACCTAAAAGAAATGGAGCTAACATGAACACTACTTGTTTGAGTCCTGGATACGCGAGGTATGCTATGAACCCCAGTAGGAATCCTGCAAACCAAATGCCTAAGATTGCTGTTGCCCTTCCCATGAGCAGAAATACATTGCCATCTAATTTATGATGTGTAGGCAAAAACCATTTACACATGAGCTAACAAATTGCGATTTCCACTAGAATGGGCCGAAGAGGGGAGAGAGGTCGGGGCTGGAGCTTCCTATGTTCAAACGCTAGAAATCACTCAAGACAGAATGACCTAGAGCAAAGGAAGGGGCTTTGATGTAATGGTATTTCTCCTTCATAGGAATTATCAGTAAAAAATCTCCGGTACAACGATCTAGATGGTTATTGCGTATCATCTTATAAGATGTGTAGGCTTGTGGTAAATATCAATGATACATTCTATTCAAAATGAATTTTTGACCTTTGGCAGTTTAGTCCGCAAAGACGTTCCTGTGAACCCCATCACACCACTACAAGGCCAAACTTTTGAAACTCTATATGGTTGCTCTATTTCAATATTATCTGATTCGATGGATCAACTGTTATCGCTTCCCAGATCTCCCGCCATCTTGACTTTTTGTCATATTCATGCACCATGAGAGAGTTGAGCCAGAAAGTGTCCCAAACGCTCGACATAGTTCGCGTAAACGTAGTTAAAGTCGTCGGAGGTAAATCTTTGGGTACAGGTTTCTTCCTGAAAAAGGGGTATTGTGTTACATCCCACCATGTTATCTGCGATATGCAGGAGATATTCGTGGAACATAATGGAAAGCAGTATAGAGCCGAATGGGACGCAAAACGTTCGTCAATTGAGAACGATATTGCAGTCTTGAGCGTAGAAAAATTTGACCTCAAGCCAGTAGAATTTGCCAAGCCGGTCGTTGCGGGGGCTAGAGTGCATATCTTAGGTTTCGAAAAGATGCAGGAAATCTTACCAGGGGCACGCCTGCTGGGCAAGATGTCATCAAACATGACAAGGCACCAAAGACAAGCCGGAACAACCGATTTTGGTAAACCTTGGAATACAAAATCAGAATCCAATGTGCAGGTTCATGTTATTGACTTGGACAGCCATGCGCTCAATTTAGCGGGTGCTCCCGTGTGGGAGGAAAACAGGAAAAAGGTCGTTGGCATGCTCGTCGATTTTCAGCCTTCAAGTCCCAGTTCCAATCCGATCGGGTTCATGATCCCAATTGAGCTGATTGACTCCAGGTTTGACGATAACCAGAGCATCCCTCCACTTGGGGTTCAAGAGTTAGCTGATGGGGATCCTATCTCCAATACTGCGAATTTGCAGGAGATGGTCGAAAAAGGGGATGAATATTACAGGCACCAGGAATACGAGAAGGCGGTAGAGTGTTTTGACACAGTCATTTACGATCAAAGTAAGGCCAAAGTCTGGCACAAGAAAGGAAACTCTCTCGCAAGGCTGGGAAATCTTGATGAGGCTGTCCAGTGCTACGAAAAAGCTATGGAAATTAATCCAGGCCTTGCAGCCCCAAATTTCAGCAGGGCCGTCGTTCTTGCCAAGTTACAAAGATACGAGGAAGCCTTTCAGAGTTATGAGAAAGCCTTAGAGATCAATCCCAAATACATACTTGCCCTGAAAAATCAGGCCGAAGTATTATCGAAACTTGGCCGCCATGAGGAGGAAATAATTAGGTATGAGCGGCTTCTAGAAATTGAACCGAACGATGTCATCATGTGGCGCCGAAAGGCAGGTCTGCTACAAACACTGCAAAAATACGAAGAAGCGACCAAGTGTTTTGATAAGGCTATAGAACTCAACCCCAACGATATCAAAAGCCAGATTGGTAAGGGCGACTGCCTCCTCAAATTGTCAAGGCATCAGGACGCCCTGAAGGTCTATGAAGGAGTCCTAGAGATCGATCCCAATAACTTCAAAGCATGGTATGGGAGCGGGATTTCCATAGACGAACTCGGGCGAACCAGCGAATCACTCTCCTATTTTGGGAGAGCCTTAGAACTCGATCCTGCATCTGCCGAAATATGGTATAACAACGGAATTTCACTTGCCAAGCTCGGAAGACATGAAGAGGCTATCACTTCTTACAACAAGTCTACTGAAATCGATCCCAGTGATGCAAAAGTATGGAATAACAAAGGGATATCGCTAGACCATCTGGGACGCTATGAAGAGGCACTCCGGGGCTATAACAAGTCAATTGAGATTAATCCTGACGATGCCAAGGCTTGGAATAATAGAGGTATCTCGCTCGAAAAAATGGGAAGGCGCGACGAAGCATCGAAATGCTATGACAGAGCGATAGTGATCGATCCCAGCGGCGTGAAAGCGTGGTACAATAAGGGCACCCTTTTGTATGAACTTGGCAGGCACGCGGATGCAATCGAATGTTTTGAAAGTGTCTTAGAAATAAATCCCAAGAACTCAACCGTGTGGAACAACAAGGGAATTTCCCTAGCGCTACTCGGAAAACATGAGGAGGCCAAGGAATGTTTCAAGAGAGCAAAAGAGCTGCTGCAAGTCTAATCACGA
>CAZXXP010000040.1:700-13597 GCA_964644785.1 uncultured Nitrosopumilales archaeon | reverse complement strand
GACGCGCGTCGATCCATTCGAAGAGACTAGCGATCGGTGCCCTTGGTGTACAGCGGGGCGCCCGCGGCGGCGGAGACGCGCGGCGGGGCGTCTTTCATCACGAGGAAGAGCAGGAAGCCCACGCCGATCGCGGTCTGGCGCATGATGAAATCGCGCGCGTCGCTCAGCTCCATGATCGCCCCAGGACGATGCCGGCGAGGATCATCCATCCGATCCAGCGATTGGCGCGGAACTTGGCCAGGCAATCTCTATGTGGAGAACAAATGATTTTGTCAAAGATGCTCTGTTTGCTAGGTATCATACACTACTTTCCTCGAAACTGTTCGCAAGAGAAGGAGAACGATCCATGCATTTTGAAGATATCATAGCAAAGTTTCCAAAAGGTGCACTGATCGTAATCTCACTTGCACACATCCCTTCTCACGCTAGGAGAATTACCGTAGAATTCATGCTCTCCAAACTAGTCGATCTCTTGGAGAAGAGGAAGATACCTCCAGTATTCCTCTTTGCAGAAGAAGCCCATCTGTACCTCCGCGAAACCCACTGGGACGAGATCGTGACAAGAATGCGCCATTTCGGTATATTTACCACTTTCATAACAAATCAGCCAGACGCTCTTGGCGGCGGAGTCTACAGGCAAGCGGATAATGTCTTCCTGTTCAATTTCACAAACGATGCTGATTTGGAACTTATCTCCAAGGCTACAACCGCAGATGCTGAAACGATAAAGGCGATTGTCAGGATGCTCCCTCCAAGAAACTGCATGGCATTAGGGAAGGTAGTTTCAGACCTGCCAGTAATTCTTGAGGTCAAAGAATCTCAGTTGTTCACGAAGGGGGAGACCAGACTCTTCTTCGGAAGGGACAACTAGACTTCGATGAAATATTAAAAAGAGTTAGCTTCTTAGCTTATGATATGAACCCCTCCATCGACGAAATCGTTGCCAAGATAGGAGGTAATGTGCTTCTCAGCGTCAATCCCGGGCTAATGCTGAGGTCGTGGAGGGAGAGGCTGGCTATAAAGCAGAGTTCACTTGCAAAGAGCATGTCAGTATCCCCATCCGTGTTGAGCGACTACGAAAGCGGGAGAAGAGCGTCCCCGGGGATAGTCTTCGTCAGAAGGTACATACAGAGTTTAGTCGCATTAGATCAGGAGAAGAGCAAACTGCTCGAAAAACTGATATTCACTGCTGATAGGAAGGAGATTCTTGCCATGGGAGAGTTCAAGACACCCGTGACGGCCTCTGCCGTCTTGGAGGCTATTTCGGGCAAGGCGCTTACTAATGTTGATGGTCTCGATGCAAACCTCTACGGCTACACCGTTCTTGATAGCATAAGCACCATTTACACGCTTTCTGGGCTGGACTTTTACAGGATTTTTGGCGCTACTACGGAGAGAGTGCTAATATTCACGAAGGTTGGGATGGGAAGGTCTCCCCTGGTAGCTATAAGAGTTTCTCAGCTAAAGCCGAGGATGGTGGTTCTTCACGGTCCAAAGGTCGTAGATCCTTTGGCCATAGAGCTTGCACAGAAGGACAGGATAGTTCTTGGACTCTCAGCATTGAGTGACGAGAAGTCCTTCGGCGAAATACTCTCCAAGTTATAACCGGGTTTCGCACTGACGAGTAGTCTAGGACCCCGTGGTCGAGATTATTGGCTGCTTCCTCCGCATGGCCGCTCCAACGAAGGCGTTGAAGACTGGCTCTGGCCGTCCAGGCCTGCTCAGGAATTCAGGATGGTATTGCGTTGCTATGTAAAATGGGTGCGACGGTATCTCAAGAATTTCCACCCTTAGCATATCATCGCTGAAGCCGCTCAGTCTCAAACCGTTCTTCTGAAATACTTCCAAATAGCTCTGGTTGAATTCGTATCTGTGCCTGTGTCTCTGCCTGATCTTCTTTGAGCGATACAGCGAGTAGGCTATGGTACCTTCAACAACATCGATATCATGGCCGCCAAGCCTCATAGTAGCTCCCATGCCTGAAACTGCCTTCTGAGACGGCAAAATGTCAATTACAGGATACTCGGTTGAAGGATCCAATTCAGTAGAATTCGCCCCGGCAAGACCACACATGTGCCTTGCAAATGACACTATTGCAAGCTGAAAGCCGAGGCACAAGCCCAAATACGGAATGTTCCTTTCTCTTGCATGATTAGCTGCAAGTATCTTTCCTTCGCTTCCTCTTTTACCAAACCCTCCTGGGATGATTATGCCATGGTATTCGTCAAGACTCTTCAGCACGGTGGGGTTTTTTTCGAACTCTTCGCTCTCTATCCAAGTCAGCTTCGCCTTTGCATTGTGGGCCGCTGCGGCATGCCTTAACGACTCGTTCACGCTGACATAGCTATCCGCCAGCGTAGCATACTTCCCTACCATTGCTAATTGAATCTGCTCTTTAGCAACAACAAAGGAGTCTGAAATCTTACCCCAGTCCCCCCAGTCGATCCGATTTTGATGCAGGATTAGCTTCTCAGAAATAGCATCTAGAATGCCTTCCGCATGCAAAGTTTCGGGAACCTTGTATATAGACTCCGCATCAGGGTTTGAAATTACACTACCGATATCAACGCTGGAGAACAGCGCGATCTTTCTCTTTGAATCGTCAGATAGATGCTTCTTGCCCCTAACTACCAGAATGTCAGGCTGAATTCCTATCCTCCTCAATTCCTGCACGCTGTGCTGAGTCGGCTTGGTTTTCAGTTCACCCGCCGTCGGGATGAACGGGACAAGCGTCAGATGGATGTAGAGGCAGTTTTCCTCGCCCACGTCGAACCGGAACTGGCGGATCGCCTCCAGAAAGGAGCCCTCTTCAAACCTCATCTGCCTTAATGCTTCGAGGAATGGAAGGCCTTCAATATCTCCTACAGTGCCTCCGCATTCCACGATCAATACATCAACATCATTCTTTAGGGCAACGTTCCTTGTTCGCTCCTTTATCGCATCGGTAATGTGAGGTATGATCTGGACGCATCTGCCAAGAAAGTCCCCCCTCCTCTCAGCCTGTATTACATCAAGGTAGACCTGCCCAGTCGTAATATTGTGATCCTTCGTGATATTAACATCGAGAAACCTCTCGTAAGTTCCGAGATCCATATCAGTTTCTCCGCCATCATCAGTAACGAAGACCTCCCCATGCATTATTGGATTCATGGTGCCAGCATCAGCGTTGATATAGGGATCCATCTTGACGCATGTTACCCGCAGACCATAAAGTTTGAGTAATTTGGCTACTGATCCAGATACTATGCCCTTCCCTAGACCTGACATAACTCCACCAGTAACAAAGATGTACTTTGGCTTCTGCAAAAGCGCGTTCGTCGGCATATCATGCCATCTAAACAGGTTAACTTAACCTTTTTCTTATTCGGTTCTATCTACTCGACATAAGAATAAGACCTTTCCGAAATCAATTCGACATAGGTTCCTAATACACGTGCAGGAATAGTCGGCAAAACACCAGTTCGAGTCCTAAATCACATCAAATTTTTTCACATCTTGGGAAGCGTATTGAGAAGCTTGAAGTCACGAAAGAAGTTAAGAGAGAAAGAGGGACTGTCCTGAGAAGGATAGTTGCGAAAAAACTTGCGGCAATACAGGAAGATGGTCTCGTCAAGAGGAGCGAAGGAAGAAGAGGAGAGAAACTTTACTCTCAAGAGAGTTAGATTATTTAGTTAATCCTTATTAGCGATTACATACCACATTTTTGCAGGTGAACGGGACACTCAGTAAGAAGATTACGATAACGGCGGCCCTGCCTTACGCAAATGGAGAAATCCACCTTGGGCACATAACTTCGACATACTTACCTCCAGACATTTTTGCTAGATATAGTAGATTGAAGGGCTACGATGTAGTATTCACTTGTGCCAGCGATGATTTTGGTACTCCAATCTTAATTGAAGCGGAGAAGGCAAAGAAGACTCCAGAAGAGCACGTAGCATTTTGGAACAGGAGAGACTATGAAGACTTTTCGGCTCTGGGCATTTCTTTCGACTTTTTCTACAAAACGAGCTCGGAAGAAAACGTGAATCTCGTGCAGTATTTCTTCACCAAGCTGTACGAAAAGGGCTACATCTACAAGCAAGATATCATTCAAGCATATTGCGAGTTTGACAAAAAGTTCCTCCCTGACCGATATATCATTGGAACATGCCCTTACTGCGCTGCTGAAAGGCAGTATTCTGATGGATGTGAAAACTGCGGTAGAGCGTTCACGCATGGAGAAATCAAAGATCCAAAGTGCGCCATCTGCGGAAGAACCCCGGTTCAAGAAGCAAGTGTACATTATTTCTTCAAATTATCTACCCTTGCTTCAAGCCTCAAAAATTGGCTAACTTCAAAAGAAAAACTGCAGTCAGAGGTCAAAAACTACGTTCTGAAATGGATTGAAGATGGACTAAGAGACTGGGATGTCACAAGGGACATTACTTGGGGAGTTCCTATACCCCTTGAGGAGGCTAAAGGCAAAGTCCTCTACGGGTGGTTTGATAACCATCTGTGCTATATTTCGACGACGATACTCCATCTTAGCAATACGGGAAGGAATGGGAAGGAGTTCTGGAACTCTTCCGAAATCTACCACTACATAGGGAAGGACATCGTGTATCATCACTATCTTTTCCTGCCTGCAATGCGATTAGGTTTAGATGAGGAATATAAGCTGCCAGACTATATTCCTACAAGAGGGCATTTACTCCTACAAGGAAAGAAGTTCTCAAAGAGCAGAGGGTGGTATGTCGGATTGAACGGGTTCCTTCAAAAATTCCCCCCGGATTACCTTCGCTTCTATCTGTCGAGGATTACACCCTACGACCAATCGGACATAAATTTCGACTGGGATGATTTCGAGGCAAAGATTAACAACGAATTAGTAGCTAACATTGGAAACTTCGTGTACAGAGCGTTGAGTCTACTTCAATCAAAGGCTGGAGGGGTGGTTCCAGAGCCAACAAAATTTGACGATGCAGACACTAGGTTTGCAGAAAAGATCAAAAGTATTGCTTCGACTGTGGGGCAGCAGATAGAGAAGAATGAGTTCGACAAGGCACTGAAATCCATACTCGAATTTTCGTCTTCATGTAACGAATATTTCCAGCACAAAGCACCTTGGAAGCAGAGTTCTGGAAATGAAAACTGTCTTCATCTAGCAATTAATGCTGCAAGAACCTTGGGTATACTGCTGTTGCCGTACATACCTTTCTCAGCGGAGAAACTTGCCAAGCAGCTCAATATTGAACTTGGAAACTGGGATTCCGCAGGAGAACTTGCAGTAAAACCCAATCACAAAATAAGCAAACCCGAAATACTCTTCAAGAAGATTGAAAAAGAGCAGATTCAGGAGCAGAAGGCAAAACTAAAGGAAAGCGGATGATAATTTTGTACCAGTACAAAAAAGACGTCCATTTTACGGAACATTTGTTTTGCAACCTTGATATCTTAACTGTCGTGTTGACTAATAGACCAATCACTCCCTAAACTCTTATCTTCTTTAGCGCCGTTGTAATAAACATGCAAGAACAAGTTGCACAGCTAGAGGAAATCGAAATATTGAAGGAGCTAGCGGGTAAATGGAATGTTGATGTGACAATGAACATGCCTGATGGGACCTAGGCCACAGGTAAAGGTTTGGCCACGGCCGAAGAAATATCCCTAGGTTTAGGTATTAACACGACATTGGATATCGACATCCGGGACGTAGGGCAGTAAGGAAGAACACGACCTCGGGAGCTTTGATCGGTGAGGCATGGGTAGCTCCTGCTTCGGGGCTGAAGTCTACCCAAATACAATAGGCGAGGTCGAGGAATTACGGAAAAGGAACAACTGCAATTCACGGCGTGAAAGTCCAGGCGTTGTTGCTGGCAAGCAGCATCGAGAAATTTGACTGGGTTGATGAGGCTATAGAGCAAAAAGCGAACTCCGCTTTATAGATACCCACAATAAGTCTTTCACAATAGGTTAATATCAATAGAGTCGGAGGCATAACGAAAGATTGTCAGCGACGTTCGAGGATTTCACGAAAATTGACATCAGAGTCGGCAAAGTAGTTTCAGCCGAGCCTATAGCAGGAGCGAAGAAGCTACTTAGACTGATGATAGACATTGGAGGACAGAGCAAGCAGTGTATAGCGGGAATAGGCCTGAACTACACAGCAGAGGACTTGGGTAACAAATCTGTAGCCGTAGTGGTGAACCTTGCACCGAAGAAACTTTTCGGATTAGAGTCTGAAGTAATGCTGTTAGCGGCTGTTGAAGGAGATATTCTATCCTTATTGAAGCCAGACAGGGACATTACTGCTGGGGCAAAAGTGGCTTGAAAGACTTATTTACCTCTCCAAGACTCTTTTGCGCTGTCTCTTTTCCAGCAATTTAACCATTAAGGGGGACAAGATATGCAAAATTTTGAAAATCAATCGAAAGGGAAACTACACGGAACAACTACCGTGGGACTCCATTGCACCGACGGCGTAGTATTGGGAACGGATACGAGGGCAGTTTTGGGAACTTATTTTATAGCCCACCAACATGTAAGGAAGATAGCAGTAATAGACGAACATCTTGCAATGACGATTGCAGGGGGGGTTGCAGACGCGCAGGGAGTAATTGACGCCATCAAATATAACGCTAACATATACAAGCTTGAAAGAAAAGAGCCCCTGCCAGTAAAAAGTGCTGCGAGGTTAGCGTCAAACATATTCTTCTCGGCAAGGATGTACCCTCTAATTGCAGACGTACTGGTTGGAGGGTTTGACAAAGAAGGTGCAGCACTGTACAACGTTGATCTCTTTGGCTCATTGACACAGGAGAAGTTCATCTCTACGGGGAGCGGCTCTCCAGTAGCCTATGGAATATTGGAGTCGGAATTTTTAGAAAACCTTAACATCAAAGAAGCCGTACCTATTGCAGTCAAGGCCGTTCATGCCGCAATAAAGAGGAATGCAGGGACGGGAGACGGCATAGACGTTATTACAATAAATGGGAGTGGTCTGCACGAAATAAGCGTTGCAGAGAAGCAAAAGATCCTAGCAGGTCTTTCCGGCGGTAGCTGAGTTGACCGAGGCGCAGGTAACACCTACGCAGAAAATAATGGGCACGATTCTGAGCATCATCCCTCCAGAAGCCTCCATAACGAGGGTCGAGTACGAGGGGCCTCGAATAGCATTATACACGAAAAACTTCCGCTACATTCAGGAACATGCGGATATGATTTCTAACATCGTAAATTCTGTCAAAAGGAGGGTAGTTGTAAGAACTGACAAGTCGATTAGGAAGGCTGAGGATGAAGCTAACCAGATCATAAATACTCCAATACCCAAAGAAGCTGAAGTTGCTACCATATTTTTCGATGATGCCATTGGGGAAGTTACTGTTGAAGCCAAGAATCCCTCTATTCTTGCTCCAGAGGGCGGCTTCAACACCACCGATTTAGTTGACAAAATAGGCTGGAGGGTCAGGATAAAGAAGGCCCCTCACATTCAATCGCAAAGCCTGCAGAATATTCACCACGTCCTGAAAACGGCATCGAACGAAAGGGAAGAATTCTACAAGGATCTAGGAGAAACTATTTTCAGGCCGAAGTTGTCGCAGGATTCGCAAATCTCCTTGATGACTCTCGGAGGGTTCAGGCAAGTTGGCAGGTCTTCCCTATTAATTAATACAAAGGAGAGCAAGATTTTGCTCGACTGCGGAATTCATCCAAACGCAAAGAACCCTTGGGACTCTTACCCTCGGTTCGACTGGGCCGACATTGATTTGAATGATCTCGATGCTGTGGTCATCTCGCATGCCCATTTAGACCATTCTGGCTATCTTCCCGTACTATTCAAGTATGGCTACAGAGGGCCGATTTACTGCACCGAACCTACACTGGCGCTGATGACCCTTCTCCACATGGATTATATAAAAATTGCAGCGCAAGAAGGCAAAAATTTACTCTATGAGATGAGGGACGTCAGACAGATGATTCAGCACACTCTCCCAATTCCCTACGCTTCAGTAACCGATATTTCTCCAGATGTCAAATTGGTGCTCAACAATGCCGGCCATATCCTCGGCTCTGCAACCGTTCACTTGCACATTGGAGAGGGAGTGCACAACATCGTTTACACTGGTGACTACAAATTTGCCAAGACTATGCTATTTGATGGAACAACTTGGAACTATCCCAGAGTCGAAACTCTGATCACTGAGAGCACCTACGGAGCGAAGGAAGACCTTATGCCTTCAAGGGAAGAGATAGAAATGAACCTTTTCAAGTCGATAAACGAAACTCTCTCGCAGGGAGGGAAGGTGATGATCCCTGTTCCTGCAGTTGGCAGGGCTCAGGAAATAATGTTGGTATTGGATCAATGCATGAAGAACAAACAATTGACGGAAGCGCCAATATTCATGGAGGGGATGATTTCTGAAGCTACCGCTATCCACGTTGCGTATCCAGAGTTTCTCAGCAAGGAATTGAGGATGCAAGTTGCGGGCGGAGGACAGAATCCGTTTCTGAGCCCGTACTTCACGATGGTTGATCATCCATCTAATAGAGAGGAAGTTTTGCGCGAAGGCCCTGCGATAATAATGGCAACTTCGGGTATGTTAGAGGGGGGGCCTATCATAAACTATCTTGAGCACCTTGCGCCTTCTGACAAGAATAGGTTGATTTTTGTATCTTACCAGGTTGCTGGGACGATGGGAAGGAGGATACTTGACGGTGCCAGGGAAGTTTCCATAATGAACGATGATGGCAAGATGAAGATTGTTAATATTGGGTGCAAGGTTGAGAAGATCGATGGGTTTTCCGGCCATTCTGACTATAACCAGTTGATCAGGTTCATTGGGAAATTAAGGCCTAAACTACAGCAAGTGATCATCAATCACGGTGAGAGGAGGAAGATCGAGAACTTGGCCAATGTTGTCTCACGGATGTTCAGGATTCCTACCCTTATGCCTGACGTTGAGGAAGTCATCAGGTTGTACTAGTCCAGAATTTGTGAAGTATTTTCATGAACCGTTGCATCGAGACCAACTGTGGTCCATGGCCTCCGGGTAGTATCTCAACCTGAAGGTTTGGGAACTCCTCACCTAAGATATCCACTATCTGATGAAGAAACTTGGCTGAGCCTTCGCCCTTGAACAGTAGAACTGGAGGTGTAAAATTCCGAACCCTTTGGATAATGTCCTGATGGCGGAACACTATGTCGCCAGTACGCAAAGATTGTTTATGCTGAACCCACATAGGCCATTGCGGTAACTTGCGCGGATCCGTTCCTTCTGGTACAAAACCTGCAAAATGAGTAAACCATTCAAGCTGCGCCTCGCTTATGTCACCAGGTTCTAGCGATTGGATTAGCTCTTGTTGTTTTAACAGTTCCTCTGATAAAGGTCATTTGCTCCGCAACACCCAGATGGCTGGTGGCTCGATGAGGGTCAGTGTACGTATCCTGCCTGGGTTGCTTAAAGCGAAGTTGAGTGTAATCTCAGCGCCGTGCGACCAAGCAACAAAATCTGCCTTCGAAAGGCCTATATGATCTAGGGTTCTACGTAAGGCGTCTGACTCGTAATCCACAGAATATTCTGGTGGAATCGGTTCATTTCTCAGCCCCAAATCAACTGAAAGAAGTTGTGTCCTGACTACACGATAATGGGGAGAGAGCTTCTCGGCATGTGGCTTCCAACTTAACCAACCGGTCAAACCTCCAGGAACCAACACTACGGGTTGTCCCGCACCCGTAATATCAAATTTCACAGGAAGGAATTGTTTTTCTGCGAACATCACAGAATGACAACATGAACGATAGTTATGTCCTATGCATCCTCAACCAAAGCGCTACAAACCTATAGCAGGACGGAACAATTGGTTCAGCCAATATGTATTTCACCTCCTCAAAAAGAGCTTCAGTAGTTGGACGAGTTAAATCAAAAGATCATGGAGATTCTGAAGAAGGATTCCAGAACCTCTTTTGTCGATATTGGAAAAGCTATAGGATTATCAGAAGCAGCGGTTAGAAGAAGAGTCCAGAACCTGATCGAAAAGAACACAATTAGTAAATTTACGATAGAAGTTAGCGAGCAACAAGGAGCAAGCGCAATCACTCTCATAACAACTGATCCTCAAATCCCGACCCAAAAAATGACAGAACAATTGAGAAACATGAAAGGCGTAGATACGGTCTACGAAATTACGGGCCAATATGACATTGCAGTAATACTATCAGGACCGAGCATAGCAGAGATCAATGCCTGCATCGACGACGTAAGAAGAATAAATGGGGTTGCGAATACAAACACTCTAATAATCCTCAGAGCTCTGCGCTAAAACCATAGAACCCCAAGCGGAGGTTGCCAGCAAAGACTTGAATTCAATAAGAGACCTCGCAGTAAGCCTTCTAGCGGACATTCTTAGAATCTATTCGCCGTCAAGGAAAGAGGAGACACTAGCAGAATTCCTTAAGGAGAAAATGGCAAACGAATTAGACTTCAAAAGTGTTAGGACCGACGCAATGAACAATGTCATCGGAGAGGTTGGAGAGGGAAGTCCAACCATACTGCTCTGCGGTCACATGGATACAGTGCCAGGATCTCAGCCCGTCAAAGTAACAAAAGAGCTGGTATGCGGAAGGGGTGCAGTAGACGCAAAATCATCTTTAGCAGCAATGATAATGGCCGCATCAAGCCTAGCAAAGGAAAACGGCTTTGGGAAATTGATCCTTGTCGGAGTTGCAGATGAAGAGGGGGACGCGCAGGGAATCAGAGAATTGATCAAGGGAGGAATTAAGGCGGATTACGCAGTATTCGGAGAGCCCAGCGGAGTGGAAAACATAACGATAGGCTACAAAGGAAGACTATCATTAAGAATACTCTGCGAAACTCCAGCAGTGCACGCAAGCGCGCCGTGGATGTCCCAGAACGCAATAGAAAAGGGACTAGAGGTATGGACGGCGCTGTCCAATTATCTCAATAAAGACAGCCAAGAAAAGAACAGATACGGGACATTGAGCGGCTGTCTGACAAAAATCAAGGGAGGCTCTGCAGACAATGTGATGCCCGGAGTCTGCGAATTGGTAATAGATGTTAGAATCCCTCCAACCCTAACCTGTGAACAAGTTCATCAAGAAACTAAAAATGTTCTGGAGAAGTTTCAGGCCGACGTAGCATTTCCCAAATTGAAGATGGAAATTGGAGACAGGACGGAGCCTTTCGAGGCTGACAAAACCTCTTCTCTAGTCAGATCGTTCATGAAAGCTATCTTCAACGTTACAGGAAAGCACCCCATGCTAGTGAAAAAAACTGGGACAGGAGACATGAACATCCTCGGCTCAAGCCTGAAGATACCCGTAGTGACCTACGGCCCCGGAAATCCTCACCTATCGCACACGAGCAAGGAGTGCGTCGAAATATCAGAATACCTCGCTTCGATAGAAGTATACAAATCAGCAATAAAGAACATCCATTCACACGCAAAAAAGTAGTTCGTCCATAGAGTAAACACTTCATGGTCTACTCCTAAGAACAACTCGATTGCAGGACTCGGAAGGCGAAACTAACACAACCTTATCATTGGTTTCTAATTTTACTTCATCGTGACCCCCCCTATCATAGTTTTGTGCAGAGGTACAATACAACAGCCTCTCAAAAGCTGACAACAAATTTTAAGACATAGTAGATTGACTAAGATTTTGATGCCAAGCGAGCCCGATGGAGAAAGCAGCCCAAAGCATTTGTCGCAGGATAGCGTGAAAGGAGTCCAAAAGCTCGCCTCCAAGTTGCAGAGAGCCGTCACCAAAGGAAGGGTAGCGCCGAACACTTTGAGGGAAGCAGACGGGCATATCGGTGGGATACTCACGTCGCAAATAGGTCAAACACTGCAGTGGCTTGACAACATAGCCGCAAAGACGGCAAAGCTGGAAACCAAGGAAGAGCTGGGTAAGCTCTACCTGAACCTTATGGGGAGTTTCAAGTCTCTAAAGGCGATGGAGAATTCGACATATTCTAGCTTGAGCCATAAAGGTGCTGTTGACACAGAAGCTCTGACAAAACTCATAGAGATAGACTCTGAACTAACGGGAACTCTCTTCCGCATGTCCGCGTTCCTTTCAAAGCGGAGAGAAATAGGGACGATCGCAGATAGCGATCTGACAACACTAGACGAAATGACCGATTTGCTGCAGGATAGCGTTAAAGCTAGAGAAACTATAGCTAAGAAAGAAAAAAAGAAGTGAAGCTAGACTTCTATAACTTAAGAGCTGCCTTTAGGCCTTTGTACCTATTCCTGATGGTAACTTCTGTGACACCAGCAGCTTCTGCAACGTCCTTCTGGGTCTTGCTCTCTCCTTCGAGCACACATGCAACATATAGCGCCGCAGCAGCTAAGCCCATGGGGTCTTTTCCGGCCGACGTTCTTGTTTCCTCAGCCCTCTTCAGTATCAGAAGGGCTCTCCTCTTGGTTTTCTCCGATAATCCTGCTTTGCTAGCAATCCTCGAAACACATTTCGCAGGATCAACGACCGGCATCCTAAGATCCATTTCCCTGAGCAGCAATCTATAGCATCTTGCAATGTCCTTCTTCTTGACGTTGCTCGCAGCGGCAACATCCTTCAACGTCCTTGGCGTCATAGTGTCTCTACAGGCAGCGTACAGTGACGCTGAAATCAACGCAGAGATTGACCTCCCTCTTACGAGACCTCTTTCAAGCGCCTTTCTGTAAATGTAAGCCGCTTTTTCAATGACTGCATCGCTGACATTGAGTTTGTCAGCCAACCTGTCGAGCTCGCTAAAAGCGGTCCTAAGGTTCCTGTCGACTGGCTCATGAACCTGGCTCCTTCCATCCCATGTCCTAAGCCTTTCAATTGTTGCTTTGATTGAAGACGGCAACGACTTGCCAGAAGCGTCCCTATCCTCCACTCCTATGACA
>CAZXXP010000040.1:0-690 GCA_964644785.1 uncultured Nitrosopumilales archaeon | reverse complement strand
ATGTCGTGCATCGCAAGCGAGGCTGGTATGCCAGTCCTGCTCCTGTCATCCTTCTCCTCCTTCGAGAAGGCTCTCCACTCGGGGCCTACTTCTTCTATCTTCTCCCTGACCACGTACCCGCAGTTGCTACAGAATAGTTCTCCTCCAGCGGTATCCACAACCATTGGGCCTCTTCCGCATCTGGGACATCTGTCTACTGATCTACGCAGCTCAAAGAGTTTGCTCAAGTTTTTTTTGGTGGACAATTTATTTACCACAAACCTTTTATTCGGCAGTAGCAGATTTATTGGAAGTTATATATATCCCTTATGGCTGTCTGACGCTTTAACTTAAACTTTAACCGCTTCCAATTGTACGACGCCAGAACACAGCTTGAATGTATATAGTCTCTGTAAATAATTATTGAAATATAAACAACGCTGAAGTCCAAATACAAAAATTCAAAAGTTTTAAGTGCTAAAGAGTAAATGCCTTACACTCTTGTGCTAGATGGTGCATTGATTGAGCAAGGAAATTGGCATAACTGCAAAGCGTTCAGACAACTTCTCAGACTGGTACGTCCAAGTGGTTACCAAAGCTGGCTTGGCAGACTATTCAGCGGTAAAAGGCTTCATTATCCTAAGACCTTATGGTTATGCAATCTGGGAGAGAATTCAAAAGTATCTCAATTATCATTTGAAAAAGACTGGA
>CAZXXP010000039.1:0-13832 GCA_964644785.1 uncultured Nitrosopumilales archaeon | reverse complement strand
GATCAGCTTGTTTATTCTCTTAAGGGGGTGTAATAATTCTCGGATAAGATAGAGTCCTACTTATGCGCCCAGAGCATAACTACTACGAGCGTCACCAAGGAGCTGGCCACACCTGCTATCGTAGCACCTGCTATCTGCGTGTTCAATCGCAGAAGGAACGGAACTAGAGATACGATCAAACTGCTCAGAGCAGGATACGATAGATAGGCTATGAAGCCCAACATGAATCCTGCAAACCACACGGCGAGAATTCCAATAAAGCGGTTCATTTTTATCATGCTATAGAACCATTAATTCGATTTATTATTGGGGCGCAAATTCGATTAACCATGCGGTCAACTTTTTTTCTTCTTTCCTGGTAGCGTGGTTAGCAGAGTATTTGAGAGCGTCTGAATTCGATATGTATAAATAAGAAAAGTAAGATTATTGTGATAGGGTACTTATGAGCGACGTAACGGTTGATACCACAAGAGTCTCTGAAAGGGGGCAGATAGTAATACCAAAGGATGTTAGGGACAGACTGGGGCTGGAAATTGGCACCAGATTGCTTGTCATAGCGACTAATGATGCGATAATTTTGCAGAAAGTCGATCTTGCGGCAGAACGACTTAGGGCGTGGGACCTGCTGGAAAAGGCAAGGATGATAGTGAAGAAGCTTGGCTTGAAAAAATAAGACGTGAATGTCCTTGCTGCATAGAATCGTTATCGCTCTGGTAATGCTAATTGCAGCATCGTATTTAGATATCAGATCAAGAGAGGTCCCACACAAGTTCTGGATTCCCTTCTTCATAATCGGAGTGTCTTTGACCGTTTATGACTTCTATATGGGCACCCCTGGCTATGATCTTCTCCATTTGGCATTTGCAATTGGATTGGTCTCGGCTCTATCTTGGGCGGCTTATTTTCTAAATTTGTACGGTGGGGCTGATTGGATTGCCCTGACTGTTCTTTCGTTCTTGTTTCCCATATACAGCTCTGCAGGAATGTTCCATAGTTTTGGCGCGTTAGCAGCGTTTACCAATTCAGTACTGCTTTCGGGTCTTCTGCCTATGCTCTTTCTTCTGGTGAACCTGTTCAAGGTCATAAAGGGGGAAAAGATCTTTGAAGGATTTGAAGATAGCAGATCATCGAAAATCAAAGCAATGTTTCTAGGCACCAGGAAAAAACATGTAGGAAGGTTCGATTATAGCCTAGAAAAAATTGTCGATGGAAAAAGAAAGTTCAACCTCGCAAAGGGGATAATAAATGAAGACTTTGCAACCGGCAAGGATATGTGGACAAGCCCTGGCATCCCTCTACTGGTGCTCGTACTGGCTGGGTTTATTGTCACCATATTATTCGGAGACTTGCTATTTACCATGATTTCCAGCATATTCAGATTAGTTTACAGAATGTGACAGATTTCTGGCACGCTGCGCTTGTGGATTGATGCCTCGTGCATCTTCAAGACCGATTCGACTTCTTTTGCAGTATTACCAGTCATCCTTGCAGTTTCCTGCGCAGAGCGTTGTTCGTCAAAGCTACAAAACAATATCTTATCAATAGCGTCATATGATAATCCGATGTCCGCTTCAGCCTCCTGCCCCTGCCACAGCCTTGGACTGCTCTTCTTTTCGACTATGTTGCTAGGAAGCCTCAGATAACTGCCAAGAGCCCTTACCTGCGTTTTGTATAAATCTCCTATTGGAAGAGCGTCGACTCCTCCATCGCCGTATTTCGTGAAATACCCTATCAGAGCCTCACTTCTGTCACCAGTGCCTAATACGATCCTGTTAAGAAGATTAGAATGATAATATAACAGAGTCATGCGCATCCTTGCAAGAAGGTTTCCTTCGGGGACACGTTCAGGACTTAGGACCTGCATGAACGCATTTTTCATCGGCATGAGTTCAATCTTCCTGTGTTCTATTCCAAGGTTGGACGCGAGGTTTTCTGCATCCTGCATGTCGATTTCTGGAGTCGTACCCGAAAGCGGCATCAGCAAAGCAAGTACCCTATGCTCTGGCAGAGCTCTCCTTGCAAGCGCTGCAACGACTGCGGAGTCTATTCCTCCTGAAAGCCCAAGTACTACCCCATCCGCACGGGCATCAATGACCTTCTGCAAGGTAAAGTCCTGAATCTTTTTAGCAACCGCACCATGATCCAGTTGTCGAACCATTTGGGTTGTACTATCTTGCCGGCCCATGTTACTCTACTGTTAGTTCGTTCTTGAATTAAGTATTATTATTATTATCATGATATTTCTTGTCATTTGGCCTTTCTATTTTCCGCTTGACCAGAAACGATGTTGAAACTGCTATCATGCCAGCTATCAGGAATGGCAAAACTATGTCGGTGACCCCTAGGGACACTGGTGCATAGATTGGTGTAACAGGGCTAGCATCTTTAGGTATTCCAATTGCTGCTTCCTGAGCTTCTGGGGCTTGCAAAGCAACCCTCGGAGGTTCTGGCGCTGCCTCCTCAGCTTGCTTTGGTGCAGGAGGATTAGGAAGACTTTTGTTTTCTGGTAAATTTGCCACTATGGACGCCCTTGCAGGTGTTACTACCTTGGGAGATTCAGGGCCTGCTACAGGGCTAGATGAAATTTGGGCTGTTTGTAGAGGCAATTCAAATGAAACTGCTCCCAGAACTGCAATGGCCAGAACAAAACCAACAGTGCAGCCTAGTAATACCTTGTTTTGAGCATTCATTTCAGAATCTCCACTGCTGTATTCATGCAACGGATTTGATATAAGTCCAAGGAATAGAACAATGTCATTGATGTTTCCTGCCTTTCTGTTCTACAGTCATTTCGCCTTGGATAATCTTTACCTGCACCGCAACTTCAAGGTTTTGAATTTCCTCTCCAGTCAGGCCTTTCAGTTTCAGTCTTTTCATGGTGTTCTTCAGGAACTCGACAGAGACGTTGTGACCTCCAAACCTGCCGAAAGCGACTCCTCTAAATGGTAACTCCTCTCCATCAAAGACCACATGTCCTAGGAGATGGTACATCCCTTCCTTGCCTTTGATCGAAGTTACGATTGCATCAAATGGCTTTGTAAATATTTCGTTTCTAGAAGGGATTTCTTTCATGTTTTCACTCAGAACGGTTTGTTCTTCCAAGAACGGAACGTTTCATACCACGACACTGCAGCTGCAGCGCCGGAGAACAGAACTGCAAATATGTTCAGGGAATCAGTGTAACGGAGAATATAGAAAGTCAGCAAAGTGCTGAAGAATACGGCGTAGAAGGAAAACCTTGGCAGCATGAACTTGCCGATTCTGGAAAACCCCTGCAGTATGCCTACTTCGACCTGTTTTATAAGCAGGTATCTTCCATATTCGTCTTGACCAACTACTCCTATCTCTTTGAGCTTCTCAAGGTGATGATGTGCAACGCTCGGGCTGGAAAGTCCCAAAGCCCTCTGTATTTCTCTTACGCCTGAAGGGTCTCCCTTGCTGAGCATGTACCAGTATATCCTTAGCCTCTGCTTGTTCGTGAAGATACCCTGTACAGCCTCGGAAACGTCTGAAGGCCCTGCAGTCAAGTCTTTGTGCTATCTTGCACTCTCTCTATATAAATCAAAGGCACTGCAGAAACTAAATTCACAAACTTGCAACCTTCATTTAACCCGAGTGATAATCAATCACAACTAATCATAATGTTTTGTGCCTACATCTGCAAGATTGAACTTTTCTGAAGAATCTATACATGCTGCCAATGATGCACTAGACATAGTATTCCCCAACAAGAAGACTAGAGATGCAGCAAAGCTCTTTGTGCAATGGTTGAAGAATAAAGGAGGCTCAGCATCTAAGAACGCTGTAAGCGACTTTGCCGATGAATTGCAAAAAGGTTCCTTGACGATTAGAGAGATGCCATTTTCGTACAGCAGGAGGAACTTCTACTTGACATTGCTGAGGACGCTTGTAGGTTTGGGATTCATACAAAGAAATGTTCCAGTTTGGGACTCTGCAAGGAAGCAAACGGTCTTTGTATATTCGAGAAACATACTTGACATACCCCAGAAGCCGCCATCCGTAGGGTTCTGGAGGCTATCTTACTACGTCTGCAGGAAATGGAACGACCTCTTCTTGGAGAAGGCCTAGGAAAGGTTTGTCAGTCAACCGTTCGAGTCTCTTGTTGAATGTCGAACCTGATACCTAGAATATCTGCCATAACCTTGGTTAGAATCAGATGCTTGGTCCACGAATGCAATACAGCCTCCCGCTCTAGTGTAAGGTAGGATTTTCCTCTAGCCGTTGTAATGTACTTTTTCTGACCTTTGGTAGGGGTGAATAATTGGCTTATGAGTTCCTCTTTGGCGAGCCTTTCCAATATGTAGTAGATTGAGCCGGGACTGGGCTTCCACACACCGTTAGTTATTTCAGATATTTTATGAGCTATTTCGACTCCGCTTGAAGGAGCCTTCGAAGTGATGTCGAGTATCAGTATCTTCAGAAGCCCCTTTGGAGCGCTTATAGCGTTCTTCGGCAATTCTTTTACATGTTAGGGATTGTTTTCTCTCAGCTCTTCTGGCTGATCGCTTGAATTCTCCTTAACCATCGGTTCTGGGACACCGTTGTCCTCTTTCATTTCCTTGAGCTTGGGAGAGAAGCGGTTCAGGAAGACATCGAGGACGATATCATTGCCAGACTTGTCTTGGCCAAGATCTATCCGCACGCTGACCTGATTTCGTACGGATAATTTCTCAAGTATTTCTCCTTTAAGCCTGTCTACAATATACATGTTGTACATCAACTGGCCGATCTTAGCCTTGAGATCTTCTTCGCTGTTTAGCCAGTAACCCATAATAGGTCAAATAATTAGGTTTGATATAAATAAAAAAAAGAGTGGAGATCGGATTAACCTCCGATCCTGAAGACCTTGCTCCCACAGACCGGGCAAGTTCCTGATACAGCAGGCCTGCCATTTTTCAGTTTGACGTTCTTGGGGTTCTTGATATCCACTTTCTTCCTGTCCTTTACACAGTATGCTTGGACCAAGTGATTCTCGGTCTGAGCATGCGCAAGGTTAGTATTTAAGCACTAGCCTTGATTGGTTAGAAAATGGCTTTTTGGCTCAATATCTCTGTCAAAAATTGGTTTTGTTAGAAATGGGATTTGATCGCCTGCTATTTTTGTCCAAGTTATATGTAGTGGGGAGGAGATATTGCAACTCTAATCGCTAATCTTGGTTATCCGCGGGAAAGGGGGTCAAAAACTAATCTTGGGAAACATTTCCAGAAGGACGGAAAGATTATTCTTTACTATATCATTCAAGACCAATAGACAATTTATCCATTTGCGGTATTCTTCTGGCTCCGATGGACAATTTGGGTCTTTTAGGAGGACTGCTATCGGGTTAGACGATGTGCTCCACCGCTTTCTGGACATCATCGGCGGAAATTATTCCTGAATTTATCATCGCTTCCAATAGTCTTAGCACCAACAGCTCTCCGGTAGCATTGCTAATGCTGTCCGGTACGACTAAGCATATTTCATCAATAATAACATCCGCCATTCCATCTTGCCCACCTTCCCATTTGCCAGGTATCCTGATGATGTAATCTTCTCCTTCCTTTACAAGATCCTGCCTGATAACTTCTGTCACAACTGTTACTGTGTTATTTAGGTATAAGAACTAGCCCAATATTAATGCCAATGCAGGAATGAAATATTGTCAGATGCGGATGATTTAGAGAGGAAGCTTAGCATCACAAACATACTCTTGGTTGTTGGGACTGCGTTGTTTGTGCAGGTTTCTACGTTGATACTTTCGATGCCCTTCGTTCCTTTCTATAATGAACTTCCCTCTTACGAGCCCGCAGGCCAAACTGGCGCAGGGCCAATATTGAATTCTGTCCTCCTTATCATCATGGCTGCTTTCGCTACTGTAGTTATGCTGGTGATGATAAAGCTCAGGAAGGAATCACTGCTGAAAATAGTCCTTGGAGTCATGGTCGCGTTTGGCAGCATTTCTATAAGCTACACTGTAGGGTCAGTCTGGCTGTCTTATATCATAAATGATTCGTCTTTGCCTGCATTGGTTTTGGGAGGAATTTTTGCTCTTGCTGTGTTTATTGTTACTGTAAGGCCGAAGTTCAAGCGCCTGAGCCTGATTGTAAGTCTGTTGATGGCAATTCTTTTTGCAACATCTTTCGCTATATTTCTTAAACCTCCTACATCTTTGGTCCTTCCCGTTGCCTTTGCAATTTATGACATTTACGCGGTCTTTGCTGGTCCTCTGAAGGCTCTTTTAAGCCAGAAAGAAGGCACAATTGATAGCTTCGCTCCACTTCTACTGAATGTTGGAGGGATACATATCGGGTTAGGGGACTTTATCTTCTATGGCATGCTTCCTGCGACAGGTCTTCTACTAGTAGGTCTCTCCGCTTCCGTCATGGTTTCCGGGATAATACTCGCAGGCCTTGCTGTGACCATGCTCATGCTTAAGAGGTTTAAGATGTTCCCCGGCCTACCGATTCCTCTGATACTTGGGACTGCTGCACTGGCTGCTGTATTGTACCTTTAGCGCCCGCCTATATTTATACAGACTCATACGGAGATAGCCGGGCATATCGTATTTACCAAGAACGATGTTTTTTGTGAGAGAAATCAAAAAAAAAAAAGAACTAGTCCAGGGTACGGAAGTACGAAGCCTACGAAACATCAAATGGAGCCTTACTAACTATAGCAATCCAAAACACTAACCAGTCATGATAACTATCAAGTTAAGATAGCCTACTCTAGAGTAATCCTAGTCCTAGGCGTCCCGACGGCGAGACTAGCAAGTGGGGACAGTGGTACTACCGTGGATTCAGCGAGTGGAAAGTGATGCACCGATAAGCGATTTGAATTTTTTTCAACATGATCAAAAGCATGTGGCAAGATTTAGGCTGGGATTAGCAGTTCTGAGACTGAGGAGACAAACGATTCTTTCTTCGGTCGAATCGAAAGAGGTGGGGGTGGGATTTGAACCCACGTGGTCTCGCTCTGCAGGCGAGTGCGTGACCGCTACGGAAACTTGCAGTTTACTCCGCCACCCCACCACAACGTTTCATTACTTCTTCTTCAGCCTTTTAGAGACTTCCTTCTGAAGCCATGCTTCGTAGGTGTCGATGTAGAGGGGTGTTTTCTTCTTTGAAACTTTCTTTGCTGATTTTTTAGCCATTGAGTTGGTGCACAGCACTTTCATTAATTAGCTTTTCAATGTCATCGGAGGACCAAGTCAAAGGGGTTGAAACCAAGCCCCATGACCATCATGATACCATATATGATACTCAAAGAACCTGCAATAATATCGATAGCTACCTGGACCTCCCTCATGCCATATCTTACCACAGGATAAGATACTGCGACGCCGAAGAGTTTCATCCCTATCATTACGCCTATGGTAAATATCGCAACCCCGCCAAGCAAGAGTTGTAATCAACCTACTCCCAGACCCGCAACGAATATTACCAGCAGCTCATCGTTGCTCGCCAAACCGTGAATGATCCCTACTCCAAAGAGCTGACGATGGAAGTGTAGTTTTCTGCCCAGAATGGGTATGGCGCCGTACCTGTGCGCATGTTCATGATCATGCTTCGTGTGGTCGTGCTCATGCGTATGCTCATGTGTTAACGGAGCTCCAAAGATTATGCTTACAGTGCCTATCCCAATTAGCATGAAAGCCACCGCCAGCTCTAACTGACCCAAGATTCCCGTCATAGACTCTACCGCTGTCGCAACGGTGAAGAGCGCGACTGTGATTACTACCGCAGTTGCCATGTGCCCGAGAGCGCCCAGCTAGCGATCATGCGAGAAGTTTCCGCTAAGCCTTTGCTCTTCGTGAGAAAGTTGGAGACTGCAACCAAATGGTCTGCATCGTAAGCGTGCTTGAATCCAAGAGCGAATGCCAATAAAGGAAAAAAAATAGGCTGAGCTCCATGATTGCTATGCCTATCTCTATTCTTTTGAACTTTTGTTTACCGCATCAGTGCGTAGAGAACGAAGAACGGCACGAAGGTCAATGAAACAGTATTGATTAGCTTTACCAGCACATGCAACGACGGTCCCGCAGTGTCCTTGAATGGATCGCCAACAGTATCTCCTACGACAGCAGCCTTGTGAGCCTCAGAGCCCTTGCCTCCATACACTCCAGTCTCTATGTACTTCTTTGCATTGTCCCATGCTGCTCCACCCGTGTTCATCATGTAAGCAAGTAAAGTCCCGCTTACAGTTGCGCTGATGAGGAATGCCCCGACCGCCACTGGACCAAGTGTTAGTCCAATGACTATAGGAACAAGGACAGGCAATATTCCTGGTATGATCATCTGCTTCTGCGCCGATAGTGTACTGATGTCGACGCATTTTGAATAGTCTGGGCTCGCTTTTCCCTCCATCAGGCCAGGAATCTCCCTAAACTGCCTTCTGACCTCTTCAACAACTTTGAATGCCGCGTTCCCCACTGCTCTAATTGCGAGTGAGCTGAAGACGTATGGCAACAGTCCTCCAATGAACAGTGCTGCAATGACTTCTGGGCTTACTATCTTCAGCGTAATAGCTTCTACTGCAGTCTTCCCGGAGGCTTTAGCATACTCACTTAGATAGGCTTGGAATAAAAGCAGGGCAGCCAGACCTGCAGAGCCCAAAGCGTAGCCCTTTGTCAGGGCCTTTGTAGTATTTCCTGCTGCGTCAAACAGATCGATCTTCTCCCTCAATTCTTTTGGTGCGCCAGACATCTGCGCGATGCCTGCAGCGTTGTCAACGATAGGGCCAAAGCCATCCATTCCCAGAATCACTCCTGCAACAGAGAGCATACCCATGGTTGCTACCGCAGTACCGTATATCCCTCCGAGTAGAGGGTCGATTACAACACCCGCTCCAAATAGCGCTGGAGCTTCAGCGACAAAGTTGTTTCCGAAGTAGAATCCACCTAGAATCGCTCCGACTATGACAAGTACTGGTAACCCCGTGCTTTCAAGGCCGACGGCAAATCCAGTAATTATGTTAACTGCGGCGCCAGTCTTTGATGCCCGAGCTATTTCTTCCACAGGCCTGTAGCCCCTTTCAGTGTAGTATTGCGTAATCAAGAAAATCAGGAGGCTTGCGATAACTCCAACCAAAGCAGCGAAGAACAGGTTAATACTCTGTATCGTTGCCATAACCAAAAAGTACAGCCCTATAACTATGAATATGGTAGTTGCAATGATGCCGTTCCGCATGGGCACCATTGGATTGGTAAAGTTCTTTGCTCGGACAAAAGGAATGCCAATTATTGTTCCGAATATTCCAACAGCCCTCGCAAGTAGGGGGAATATCACAAAAAAGGCGTTGCCTGTAACAGCTACGAGGCCGACTCCGACTATCATCGCGCCGATATTTTCTGCCGTCATCGATTCAAATAGATCCGCACCCCTTCCCGCAACGTCGCCTACGTTGTCGCCAACGTTATCAGCAATTACGGCAGGGTTTCTTGCGTCATCTTCAGGAATGCCAGCCTCAACCTTTCCGACGATGTCTGCACCTACATCTGCAGCCTTTGTGAAGATTCCACCTCCCAATTGCGCAAACAGAGCTGCAAGACTTGCACCAAAGGCCAGACCAATAATGAGCTCAGGTTGTTGGCCATAGGCGTAGAACAGACCCGAAACTGCAAGAAGGCTCAAGCCGACATTGAACAGTCCCATGACCAAACCTCCGTTGTAAGCGATCTTCATGGGCAGCTGAACGCCCTTATGCATAGCATAGGCTGTTCGTGCGTTAGCCCTGGTAGCAACGTCCATTCCTACATATCCAGCAGCTAGTGAGAATGCCGCGCCGATCAGGAATGCAAATGAAACATAAGGAGTTCCTGCGTGAGGTCCAAAATCAAACGCGAGGTACAAAAGACCTGTCAGAATCAGAGAAATTACTGCGATTGTCTTATACTGCCTTCGCAGGTATGCCTTTGAACCCACGCGTATAGCATCGTATATCTCCTTCATCTTTTCTGTTCCCGGCTCGAAACGGTTTATCCAGACTGCGAGGTACAACGCTACTACTAGGGCAACCACGCCTGAAATTGGGGCGATCAGCTCCATTACCAATGGTAGTGCGGTTATAGAAACCAAATCTGATCACTAAATTTGGCCTTTGCCGTCTTTGTCACTGATATAAACCTTCAGAATTTTTCCATTAGAGCCGCAGCAATTAGAGGTAATATTGCAGTTGCATCTGCATGTATTGTAACCTGCTTGGCTTTGGGCTTAACCTTGCCCCACGAAATAGCCTCTCTCACCAAAGCTCCGCTCAAGCTCCCGTCATATTCCATCGCCGTAGTTATGTAAACAGCATAGTCCAATCCTCCTCTAAATTGATTCCACCACAGAGTGTGATGTTTCGAAATCCCTCCTCCCAGCATCAGAGCTCCGGTCTTCTGTGCCGTGAATATGATGTCAGAGAGAATCTGCTGATCTTTCATCATGTCAATTGAAAAATCCCTTTTCTGCTGCGAAAAAAGCCACAATTGGCTGCCTACAGCACCATCTGTAATCCCGGGTACAATGACAGGAATGTTGTTCTTGTTAGCCCAATACAGTATTGAAGATTCGCTATTGACGTACTTCCCTAGCCTCCTACAAAGTTCCGATGAAGAAAGTGATTTTACCCCTTCTTTGTATATAGACTGCAAAAACGGATCCAGTTTCTCCTCAAGGAGAGGGCCGTAGGCTTCCTTCGGGACAAGCACGCTCCCCAATCTGTGAAACCCTTCCCTCTCCAGCATGACATCGTCGAGAGCAAAGTCTCCCTGGAGGTAGTCCTTCCACGACCTTGCAAGATCATGATCCAATGTCCCACAGGTAGTTATTATGACGTCAAACATTTTCCGTCTGACAAATTCTTTTATCACGCCCCGCAGGCCGGTCGCAATAATAGCTGCAGGGAACGAGAGGAACTTTATGCACCCCTTTTCATTAATCATCCGTTGAAGAATGTCAAAACCAACTGCTAGGTACTTACCCGTGAACCCTCCGCTCTCTCCCATCTGTTCGATTAACGAGGAGAACGACTCTCCATCAATCTTGATGTCCTTGACTTTCTTCGGGCTCATGAATTACTTGTTGGACTATGGGGAAATAAGCCTTTGACCTATTGTTGTTGAATATCGTGCGGCTGGCTCTCCTTGTAACCAGCTTCTGTAACTCTAATGAACTCTGCATTCTGTTGCAGCTCCTTGATGTTTGTTGCACCGCAGTAGCTCATTCCAGATCTCAAACCCCCAATCAAATTCGAGATTACTTCCGTCGCTGCGCCTCTGTATGGTACTAAACCTTCAACACCTTCGGGAACATAATTTAGAAGCTCTTGCTCCTCCATCTCCTTTCCCCTTTCTCTGGTGCTTCTTCCCAATGCCGCACCCAAAGAAGCCATGCCTCTGCTCATCTTGAACCTACCGGTAGGTCTTGAGATTATTATTCCCGGGGCCTCATCGGTTCCTGCCAATAATGAACCTATCATCGCTGAAGATGCACCAGCGGCGATAGCCTTTGTCAAATCTCCAGAATTTCTTATTCCGCCGTCCGCTATCACTGGGACTCCCTTTGCATTTGCAACTTCTGCGCAGTCCATTACAGCGGTCAACTGAGGAACGCCTGCACCAGTAACTATTCTCGTTATGCATATCGAACCTGCACCTACGCCTACTTTCACGGCATCTACCCCAGCCTCAATGAGATCTTTGGTGCCTTGTGCAGTTGCCACATTTCCCGCGATCAATTCAACTGACCCGAACTTGTCCCTGATTTGAGCCACTGTTCTTATAGAAAGGTCAGAATGTCCATGTGCGATATCAACCACAAGAACATCTGCTCCAGCATCGATAAGGGCTGCAGCTCTCTCCACGAAGTCGTCCTTGACTCCTATAGCAGCACCAACACGTAGCCTTCCCTTCGAGTCTTTTGACGCCTGTGGGAACTGATGCCTCTTTATGATGTCCTTTCCAGTAATCAAACCCCTAACCATCATCTCTTTGTCAACGATTGGAAGTTTCTCGATCTTGTGCTCCTTCAGCATGCGCTTTGCATCCTCTATCGTAGTCCCTACAGGAGCGGTTACAAGATCCTTTGTCATCGCTTTCTGGACGGATACATCCAGATTTTCTTCAAAGCGCAAGTCCCTGCTCGTCAAAATTCCTACGAGCTTACCATCATTAACGACCAATAATCCACCTATCCCGTGCTGTCTCATTAATTGAGAAGCCTCCCTGACAATTCTGTCTGGGGTTATGGTCACGGGTTGTTCGATGAGAATGCCTTCAGAGCGCTTGACTCTTGTAACTTCTGCCACTTGTTCAGAAATTGAAAGGAATCTGTGAATTGTGCCAATTCCTCCCTGCCTTGCCATGGCGATAGCCATGGCAGACTCGGTTACGGTGTCCATGTTTGCGCTTATGACTGGTATGTTGAGTTCTATATGCTTGGATAATTTCGTCTTCGTATTTGCAGCTTTTCTAGTTTCGATGGTGGATTTTTTTGGAACGAGCAGTACGTCGTCAAACGCCAAGCCAACTCTAATGCCGTTATCCATTCCCAGACAATTCGGAAATAAGTTCTTGAAAAACCTTTGCTAAATTATTTGTGTCAAAACGAGAAGTTCATAGTTTCCAGCGCGTGTTTTTTTTACCTGAGCCATATAGCCCTCCGAATCTCTAAGTTTAGCCAAAACCTCTACTTTCTGATCAAAACTATTTCCTTGAATACGTTTGCGCTACGTTTCTAGGACCTTTGCCTGTCGGCGCCTTAAAGCTGTTTCAATAGCATTGCGCCCAAGTTTTTCCTCAACGAATTCAAGCGCGGCACAGATAACATCAGAATAGGTTTTGGGTAAGATATTCGACGCAGCTGCCGTAAGCCTTAGTTCCATTTTAGGATGCCCTGCCCCGTTGCGCTTCAAAAGACGTTCACCAAGACCCTGAGTTCAAGGTCCTTTACTTGCCTTTATGCAGCCATCTTTGAGATCGATAGCTGACGGCCTAATGTCTCTAGATCCAATCATCCCTAACGTCTTAGAAATAGTAACACATGGCGTTTTGTAGATGAGAAAATTAATTCGTGTTCATGTTCGTTCAAAATGCGAAAATTGGTTATTGTTCTCTTGGGCAATTTTCTCGTCGTTGAAAAGTTGGGCAGAAAAAAAATACTCTGTTGTTTACAAATTTATTTATCTTGTAAACGTAGTTCCTTAATAGCTCCACCACGATATACCTTATGAATACTATGAAAGTAGGCATCCTAGGTAGCGGTGCTGTAGGTCAAGCACTAGGCAGAGGATTTGCAAGCCGGGGATATGATGTTATGATAGGCTCTCGAACTCCCGATACCGATAAGCTTGTCAAATGGGTGGAGAAAACAGAAGGCAAAGGAGCAACGGGTACATTCGCAGAAACTGCAATGCACGGAGAGATCCTCGTCATTGCAATCATGGGTAAAGTCGCTGAGCAGGTAGTCGATCTCGCTGGACCTAAAAAATTCGTTGGAAAATTGGTCATAGACGTAACTAACCCCCTAGAATTTCAAAAAGACGCACCTCCAGGTCTATTCGTCTGAACAAATGATTCTCTGGGCGAGACAATACAGCGGAAACTGCCCAAAGCAAAAGTAGTGAAATGTTTCAACACTTTATCAAATTCACAAATGGTTGACCCTAAGTTCAACGAAGGCAACGCTGAGATGCTAATTTGTGGCAATGACTCAGACGCAAAACAACAAGTCATTCGGATCTTGGAAGATTTCGGCTGGCCCGACGCCATAGACGTAGGAGGAATAGAGGGTGCAAGATGGCTCGAAGCGCTTGTGCCATTATGGGTTCGTGTAGCCCAGGTTTTCAAT
>CAZXXP010000038.1:0-13963 GCA_964644785.1 uncultured Nitrosopumilales archaeon | reverse complement strand
GGGCTATCTGCTCAAGATTCACTTTCCCATCTCGTCACATTCCCATGGACTGGAAGAAGCGGTTCGTTTATAGCATCAAGAACTATTCGATCTAGCTCTATACCCAACCCCTGCATTGTTAGTTCAACTTCTTTCCCATAATGTCTTGATATGTCACGGACCATTCGTGGAAAGCGGTTGAAAATCTGCTCTAGCTGGACGAGTCTTACCTTGATAGCTTGGTTTTGGAGCTCTCCAATTATTTTGGACAAGTTGGCAAGTGCCTGACGGCTCTCATAGGTCAGGGTGAAGGAAAGAGCGTGTTCCAGTCGCAATTTCGAGATTAGCAGTTCACCTACCAGATCGACTAACGCATCTAGGTCTGTCATTTTTACGCGGATTGTTGATGTGGTAAATTCAGGAGAATGTGGTTCTTCTGACTTGGGCTTACCCTCGGAATAGCCCGCAAGCTCCTTTTGGAAGGCTCCAGAATCAAAACTCTTGGCTTCGTCCCGCACCATTTCGGCCAAAAGATCAAATGACTTGAACAACGAACTGGCGAGGTTTCCAGAAAGCTCTAACTCCTCTTTACGCAATCTATCAAACACCTCCTCGAGGGCCTTACAAATATTCGCAATCTGATCATATCTCATCGTGGCCGCCATCCCCTTCAAAGTGTGTGTCGATCTGAATAAGCCATCAAGATACTCGCGTTTCTGGGGCGCCGCCTCAAGTTTCAGAAGCAAATCATTCATTTTCTGAACGTGTTCGTTTGCCTCCTGAACGAACACATCACGATATTTGGCGGTTTCCAAAAAATCATCTTACCGACTTAGCCATGTCTGACCGATCAGAACATACGTCAACTGGATCACTGCGTTCCAACAGACTGGTATCGCCAACCCCTATTGGGAGCGGAATATCATCCTCACTATCTCTTTTATCTTAGAGGGCATGAAAGGCTTCACGACGAAACCTTTGGCTCCCAGTTTTAACGCCTCCTCCACAACACGGTCTTGTCCAAGCGCTGAAACCATGATCACATTTGCATGTGGTTCAATCCCAATTATTTCCCTCAAAGCTTGTAATCCGTCAGATCGAGGCATGATGATATCCATGGTTACAAGATCAGGCTTTTGCTGCACGAAGACGTCGACCGCCTCTTTTCCATCCTTGGCTTCATAGATAACTGAAAAACCCATATCGCTAAGAATATCCTTTAGAATTGTCCTCGCAAAACTAGAGTCGTCAACCACCAAAGCCTTCGCAGAAGTAATTGCGGACATCTATTTCCTACCCGTCCTTACGCCTGTCACATCTGGATCCAACAGCCTTTCGACGTCCAAAAGGTGCACTTGTCTAGATTGACCCTTGACCGTGCCTTTTGAGAAATTCCTGGAAACGGGATCCTCGGCTTGGGTAATCTGTAAATCCTTGGTTAGAATCCTCAGTACCTGATCTACCTCATCAACCAACAGGCCTGTCAGAACATCCTCAACCTCAACTACTATGATACGTGGTTTCGAACCGTTATTCGGCGTACTTGGAATGCCCAGCTTTGCCTTTACATCAATCAGTACAATGACCTTGCCCCGATAGTTGATTAGCCCCAGAACATGGCTTGGGGCTGTCGGTATCCGAGTGATGTGTTCAACTGGTCTGATCTCACGTACCTCATCTACGCCTAGGCCGTAGTACGTTCTTTCCTGTTTCTCTCCATCACGGAGCCCAAAGACGACAATATGAATCTCCTCGACATTAGGAGTACCCAGGCTCATTGTGGTTTCACCTGTCCAATCTGCACTGTAGGGTCTCCCTTTTCGGAAGTCTTGCCCTTTTCCTTGGGAAGCTCTTCTGGTGCAGGCAGCTTGAAGTTAGAAACTGCTAACTGGAGACTCTGGCTCAATTCTGCTAGTCGTTCTGCCGCATCCGTAAATTCCCTCATCTCATGAGCCATCTTCCCTGCGTCCGACGAAACCCCCTTTACTGCAGACGTGTTCTCCTCCGTGATTAATGCAACCTCGGCAGTTGCTCTGCTCAACCTTGAAACAGCTGACACTTGTTCCTGGATTGAATCCACAACTAGTGTCACATTCACAGCTACCTGTTGCACTTTGGTCGCAATCTCTTCCAAAGCATGCAACGCCCTATCAACCGTCAGTTTCCCCTCAGCGATTTCCCTAGTGCCTTCTTCGATGCTCCGAGTGGTTGTCTTCGCATCTTCCTGGATTCGTTGTATCAGTGATGCAACGTCAGACGTAGCTTTAGCAGAGTCTTCCGCTAGCCTTCGCACCTCATCGGCAACTATCGCGAAACCTCTACCCGCAGAACCTGCCTTTGCTGCCTCAATCGTAGCGTTAAGAGCCAACAGGTTCGTTTGATCGGCTATCTGGCGAATTACCTCTAAAATGGAAGTGATCTGACTGCTCCTTGCCGAAAGGCCTCTTACCCTTTCTGCAGAATCCTCAGCAACATCGGTTATCCTACTTATTTTCTGGCCAGCCTCTCCGGCGGCACCGGTGCCCGCCTTGGCACTTTCCACCGCAACATTTGAAAGTGTTGCCGCTTCCTTCGCTTTTGATGCAAGTTCATTCATGGTCGTGCGAAGCCTGCTCACTATCTGATTCGCTTCGTCGAGCTTCTTGGCCTGAGTGACTGCCCCACTTGCAATTTGTTGCAAAGTCGAGGACACATTTTGGCTGGACTGGGATATCTCCCGTGTTGAGGAGGCGATCTGCCGCGAAGCCGAGTAAACATCGGTTGCAGCGACGACCACCTTACTCCCTAGAGTGCGTAGATTTGCTGTCATGTTTCTGAAGGAAGTAGCAAGCTTACCCACTTCATCCCTTCCCACTGGGTGGATGTCAACGGTGAGATCCCCACTGCTGATAACAGACGCCGCATCTTGGAGTTTTTTCACCGGTCTGATTATTGATCTAGAGATGGCTACGGAAAGCGACGTGCCAACAACCACCTCGACTGCCAGGATAGAGAGCAAGATTATGTTCGCCTGCGATGTCACCGCTTCCATCTTCTTATTCGGTGCAGCCACCAAGTCTTGGCTGTCCTTTCTAATGGAGAACTCCGCCAGAAGGAAGTTTCCGTAATATACCGCCAAGAATTTTTCATTAAGCTCCGCTAAGCTCGCTTGCCCTGAATTCACTCTCTTTCTCATCTCAATGGCAGGGTTAGCTACCTGCTCATGCCACCGCTTTTCATCTGCTTGGAATTTGGCTAGAATGTTCTGGATGTCCTGGTCGTTTGTAAGCGATTTCGCTTCTTCCAGAGTCGCTTGAAATGCTTTCCTGTCCGCTTCAAGGTCGTTGAGGAAGCTCTGGTCACCGCTGAGAAGGTAGCCTCTGAGGTTGGTGCTCTGTTCAAAGAACAAGCCGTAAAGTTGAGCCGTTGAACCTTTGACATTGGCCCAGTGGTTATTTTCCTGAAGCAAGCTGACCCCTGTGTATATTGCCAACACCGTCAAAATTATCATTGATCCAGACAATACCGCAAGCTTCTTCCCCATCGTCAGGGTGCTGGTTACGCCCATCTACAAGATCCCTGCCTAATTCTATGATATGGCTCCTTTCCGTTTAAGAGGGTGTGGGTTCTACCAGTCCTGCCATTCTGGGCTGTGTCTGCCGCAAAGACGAAAATGAGACTTTCCACAACGAGAATATCTAAAATTGCCGGCAGGAAGCATTCTCTATTCAAAAATTGATGACGGGAAGTAAGCCGTGTTGAGAGATTTATGTTTTCCGAAAATCATTTTCCTATTCGCGTTGTGCGCGGGCCCTGCGTGCGAAGTTAATTCTGATGTGGTGGGGTCGGAGGGATTTGAACCCTCGATCTTATGGACCCGAGCCATAAAGCCTAGACCAGACTAGCCGACGACCCCAGCAAACTAACTTTCTACACATGTGTATTTAGGAGCTTTCCATATAATCTACCGGTATTTTGGTCTTCCAACATTCATGCATACACTTCTTCTTTCAAACAACTAGTGAGGGGTGCGATTAACACCACTGCAACATCGTTTCCTATTTCACACTACATCGCATCCCCGTTATGGCTTAACACGGGGCACACTCTTAGTAACTCTTAATCTATTACTAGTTACCTTTTTACTATTGTTAGCTTATCTTGGAACCTCTAATTTTTGTGCAGGAGGGGGCACAATAACGATAAGCAAATTAATCATCACATAGAACCAAATCAAAAATGAACCCCAACGCAGGCTCGGTAATCAGGAAGAGCAAATTATTCAACAAAAAGAGCGGGCGGGCATTCGTAGTAGCCATAGACCACGGAATTCTGATGGGACCATTGCAAGGCATAGAGGACATTGCAGACACAGTCGCCAAAGTTGCAAAAGGTGGAGCAGACGCCATTCAAGTAGTTCCTCCAGTTGTTGAAGTCATAAAAGAGAACTTTTTCGGGAGGGGGAGCCCAGCGCTGATAGCAAGATTAGACCATTCTAATTACTGGAGAGCCGTCCCAGAGCCAAAACCTGGATATTACACAAAAGTTTTCACCGTAAAGGACGCCGTTAGAGTAAATGCGGACGCGGTTGTAACATACCTTCTGACAGGTTTCGAGGACGATAGGCAGGAAGCTGACAATATTCATCACTTGTCAGAAATGGTCCACGAAGCAGAGGACTACGGCATTCCAATAATCATAGAGCCTTTAGGACTTGAGAAGGGTAGCCAGGCGGTAAGAAACGAATCTTTGATCAAACTGGTCGTCAGGATGGCTTCGGAAATTGGCGCCGATCTTCTCAAAGTAGATTACACAGGCGATAAGAAATCATTCACACTAATAGTAAATTCTACATTCTCTCCAATCCTCGTAAGAGGAGGGCCAAAGACCAAGACTCTGCATGAATCGTTCCAGATGGTCAAGGATTCTTTAGACTGCGGCGCAAAGGGTATAGTATTCGGAAGGAACGTGTGGCAGGCTGAAGACATAACGAAGATGACCAGAGCCCTGTCAGGACTAGTCCACGGGGAACTAGACGTAAAGAAAGCAGCAAAGATGGTCTAGCGTTTTAGAGAAAGCGTGTATCTCCTCAGCAATTGAATTCCCTGAGCTGGGTCTATTCCTTTAGGGCACACAGAGCTACACGAGCCTGCGAAATGACACCTTGCTATACCATGAGCAGTATCTATGGCATCAATTCTTTTCTTTGTTCCTTCGTCCCTGCTGTCTGCAACGTACCTATATGCTTGAACTAGCGCTTGAGGGCCGGGGAATTCTTTGTCAGCAGCAACAGTAGGGCAGGAAGAATAGCACAGGCCGCATTTTATGCAGTAAGAATACTGTAAGTATCGCTCGACCTCTTCGGGCTTCTGTAGAAACTCTTTGACAGGATCCTCCTGTTCTCTAACATCATTTCTGATCAGATATGGACTAAGGCTTTTGTGATGCGAAAAGAATTCTGCAAAATCCACTACAAGATCCCTGACAATAACACAATTATCAAGCGGCTCAACTTTGACTTTGTCGCTGTTTAGTTCGCTGATTTGCGTATAGCATGCAAGCATCGGCTTGCCATTAACCTTCATCCCGCAAGAGCCGCAAATGGCCATCCTGCAAGAATATCTCATCGCTATGGAATGGTCAAGGTTTTCCTTGGCATAAATCAAAGCGTCTAAAACCGACATACCTTTCTGCAACGGAACCTTGAATTCCTGAAAGTGCTTTTTTGGTGCAGATCTGGATACCGATAGAGAAATCTCCATTTCGAATCCTCAGATTAACCTTGCGAGCAAGACAGTTCTTGTTCCATATATTACCAAAAATGCCGCGACCGCAGTAAGGGCCCAGTTGACGCCCATCTCCCATTTCTTCCCTTGATACAGCTCTATCAGAATTACCCTCAATCCGTTAAAAGCGTGGAAGGACACGAAAATTAATAATAATTCAAGCGTCAGGGCAAACGCAAAGTTTCTGTATACTGCAATTACCGAAAATACACCACTATCAAAAGAAAGATTTTCCTTATAGGAACCAACAAAAAATACCAATGCTAAATGTACAGCCCCGCTAGCAAGAATTCCTATCCCACTTATGTAATGTAATAACATGATTCTGCTTTCTCTCAAACGATCACCAGAACAGAACATTCAGGGCATATACAGCAGCTGCGGCAGCCAAAACAGCACTGAGCCATATTATCAAATCCTGCACCGTGTTTTGCGATCTAGGTTTGTACGGATAGTCAGGCCTTGCAGGCTTACCAATTCCGTAGCCAAATTCGCTGAAGAATAGCCTCAAACCATTAAATGTGTGGAAGGTAAGCAGGAAGCCAATTACTATCAAACCAAAATCAAAAATAGGATTTTTTAAGAAATCAACCGTATCGCTCCAGCTGATTTTCGCAAAATCATAAGTAGGAACACTCCAAACTGACGGTCCTCCGACCACACTTCCCGTTTCAATAATATGAGCAAGGAAGTAAAGCGAAACTGCAGTCCCAGATACTCTCTGCATTGTATAAGCCCACCTTCCAAGATTGCTCCTAGGGGGCAAGAGCCAAGCCCTGAACCAGTTCCTACTCATCTAGTATCTCCTCTCCACGGGCTTGTGTTTCGTTATGACGACAGCAGAATAGTCCAACCTAGGACCATCCGATGAATAATATGCCAGTGTATGCTTGAGCCATTTGGCATCGTCTCTTTTCGGATAATCAACCCTTGCATGTGCTCCTCTTGATTCTGTCCTTGCCAGAGCACCCGCAACTATGGCTTCTGAAATCTCAAGATTAGCGTCGAGCTCAAGAACATTGGTAAGATTGGTATTATAAACGCTTGATTGATCATCGACGTGTCTGTAGGCTCTTTTCTTTAGACCTCTGATAGCCTTCAAAGCCTGCGAGAGTCCTTCACCATCTCTATACACGCATACATATTCATCCATAATCTGCTGCATCTCTTTTTTGATTGCGTACGGGTCTTCCCCTCCCTTCCCGTGAAATATGTCGTCATGGACTCTTTTCTGCTCCTGTTCTACAGCTTGTTTAGAAATTTCTGCAGATTGTTTTGTCACCGAATATTTGGCAGCTTCTAATCCGGTAATCTTGCCCCAAACAAGGCATTCAGCGGTAGAGTTCGCACCCATCCTATTGGCACCGTTTACAGAAACGCACGCACATTCTCCAGCAGCCCACAAGCCCTGGAGTTCAGTCCCACCATCGATGTTGGTGTCTATGCCTCCCATGAAATAGTGGCATACAGGCCTTACAGGGATCAGACCGTTTACAGGATCGATATTGTTGAATTTTATCGCGATCTCTCTCAAAGTTGAAAGTCTCTCCTTGATCCTTTCAGCTCCGATATGTCTCAGATCGATGTAAACATGATCCAGACCTTCGGCTTTGATCCCTCTTCCCTGATTTATTTCGTCCATAATAGCCCTAGAAACCACATCTCTAGCAGCCAAATCCTTCCTTTCTGGAGCATACCTCTCCATGAACCTTTCACCATCTTTGTTAACCAAAACTCCGCCGTCCCCTCTAGCCCCCTCCGTGATCAGAATGCCAGATGGAACAAGCCCTGTGGGGTGGAACTGCACAAACTCCATATCTTTCAAAGGAATACCCATCCTGTATGCCATTGCCAAACCATCTGCGGTAGAAGAATGGCCATAAGTTGCGAAGCTGTAAAGCCTTCCAGGTCCTCCAGTAGCAATTATCCCCGCCTTTGCCTTTATCGCATAGAAGTTGCCGCTTTTCATCTCTATGGCAGTTAAACCCTGGAACCTGTTATCGTCTTTGATGAGTGAAGTTACAAACCACTCCTGCAGAAATTCTATGTTGTCATATTTCAATGCCGTATCGTACAATGTTTGCATCTCGAAAAATCCAACTTTGTCGCTCGCAAATACGGCTCTTGGGAAACTGTACCCTCCAAACGGCCTCTGCGCTATTGTTCCGTCTTCCTTCCTAGACCACGGCATCCCCCAGTGCTCAAGTTGGTACACCTCTGCAGGCATCATCGAGCATAGTCTCTCAACGGCATCTTGATCGGCAAGAAAATCGCTCCCCTTTATCGTGTCATAGACATGCGATTCCACAGAATCACCATTTTCTGGATAGAGTACTGCTGCCGTGCCTCCCTCTGCGGAAACCGAGTGTGATCTCATTGCCTGGACTTTTGTAATAACAGCAATTCTGAGTTTCCCGTTTGATGCTCTTGAGGCTTCTATCGCAGCCCTTAACCCGGCTATGCCAGAGCCTACTATCACGATATCATAAGGAAGATAATCCAAACGACTTTACTCCACCAGAATAGTATTTGGGCTTTGATATGTGGAAAAGATTATACGCACTCCTGTTATGACCTAAAACAATGTTTGAACTCGACGAAATATCGAGGCTCAGGAAGCAGCTAAGTCTGACTCAAGCCGAACTTGCTAAACTTTCAGGAGTAAGCCAGTCGTTAATAGCGAAGTTAGAAGCGGGCAAGATAGAGCCTTCGTATTCAAAAGCTAAAGCACTTTTTGAAACGTTGCAGAAGCTGCGAAGGAGAAATTCCAAGAGGGTGAAGGACATCCTGAGCGAATCTGTTGAAGGCATAGATTCTGACAAGACGTTGCAGGAGGTTGCCGACCTCATGATCCAGAAAGCTATCTCTCAGGTTCCCGTCTATGAGAATGGGAAGATTGTCGGGAGCATAACTGAAAAGACTATTCTGAAACTTCTTTCGGAGAGCAAGTCGCCCGCAGACGCCTTTAGGAAGAAAATCTCGCAGGTCATGGAAGAACCCTTCCCCATGGTACATGAAGACACTCCTTTGGAGCTCGTTTATCCTCTGTTCGACTTCTTCCAAGCCGTCATTATAACCAAGAGAGACAAGGTTCAGGGCATAATCACAAAGGGCGACCTGCTGAAACTTGGATGATGCGAAACGCCTTTTTAGTACCTTAAACAGAGTTGAAGACATTGCTACTAAAAGTCACAAGCATAAAGGAGCGCGAAGTCTCGATAGATGTTGAAGACGAGGATATTGCCGTAGCGCAAGTTGTGCACAAGGAGCTTTTGACCAACGATAACGTCGTGTTTGCAGGAGTCGTTCCTTACCATCCATTAATCAAAAAATCAATGATAAGATTACAGACCAAGAAGGGAAATCCGATAAAGGTCCTCATTGAGGGTGCGGAGCAGGCAGCGGCAACTGCCAAGAAGATTTCGAGTGAGATAAGCAAGGCCATCAAGACTGTCCCTTAAGTCTTATAACCCAACGTTCAGAGTCCTTTGTCAGTAGCGCAGTACACGTGGTAGTATGAAGTTTTGTGAAAACTGCGGTTCAAAACTCGGAGCCAAAACGCAGGTCGAGGGAGGGAAGACTTCGGTAGTCCTAGCATGCGATAACTGCGGCTTTGTGCTTAAGGACAAACAATCAGTTTCCAAGGCGATGAAGCAGGAGACCGAAACTTCCAAGCAGGCAATCCAGATAGTTTCGCCTGAAGATGAAAAGATCAAAACGATGCCCACAATAAAGCTCGATTGTCAAAAATGCGGCAATAAGGAAGCCTTCTGGTGGTTTCTGCAGACAAGGTCTGGTGATGAGCCTGCTACCCAATTTTACAGGTGCACCGCCTGCGGACACACATGGCGGCAATACTCATAATATGGCGTGACAATTGGAAAACTTAAAATCATGACACTCTGTCGGTGTAGTCGGGTTCCCCATTGGTATTCGTAGCAAAGACAAAAACGCCGAACGAATGGAAGGTAATTGCGCAGACGATACAGACTTTAGTCGAAGAGGCAAGTTTTGAGGCCACTGCAGAAGGCATAAGTTTCAGGGCGATGGATCCTTCACACGTAGCCCTAATCGATTTGAACTGGCCCAATGCTGGCTTCGAGAAGTACGACTGCGACAAACAACATAAACTTACCGTGAGGGTGGAGGAGTTTGCTAAGCTGTTGAAAAGGGCAAACCCGAAGGATAGTGTGACCATACAGGCCGAAGACGACGATATGCTAGGCCTGAAGTTCCAAAACGGCTACAAGAGGGAGTTCAAGATTCACCTTATCGAGAGCACCTACTCTCCAACTCCTCTTCCAAAACTATCATTCAACTCGAAGATAGTCCTCAAAGAAAGTGCATTTGCGGATATCCTGAACGACGTTTCTACGATAGCCGATCACATAATTCTTGAAAGCTCAAAAGAGAAGGTTACCTTCATGGGCAAGAGCGATTCTGGTTCCGCATCGATACCAATCGAAAAGAACAACGATGCTTTGGAGTCTCTGGAAGTCAAGGAGGAGAGCAAGGCAACTTACAGCCTGCAATATCTATTGAACATAGTAAGGGCTGCAGGTGCAGCGTCGGAGAAGATTACATGCGAATATTCGAACAAGATGCCTCTGAAGCTGGAACTCACGCTCGGCGACACCGGCGGCAGAATAAGCTTCTATCTAGCTCCAAGAATCGAGGAAAGGTAGCCTGTTCTTGGGCTTACCAGAGGGGACGGTAGCCGACCTCCTCTCTTCATGAACTTTGCCGAAGAAAATTTGCTTACAGGTATAACAATCGCTCTTTATACTTTGGCTGATTTCTTAGCAGATGGTTGCACAGGACTAGGCTTAGGAAGAGATTCTTCGGACAATTCTATACTCCTCCATCGATAGTGAAACTCGTCGTGAGACTCGCCATTAGGGGCAGGGATGACAGTGTGTTAGACCCTGCTGCAGGCGACGGAGTCTTTGTAGAGGGGGCATATGAAAGGCTCTTGGAGCTCGGAGCCTCCCCCCTTGGTGCGAGGAAGAAGATTGTTGCTGTAGAAGTCGATCCTGAAGCCTATTCAAAGGTTAAAGACAGGTTGTCTGGAGTAAAGATACTCAATACTGACTTCTTTGAAGCTTCTCTAAGTAAATTCGATGTAATAGTGGGAAACCCTCCGTACATAGAGCAGAGGGAAATCGGCAGAAAGTCTGCAATAAGGAATGTAGCGCTGGCCAACGAAAAGCGTGTAAAGATGAATGCCCGTGCGGGAATGTATGCATATTTCATAACTCATGGTGAAAAGCTGCTGAAAGAAGATGGATTCCTCTGCTTTGTAATTTCAAGCTCTTGGCTTGATTCCATCTGGGGCACTGATTTGCAGAACTTCATCCTTGACAAGTTTATGATCATAAGCATAATCGCATTCGGCAGAGATATTTTCAGCGAAGCGATGGTAGAGACCGTTATAATCTTACTGCAGAAGTGTTCGTCCGAATCAAAACGTGACAAAAATAAGGCCAAACTCGTCCTAGTAAAGAAAGAACTCGAGATTGATAGAATTGTAGAGCATGTAGAGAGTTCCGATTCGTACGAAAGCGATTCTCTAAGGACAATTGTCAAGAGACAGGCAGATCTGCGCAAGACAAGACACTGGGGCGAAATCTTCAGGGAAAGTTTTGTGGTTACAAGGTTATTGCAGAACAGTTTGCTCGTGCCCCTGCAGAATCTTGCCGATGTACAGTATTGCTTCAAGGAAGGCGCTTACGATTTTTTCATCTTAAGCCAAGAAGATATTAGCAAATGGGACATAGAGGAACGATACCTAAAGCCTGTAATCAGTAGTCCCACTCCCATAGAAACTTACAATATCATTCCTGAGGACATCAAAGAGAGGATATTGCTTGTAGATGAACCGAAGAGCGCGCTAAGAAATACAAGAGTCCTATCATACATAGAGGAAGGCGAGAGAAGGGAAATAGAAGGCAAAAGAGGGATGACTAGAGGAAAGAAAATAGTTGGGTTCAACAATCTGCCAACATTCTATTCCAAGAAACTCTGGTATTCTTTGAGGAAAAGTTCAACCTGTCCGATTCTGATGCCTGCCTTTGTACGAAACAGGTTCTTTGCCATAAGAAACGACGCGCAAGCATATGCAACAGCAAATTTCTACGGCGTTATACCTTTCAATAAAAATCATATTTTGCCAATACTTGCGTTTTTTAATTCATCGTTAGCGGCACTTATGATAGAACTCAAAGGAAGGACATCCATGGGCAGAGGATTATTGGACATAAGGTCTTACACGCTCCGCTCCCTGCCGGTTCCAGATCTTAACAGAATTGATAAAATCCACAATGCAAGGCTTGGCGAGCTCTTCAGCAAGATGTGCAAAGCTGCAAGAGAAGGCAGGAAGTCAGAAGCAGAAAAGACGAAGGTAAAGCTGGACGATGCATTCTTTGATGTTCTAGGCATTACAAACGAAATGGAAATCATCATCAACTCCTTAGAAGAGCTAAGAGCTGCAAGAAACAGGCGCTCCGATGCAGGAGTGCTCGTCGTCGCATAGGTACTTTCTAGCTCTTATTATGGCGAACAATTATAGTCTAGTGTATATAATACGTTTTGATGCAGATTGGAGATTAGGAAGGCTCAGAGAGCGGGCTATTCGACTCTCGTAGTCTCGCTTCCAATAAAATGGGTCAAGGAAGCTGGTGTAAAGCCCGGAGACTCGCTGGCTCTGATGGAGGAGCAGGACGGCTCGATAAGGATCATACCGCAGTTGCGCTTGAAGAAGACTGCAGAATCTCTTTGCATTGTAAACGCCGACCTGTGTACTGAGGGCCTGCTAACAAAGATTCTGATTGGAGAGTACATGGTTGGGCATGAGATCATCGAGGTCGTTTCAAAAAGGCCGCTCAAGCCGGAACAACTGCGAGAAATTCGCGAAACGACTTCCAAACTAATAGGCATGGGCATCGTCGAGCAGACGTTAAACAGGATTACCCTGCAAAATCTGGTAGATCCTACAAAGTTTCCAATATACACTTCAATAAGAAGGCTCCATGCAATAATCGTTGCAATGTTTGATGCAATACTTCACGCCATTGCAGAGAGGGAGACAAAATACCTCAAAGAAGTCGCCAATATGGAGAACGATGTTGACAGATTATACAGGCTAATCGTGAGACAGCTTATACTTGCCGCGAAGGACAGGGAGATGATGAATCAGGTCGGAGTCGAAACCCCTCTAAACATTCTTGGCAACAGAGTGGTTGTAAAAGCGTTGGAGGAAGTTGCAGATTGTGCACATTCCATTGCAACGGACGCGATGTCAGCTTACGTTGAGAAAGGCAATGACCCTGCTTCATTGAAGAAAGCTTCTCCTCTAATTTCTATGACAAAAACTATCGCAGAAAACACACTGGAAGCCTTCCTGAAGAAAGACGCTGTTGCTGGGGGCAAAGCATCGCTGGATGCTGATGGTGCATTAAAGGAGTGTAAAGCTGCTGAAACTGTTTCGTTAAAAGTGCTATTGTGGAATCTGATGCAGTCCATAAGGCAGTACAAAACCATTGCTGAGATCACGGTGAACAGAGCTCTTGAGGAGAGCTCGGAAATTTCAAGCAAGATCGCAAGGCAAGAATAATACCGCTACCCTTTAATTTCACTGCAAAAGAGGCCTTGTATTCGTATTGGAAAACAGAGATTGATGTTGGTTGCTAGCCATTTTCGATATTGAAGGAGTTCTAGTAGATGGCGAGTTTATGCCGGGGATAGCCAGACTCGTCGGCAGGGAGAAGGAGGTCGAAGAGCTGACGCTGAAGGGTATCAGGGGTGAGATAAACTGGGAGCAGGGGCTTTTCATGAGGACTGACGCTTTGAAGGGCATTCCTTACAACGAATGCGTTAAGCTTGCAGAACGGATGAACCTTATGAAAGGAGCAGTTGAAACCTTCAGGGAACTCAAGAAGATGGGCTTCAAGACGATGGCAGTATCTGGAGGGCCTACAGTTTTATCCGATAGGGTGAAAAGTGAATTAGGGATTGATTACGCATTTGCAAACGAGCTTTTATTTACAGATGGGAAGCTATCAGGGATAAACCTGAAAGTTACATCGAATAAAGCATACGTACTTATGGACACGATAAAGTGGCTGGGCGAGGAAAAGAAGAACATAGTTGCTGCAGTCGATGGAGCCAACGATCTCAAACTATTCGAAATTTCGGGATTGAAGATAGCATTCTGCGCTGCT
>CAZXXP010000037.1:10763-13967 GCA_964644785.1 uncultured Nitrosopumilales archaeon | reverse complement strand
GCCACCTGCAGTAGCGCATCTACTACTTGGTCTGCAAGTAACACTGCCTCTCTTGAAACCAATTTGGTGGACATGCTGGTCTTTGCAATTTTAAGTAGCCAATCCCTATCGCCTGGAGGAATTTTTATTGCAATTTTGTCTAGGATCTTCAGAGCCTGCGCAGCTGCCTTCTTGTATCCATCCACTACTATTGTTGGATGAACATCCTTGTCGAGGAGCTCTTCGGCTTTTTCAATCAACGCACCAGCAAAAACTACCGCTGAAGTTGTACCGTCGCCGACTTCACTGTCAGTAGCCTTTGCGATCTCAACAAGCATCTTAGCTGCGGGATGCTGGACATCGATCTCCTTCAGAATCGTTGCACCATCATTCGTGATCGTCACGTCGCCAAGGCTATCAACAAGCATCTTGTCCATGCCGCGGGGGCCGAGAGATGACTTTACAATGCTAGCAATCAACTTTGAAGCCATGATGTTGTTTCGTTGAGCATCTCTTCCTTTTGTCTCTGAACTTCCTTCTTTAAGGATCAGCACTGATTGACCAGTCGATGTTACAGCGGGATATGCGGTTGTAGCCATATTACTCACTTTTTGTTAGTAGGTAATTGCAATATAGCCAACTTTTAAGAGTTGTTGTCATTGAACTCATTGCAATATTCTCAGATAGATGACGATGTATGCCAGATGAACGAAGGCCGTGTAGACTGATGGCAACCTGTCGTATCTGATGGTTACCCTTCTGAATGCCTTGATCCACGCGTTGAACCTCTCCATCGATGACCCCACCCTATCGTAGTGGCCTTATTGAAGGGCCTTGGTCTTTCTGGGTTCCCCTTCTTGTTTGGGTTACTGCGAATCTGGGAATTTATGTGCTTCCCATCGAGGTAGAACCTGTTCAACGGCATGCCATATTTGGTGTCTGCGTAGAGCGTCTTTGGCCTCTTCCTCGGCCTTCCTCTATTTCGCTTCATGCTGGTGGATTCCATGATTGGACTGAGCTTTCTACCCTCATGCTCCTGACCTGATCCGATTGTGACAGCTACGGGGGTGACTGTTCCGTCACTACCGCATGGATCTTCGTTCCCTTGATCCTCTCATAACCGTCATAGCCAACCAATCTTCCCCCTTTTTCGCTGGTGCAGTTGTGCTGTCTATCGAGAGCGAACCCATCTTCACGACTCCCAAAGGGTATCCCCTGGAGATCAAGGCGTCAACTATGCTCTTCCAGACGCCCTGCTCCTCCCACCTCTTGAGTCTCCTCCATGCTGTAGTGTAGTAATGGTTGTACTGTCTCTTCTGAAGGTCTTCCCACCTGCACCCTGTGCTGAGAACGTAGAGTATGGCGTTGAGTGTAGCCCTGTCATCTGCACTTGGCTTTCCTCTTCCAGTCTGCTCTGGCATGAAGGGTTGTATAACTTTCCACTGCTGGTCCGTAAGCTCCCTTATCTTCATCACCCCAGAGATTGGAATAGCTGTGAGCTTCTAATTCAAGAAGCGAAGAAAGATTGTCCTTCAGCAGAAAGAATAGACCTTTTGCGTAATACCCTAAGTACCCAGTTCCTGTAAACTTTGGTGATATTTGCTGCGGACGATGCGTAAAACAACGTAGTTTTGCGTCCATAGTTTGTAAGAATTTCAGAATTCTGAAACCACCTCCTGTTACGCAAAAGGTCTAATATTGCAATGAGTTCATTATTGAAATAGTTCGGCTTGAGCATGCATGAAGATATCTCTCGTTTAATAGAGATTTCCTTCAATTCTATAACAGTTCGATCCAAACTCTGTCCTTATATTCGGAGTAACCTCCCCTAAATATGCTACAAAATGCGACAAAACCCAACAGATGTGATATGACTTGTTAATAGAAAGCCCAACATTCAAGAATGGCGAAAGGATACCCTCAAGAAACACTTGCGATGGTGCCGATGTTTCTCCCGAGCTTCAATGGAAAGACGCACCGAAGAATACCAAGTCTTTCGCCCTTATCTCAGACGACCCCGACGCACCTATGGGAGTATTCACACACTGGGTAATATTCAACATACCTCCATCGGAGAGCGGCCTCAAAGAGGGCGTAGAAACCAAGCCTACCCTGCCAAATAATAGCGTTCAGGGAACGACAGATTTTGGGAGAATTGGTTACGGAGGACCTTGCCCTCCTTCGGGAACACATCGCTACATGTTCCATCTCTACGCCTTAGATACCAATCTCAATCTTCCAACAGGCTCCACAAAGGAACAGGTTGTGAGAGAAATGCAGAGCCATGTACTTGGAGAAGCAGAAATAGTTGGCCTTTATAGTAGGCGTTAGGGAGTTGGACGGCATGGGAGAAAGGATTGCAGGCAAGACCAAGCATGGCGAGATTACGATAGATCAGCTTGCACAGATCCAGCCTGGCATGGCAAGACTTATGGACGAAATTTCCAGACGATTCTCCTATCTGTACTACGCTGCCAAAGGAGGCAATTGGCCTATGGCCAAACATCAGTACAATGAAACGATATCCATAATGAACATCGTGAAGGTCACGAGGCCGAAATACGTACAGGATATAGAGGCATTTGAGAAACATCATCTTTCACCAATACTTGATGCAATTGAGCATAAGGACTGGAAAGAGTTCGGTCCAGCGTACAAGAGGGCGGTCGAAGGCTCTGACTTTTATCATGACAAATACAACTATTCGTATATCAGGTTTGTAATTCCCTCGAAGCCTCCAGAGCACATGGATTTCGGGCCTCCGGAAAAGTTCTCGAGAAAGAAATAATTCACAAATTGCCGAACTTGCAGTTTATTGTAGGCAAATTAATTTAGCAGTACATCTACTAATAATATTGGTATGACCAAAGAGATATCCTATGTAGCATGCCCAAACTGCGGCAAGAGGGCAACTATTGAATCAGAAACAAACCGAATTAGAAATGTTATTCGGGACCATCTCAAATGCCCGAAGTGCGGATTTGAAAAAGTCAAGGAAAGGCCTCCAGATGTGACCATGGCTGACTGGATAAAGTAAGCCTACGGTTAGACAAGCAAGTTAGCAAAAGATGACCTTAGGACTTTAGAATCTTTGGAAGGAATAGTAGGCATGTCTGATAACGTTGAGATAAAAGTTCTTGAAAACTTAGCGGCGACGATACACGACGTCAACGTTGGTCTTGAGCCTGACATGCTTGCAGGTTGGTACAAGATCATAATTGGTCA
>CAZXXP010000037.1:899-10753 GCA_964644785.1 uncultured Nitrosopumilales archaeon | reverse complement strand
AGGTCGTGCAGGATAATGTTCTGTCGATGAAGTTCAACATAAAATGCTCTCGCAGGGCTGTCCACTATGTCGTAGACTCAATAGAGAGCAACATCACACAGATGCCTTTTGCAACGAGATTATATTTCCAGAAGGTTGAAGAAATAATCACTTCAGAGGCAGGCAAACCAGATCTACGAAAACCATCTAAATAATTGTGCTAGGTCTTTGCCACAAGCATCGTGAGTGTAGAGCTTACTCCCTTGACCTTTCTGATTTTATTGATTATTGTTTCCTCAACTGCTGACATGGTAGGAGCTTGAACCACAGCGATAATGTCGTACACCCCGTAAACGACATCAGCGGCGGTAACATGTTTCACTCGCCTCATTTCCCTCAGCGTCTCCTCGCCGAAACCCTTATCGCAGTTTATCATGATGTACGCTTTGGCCATTCCGCTCAGCTCACGGGGAAGCTATCTAAAAAATATTTGGATTATTGCTCTGCTATCTTATGGGGTCATGACTCTTAAGATTTGTTCCTGGACGGGTCGACAACATAGCAGAACCTAGAATATTACGACGTATATCTAGTATCAAGGCTCGGTCTCTCCTATACCTACTCTCCAGGCATCGCTAGAACCTAGGGAACTCCAATGTTTCGATAAATTGTCTTGGAGCTTCGGAGATTGATACGATATTAAACTAGTAACCATCCTTTAATCAACCAATCTAGGAGCTTCGTCAATAAAAAGAGGAATTGGGGAGGGACGTAATGCAGCATCGAATAACGAAAACAGAACACAAGCTCATTACGGGAGACTGTCTAGAAGTAATGTCGAAAATGCCCTCTGAGTCAATAGACTTGGTACTAACCGATCCTCCCTTCAACATTGGAAAGAATTACGGTGGCGTTTATGAAGACAATAGGAGATTTGAGGATTATTTAGAATGGTGTGAGAAATGGCTAGCTCAAAACATTAGATTGCTCAAGAAAGATGGCAGTCTATATCTAATCAATTATCCTGAAAACAATGCGTACATCTTGCCGTTTCTGAGGGAGAAAATGGTCTTCAGAAGATGGATGACATGGCATTATTCAACTAATACTGGTCATTCCAAATTCAACTACACACGAAGCCAACATTCAATCATATTCTGTACAAAGACCAGCAAGCCTAAATTCAATCGAGAGGCAATCGCAGAGCCTTACAAGAACCCTACGGATAGACGAATACGTGAGAGGTTGATTAATGGCAGTAAGGGAAGGGCTCCTTACGACGTTTTTCAGTTTAATCTCGTGAAGAATGTGAGCAAAGATAAGACTCCCCATCCATGCCAGATACCCGTTCCTCTGCTGAAAATCTTCATTAAGGCAAGCAGCAATGAAAGTGATTGGGTAATGGATCCGTTCGCGGGTAGTTTTTCAACATCTGCTGCCGCAAAACAGCTCAATCGGAATTCAATCGGCATTGACATTAACCCGGAGTATGTTAGAATTGGAGAGCAGAGGTTGGCTAGGATTGAACCCTCTAGATGAGCTCGTGAGGTAGGTTCGCCCATCGTTCTTGCTGAGCCTTTGGGAGAAACCCCCAAGCCGAGGAATTCATGATCGTTACAATTCAGAACAACCCAAGGGTTAGTAGAGATTAGAGCGAAGAGAAGACCAACTCAAAGGGGACACCCAAACCAGAACACCATGATAAGGGGACATTGTACAAGGGAGCACTCATGTGGTGGGGGTTTGATCAGAAATCTTGAAAACGTTCGTATCGTGCACCAAAGGGTAACCTTCGTGGGTTAGAATATTTGGTTGGATTTCGGATTGACTGGTGCTCTGTTAACCCGTTCTGGCATATCTTCTTGGAACGTTTCCCGGGCACTTTCAAGAAGGTCCCCTTATCTGATCATCTTAGCAGAACTTAGAAAAAGGGATATCTTATCTAGCCCCTGCAGGCTTCAACGAAAGATGCGCTTGATGAGAATGTTACGGCAGAGTTTTTCACTGAAGATCTATCTTGTATTTTTGCCTTTGATACTGGCTGTTGCCTTGAAACCCCAGCTGACCGTAAATGCTCAGTCTAACCAAGAGTTAGTCTCAAGGTTTTTCTTCAGTCCTTCATTTTACTAAGGATGAGAAATTCTATCCGACTGCTGTCGAATACACAATTTCCAATTCTATAGTCAAGCAGCGCAGCTCTTCTGGTGAACCAACGGTCGTCGATGCTTCTCCAACACCCTCTAGCCTTTCTCGGCACACGGCAGACGATCTTTTTCTCGACAATAAGCTTGGAAACTTGGAATCTATTGCCAACGATTATTCCTCAAAAGCAAGGAGCTCAGGGTATGGTGCTTATGTAAAATTTGTGAATGCGGGAACACTAAGAGTGGTCCAGTACTGGCTCTTCTATGCTTACAATAATGGCCCCCTGAACGAGCACCAAGGTGATTTCGAAGTAGTTCAGGTATTCTTGGATAATGCAGGCTCCCCCCAAAGGATCTTGCTCTCACAACACTCGGCGGGGGAGAATGCCGCATGGAGCGATGTTGAGAAACTAGACACACATCCTGTAGTTTATGTTGCACGAGGTTCTCATGCCAATTATTTCCGCTCATATCAAGGTAAGATCGGTATCGAAAGCGACACCGTTGGTGCCGACGGTATTACGATAATGCCAAATGAATTGAACTTGACAATTCTTGGAGACAAAGGCAATCATCCGCCAGAACAGGGATGGCTTGACTTTGCAGGCCGCTGGGGATACTGGGGAACTGATCAAGAGGTCGCGCTTGGTAGGGCCGGTCCGCTAGGCCCTGCATTTAACCAGGATGGGATGCGCTGGGGACAACCTCAGGCTTATCTGGTCTCAACTTTTACAGTAGACAGCAATTATTTCCTCCTTGCATGGGCGGTTGCAAACTTTCTGCTCCTTTTCATTGCTTACAGTCTGATTAGAGGGGTGATCAAGATTGTAGGAATCGCACGGCAGGCAAGGAAGACAGGCCTGCTGGTTGGAAGGTTCCTAAAGGGGGGGCGCCATAGGTCTTGTGATCGGGTTGCTGGGGATGTTTGCAACACTTGGTGCACTTGCGATGCCTTGGTATACAGTAACCGCAGCCTCACAGGCAGGCGCCCTTGCCAAGGAGGGAGGCATACAACTGATGTCAATCGATGGTGCTAACGGCGTTCAGCTAGCGCTTTTCCTAGGTGACATTGGTGACTCAACGTCAGGTTTCAAGACGTTCTTTACTGCCCAGATGCCCTTCGCAATATTCTTTGCAGTTGGACTGGCTTTGCTAGCACTTGATATCGTTGGAGTTAAAAGCGGCAGAAAAATGGGGAGGAGGTTTATTTTAGGTGCAGTGACTTCGCTTCTGCCCTTCGCTCTCATCTACATATTTGTGACGCAGTTGCCCATGTTACTGCCTTTGGCACCATCTCTTGTACCCGGACAAGACATTCCTGAAGGCGTCGAACTGCTCATAAGGAGTTTAGCATCAAGCCCGATCGCAGGCTCTGCAAGCCAGGAGTTCCCCATTGTAGGATTGACGACTGTAACCTGGGGTTTCGGCACTGGAGCATACCTTTTCGTTGCAGCAGCTCTTCTGCGGATAATAGGCGGCTCGATATGGATGACTACACCAGATCTTCAGAAACAGCCCGCTCAAGCTTAATTAGCGAAGCGCTTCTTTTAGTCTATCTCTTAACGTCTTGCTGACCAACTGACCGTCGGCCCTGCCTCTTACCTGCGCCATAACGGTGCCCATAAGAGCCTTGAAGGCATCCTCACCTCTCTGTTTTATCAGTGCCGAATTGTCATTAATGGTCTTTGAGATTATCTTACCAAGTTCTTCGCTTGAGATGCTCCTTATGGCCAGTTTGTTGACGGCGTCGCTAACAGATGACACTTCTTCTTTGGCCAAACTTTCAAGGATGGGTTGTACAGATTCTTTTGCAAACTCTCCCTTCTCTACCTTATCGAAAATTTCCTTAATCTGTTCACTTGAAATTCTTGATGTGTCAAATCCTTCTCTCGCTATCCCAACTATCATCTCTGTTAGTGTTGCGGCTATGAAACTCGGCTGAACTTTCGTAGCCGAGGCTATCCCCTCAAACAGGTCTGCATAATCAGAATCGTAGACCTGCACCGCAAGTTTTGTGCTCAGCTGGTATTTATTGGCGTAATATTCAATTTGTGCTTCCCAACTTTGAGGAAGAGAATTTTGGACCCTTTCAATCGTTTCTTTTGTTATTACAATAGGGGGGATGTCTGTCTCTGGATACATCCTTCCCGAGCCAGGCCTCGGTCTGATGAATCTGGTTTTCCCCTCTGGCGTCGGCCCTCTAGTTTCTGCGGGTACTCCCACAAGAGCGTACTTAGCTCTATCTATCAGAGCATCCATGGCAACCGAAATGTTGCTTCGAGGACCAGACAGAAGTATGAAAGCGTCATCGCCTTTAATCTGCAAGCGTTTTTTCACCACAATAACGTCATCTTCGGTGATTCCGTATGCGGGCAGTTCGTCGGAGTGGAACAAACCTCCCAGGCCGTAAAATCTTACAAGATCTGCAAGTTCCCTACCGAGTCTTACCCCTTCCTGAGGCTCGTAACCCAACAAACCTCCGAGCCCTTTCATTCTTAAACCATAAACGCAACCGTTGGATGCAAGAGCCTTTTTTATGACCGCGTTTTTTGAGGATTCAAACATCTCTGTAAGCTCCAAAGGTTCAATATCGAAATCTGTTTGCTTTACTCCTCTTTTACGCAGTTCCTCGCTTATCTTCACAAGCGCCAGTTGCCTTTGAGCTTCAAACTCGACAACCTTTCCTATTAGATCAAGCTTCTGCACACCTTTTACCTCTACGACTTTCCCTCCGATTATCGAGACGTTAACATCCTGCCTTATCGTCCCCAACCCTCTCGCCACTTTCTTGGTTGAACGCATTAATCTGCCAAGGGCCAAAGCAACATCCTGAGCTTCTTTCGCGGATCCAGATATTGGTGCCAGCGCAACCTCAACAAGAGGGACGCATAACCTGTCAAGACCGTATTCTCTTACACCTTCAACCTCTCCTAGAAGCCTTGCAGCGTCTTCCTCCAAACTTATTCCCTGCACTCCCACCTTTAGCGAGCCAGCAGATAGTTCGCCCCCAAGGGCAACAATCATTGTGCGTTGAAAGCCCGCGGTATTTGATCCATCGATGACTATCTTTCGCATCACATGAACTTCGTCGAGAACTCTCGACCTTAAGAGCGCCGAAATTGTGAGAGCTATGTCTAGTGCATCGTTGCTGACTTCGTGAGGCGGCTCTTCATCAGTTTCTACCAAGCATGCAGATTCATTGTTCGCCCTGTATCTTATTGTCTTGGCCTTCTGAAATTCAAACAAAGCAGCGGCATCAACCTGTCCTAATTCACTCTGCGTAGGTCTTAACTTTCTTACAAATTCGGAAGGGAATTCCTTGGATTCGAAGTTGCTGCAGCTGCAGAAGAGCTTTGTGCTGCTGGCTATCTGCTGGTGGATTTCAAGTCCAACTTTGAGATTGATCTTTGCGGCGTCTGTGGACATTATCTGGGGCGCCTCTCAAGTGGAGAACGTTCGTTTATCTCGCCTACCAGATTGCTCTTCAGCATAGTTTCATGCTCCTGAGTTTCAAAGTTGCCAAGGACCCACATCATCTTGACCAGCGCAGTTTCTGGGAGCATGTCGCCAAGGGGGATGACACCGAGGTTCAGCAGTTCTCTTCCTGTAGAATAGACAGTCATCCTAACTCTTCCCCAGGTGCACTGCGAGGTCATTGCTACAAGTACTCCGCTATCGGTTGCTTTCTTTATCGCACCGTAGCAGTTTGTGCTCACGTGTCCGAGCCCCGTACCTTCAAGAACTATTCCCCTAAAGCTATTTTTCACCAAAGTTTCAATTAATAATTCATCGAAGCCCGGGTAGAACTTTACAAGTGCAACCTTCTCCTCAAATTTGCTTCTGGGCTCGAAATCGCCGTGGGCCTTTCTATGCGGAAGGTTTCTTGCCTTTAGCTCGATCTTTTCATCGGTAACATACGAAACTGGCGAAGCGTTCACCGATTCGAAAGCATCTCTCCTGCTACTGTGGTTCTTGCGCACCTTCGTCCCCAAGTGTATGGCAACAGTTGTATCGTCAGTCGTGGCATGCATAGCAACATACACGCCTGAAACTGGAGCCCTAGCCGCAAATGTTACAGCAGAAATCATGTTTATCGCAGCGTCAGAAGACGGCCTGTCCGTAGATCTTTGCGAGCCGACAAGCACGATAGGAATTCCAATGCCCCGCAATGCGAAACTAAGCGCTGCTGAGGTGTAAGCCATGGTATCTGTCCCATGCCCAATTACAATTCCATCTGCATCTCGAGACTTTCTTGCACATGCCTCAGCAAGTCTTGTCCAGTGAGGGGGGAACATGTTCTCGCTGTAGATATTGAATACAGCTTCAGTTTCTACCTGCGCACACCTTGCCAGTTCGGGTATTACAGAATAGAGTTCTTCTGCAGAAAACGCCGGATGAACGGCGCCAGTCTTGTAGTCTATCCTGCTTGCAATCGTGCCGCCCGTTCCGAGGATTGACACCTTCGGCAGTTTGGGGTCAAGCTTTGGAATAGGAGGAGCGATGAAATTCGGCTTCTGACCATCTGCGAGTTTTCTTATCGATTCTATGCCAGAAAATTCAATCCCGATATTGTAGCCGTTATCGAGTTTCAAAACGAGATGCTTGTCATCTGCATGTTCATAGCGAGGCAGGAGCGAGCCCTTGAATTCCGTCCCCTTGGCACTGACAAGCACAAGATCTCCAACTGAAAGGGCGTACTGCGCGAGCATCTCCAAGGCCGCTCCTCTATACCCCGTTAGTTCTCCCAACTCTGTTCTGCAGGACCATAAAAGAGCCTAGAGATTAACCCTATGGAAACGCTAATATCACCTTCAAAAGACTTGCAAATTGCCATGGCAAAGTTTGACGGAGTCATTGGACAGTCTTTGATGACTATTGAAAGAAGTGACAAGGAAGTTGTCTTCGTGTTTCAGGACAACAGGTTCATGTTTGTGAACGCAGTTAACGGCAAGTTAGAGGTATCAAGCGTCCCAGAGTGATCGGAATGGCAGAGCCGACTGAAGGATTCGAATTTGTTAAGCTCGTAGCGGTTGAAGAGAGTAATAATTATCTAAAGTGTGTCTTTGAGGAGAACAAGACACTAATTCTGCGAAACGTCGACGGAAGGATAGAGATAGAACGCCAAGGCTAGAGTCACAAATTTTTCACACAATTATCTCAAAGTTTTCAGCCGGATACTATTCAGCATAACGACGGATGATTCGTTCCCATAGGTATCGCAGATGTCGTTCTCTGGAATTGCGTGGGAGGAGTCGCACAATGAGTGCAGCCGTCGCTAGGATACAGGCTTGACCTTTCCCTATTTACTACACTAAGGAACGACGAATCGTGGTCTTTCAGAGGACTAACTCAAAAAGATACTAACTACCTTACGCACTGCTACCATCGCTATCCCGCAAAGTTCATACCTCAACTCGCACGGCGCATCATCGAGGAAAACACCTCCGTCGACGACGTTGTTTTAGACCCTTTCTGCGGTTCTGGCTCTGCTGTGCTCGAGGCCTTACTATCGGGAAGGTTCGGCTATGGCTCCGACATAAATCCACTAGCCCATCTGATAACAAAGGCCAAGACTACTCCAATAAACCCGAAGGTGTTGGAAAGTTCGATAGAGTACCTGTTCAGCAGCCTGAAATACTATAGCAAAACGTCGATTGAAAGTCTACCCAAAGGAATCTTTAGCTGGTTCCCTGAAAATGTGATTCCTGAGCTAAATGGGATCTTGCGCGCGATTGACGGCTTTGACAACGATGTCAAAACATTCTTCCTTTGCGCATTTTCGCAAATACTAAAGGCGTGCAGCTTTTGGAGCATGTATTCGATAAAGCCGTACAAAGAACACGACAAATTTGCTAGGGCCATGCCAAATCCGGTTGAGATATTCCAAAGGCACGTTTTGAAGATGCAGAGCAGAAATGAGGAGCTTTACAGTGCTATCCTCGACATGGATGGGTTCAACTCAATGAAGAGTATCGAAATCTGCGACGCCAAAAGACTGCCACTAGAGGGCAAAACGGTTTCTCTTGTAGTTACTTCTCCGCCGTATGTAACAAGCTACGAGTATGCAGACATCCACCAGCTTACGCTGATGTGGCTTGGCAAGCTTTTCCCATCGGAACAAATAAGAAAAAAATTCATCGGATCCGTATCAAGAAAAGATTCGCGATCAGAATTCTTGAGCTGCATAGCCCATGAGGTTGTCGAAAAGCTTTCAAAGAACGATGAAGGGCTAGGAAGAGCGGTTTCGGCTTATTTCTCGGACATGCAGGACTGCTTTAAGGAAATGCTCAGAGTGTTGAAACCTTTGGGAATGATTGCCATTGTCATAGGCAATACCACACTCAGAGGCGTGGGAATATCCAACGCGCAGGTCTTCGTAGAGATGTTCGCCAACATGGGTCTGTCGTTGAAAAGGGCAGTTTCGAGAGAAGTACCTTCAAAGTATCTCCCTTCGACTAGGGATCCATCTACAGGAAGGTTCGTTTCTGCAAAATCGTCGAACATGGTTCTCGCCTATCCTCAAGAATACATACTGTTATTCGGGAATTAATTTTGCAATGAGATGTTTTTTCCGAAGCCCGCTTTTATCGCTAAATCATAGGCAAGTTTTGCTGCTACCAAATCTTCAACCGCTATCCCGCAGCCCTTGTAGACGGTGATTTCTGAATTTGAGGTTCTCCCTTTCTTGCCAGAAACAAGATCTGGCAGTTCAGCGTAGATGGCGACCTTTTTTCCTTCTGCCATTGCAAGCAGAATCTCTCCTGCTTCTTTGAGTGCGGTGTCACGCAACTCTACGACGAGCTTAGCCTTTCCAATTAACGTTCCATCAATCTCTCTTGTGTTTCTTGTATGTGCGCCAACTGCACTCACATGAACGCCATCTGAAACCCATTTCCCATTGAAGACAGGGGTTGGGGATGTTGTCGCAGTTATCACAATGTCGGAATTCTGGACCGCTCCTTTTGGATTTTCAGCGATCGTTATCTTTGCACTAATTTCCTTTGCCATTTCCTTTCTGAATTTTTCGTGTTTTGTTTTCGTAGGAGTGTACAGATTGACATTGCTGACTTCCCTTACCCTGCTTATTCCAAGCAGCTGATGCTTTGCCTGCAAGCCAGCCCCGAACAGCCCTACAAGGTGTGAGTCTTTGCGGGCGAGATATTTTGTTGCTATTGCACTTGCGGCCCCAGTCCTCATTGCGGTTATCAAGCCGGCTTCCATTACTGCAAGGGGCTCTCCAGTTTCTGCATCGTTGAGTAGAATCGTTGCCATGGTCGTCGGCATTGATTTTGTTACATTTTTCTTGAAGACCGTTACAACTTTCGTTCCTATGCTGCCTGCAATTGATGCGGGCATTATTCCAACCCATCCCTCATTTTCTGGAAACTCGATCAGACTTCTTGGAGGCATCTTTGCTTTTCCCTTTGCAAAATCTCTGAACGCTCTCTCTATCGCATTAATGACATCATCCATCCTCAGAACTGAAACTATGTCTTTGCGGGAGAGCACCAACACCATAGCTAGCCCTTGGCTATTTCACGAATCGCTTGCAGAAAAGCACTGTTTTCTTCGGGCTTTCCAACGCTGAACCTTATACACTCCTTCAGAGAAGGAAGCTCGCTTACGTCTCTTACAACAAGGCCTTTCTTTGCAAGTTTCTTGTAAATTTCCGAACCTTTACGCTTTGCAAAGCGGATCAGCATGAAGTTGGCACTCGTAGGAAGAGCTTCG
>CAZXXP010000037.1:0-882 GCA_964644785.1 uncultured Nitrosopumilales archaeon | reverse complement strand
CTCCAATTTTGGCGAGCTCTACTACACATCTATTCCTCTCTGCAAGCATTTTTGAAACATTTTCTTTCATCAGTTTTGTATTGACGAGGGCCATTTCCGCAAGTTTAAGCGGGATTACTCCGACGCTGTTAGGAGGCCTGACCATGTTCAACAACGACGTTGTCTTCTTAGAAGCTATCGTGTAACCGACTCTCAGGCCTGCAAGAGAAAATGCCTTTGAAAATGTCCTGACTATTATGAGATTGTCATATGATTTGGTAAGACTTGCAAGGCTCTTCCCAGAAAATTCGTAGTATGCCTCATCAACAACAATGGTACAGTCAGTTTCAAGTAGGTCCTTCAAACCTTCAGGCTCCACCAAATTACCTGTAGGGTTATTGGGGCTACAGAGTATCACCATGCGGGCATTCTTACTCGCATTATTTATCGCAGCAAAGTTATCGGAAAAGTCCTTATTCCGCCTGACCTGCTTTATCTTCCCAGCCATCAAGCGTACCAGGACTGGGTAATACGAATACGTAGGTACAGACAATATGACTTCGCTATTTTCGTCGACAAAGGTCTTTACAATTATGTCAAGGGACTCATCAGCCCCGTTAGAAACCATTATGCCGTCTGGGCTGCACCTGTTGTAAGAGGCGAGTTTCTTCCTCAAATTAGAATAAGAAGTCTCTGGGTACCTATTCAGCGGGAGAATTTCTAAATTCCTCTTGAGTTCCTGCAAAAGAAATGAAGGAATGTAAGGCGATGTATTGGTATCAAATCTAATTATTTTGTCAGCTTTGAGTGAAAACTCTTCAGCAATCCGTTCGTTGGAGGGTTCCCATCCATACGGCTCAAAATCTCCAAAAATCCGCCTTGCCTTCATCCATCAATGCCATA
>CAZXXP010000036.1:1995-14515 GCA_964644785.1 uncultured Nitrosopumilales archaeon | reverse complement strand
TAACCCACAGACAATCGTAAACAAAGATAATATCAACTCACTCGAATTGAGGTGGATCTTCCAGGTCCCCGGTTTTTTCGAGGGACTAAGAGCGCTTGAGGGCTATGAGAACCCCCATATCCCGACTGGCATCCAGACAGTTCCTCTTTCTGTGAATGGCATAGTTTACTTTGCCGCAGACTACAACCGATTATTTGCAATTCGTGCCGAGGACAAGGCACTCCTTTGGAAGTTCACCGTGCCAGTAGGAACTTTCGAAAACGAGAAATGGTGGTCTCGAACCCTTGCCCAGCACTCGATATCTTACCACGATGACACCGTTTGGATGTTGGCGAGTGATTGCACCGTCTACGGGTTGGAACCGTTTACGGGTGAGGTTAAGGTTACAATACCTGACACCTGCAAGGATGTGGAGGGAAATACGGGTGTATACTTCGGAAGCTTTTCACCTTTAATCTTCAAGAACGTTCTGATCACGGGACCCTCGGGAGGTATTGGGGAGAGAGGTTTCGTTGCAGCTTACGACATCAATACTGGTAAATTGCTGTGGAGATGGTTCTCTATTCCTCCATCTGGCGGAGATGTGGACTGGGATGAGAAGACAGGGGCAAGTAAGGGGAACATGAGAGCCTACAAGGGGGATTGGGGCGGGAATGATCTTATTGGAGGAGGCAGTGTATGGTCGCTAATAGCACTTGATGAAGATTCTGGCACGATTTATTTTCCTACCTCTGGGCCGACTCCGGATTATGATGCGGCTCAAAGACCAGGGCCAAATCTCTATGCCAGCTCCATAGTAGCATTAGATGTCATGACTGGCCAGATGAAATGGTATTACCAGATCAACCCTCATGACATAAATCAGCACGAGTCCCGCTGGTCTGTGATTCTAGCAGATATCAACATGCAAGGTAGCATGAGAAAGGTAGTCGTAGCAGGTGCCAAGAGCAATTACGTCTACCTCCTTGACGCCAATACAGGCAAGCCAGTTTACGACCCAGTGAAGATAGGACCTGCGAGCAAGAATGTATTGAACTCAAATTCGGGTAACAATGCAGATCTGAATCTATCTCAAAAATCGCTTCTGGGGAAGGAGGTCTGCCCTGGATTCGTCGGAGGTATAGACGCCGGTCCCGCATTCGCTGATCAAACGATTTACGTGAGCACTCAGACATTCTGCACGTCGGTAGAAGAGAGGACTACGCCGTACAAGGGGAAAGCGATAGAAGGGTTCGAGCACCTTACTAGCTCACGGGTCTCTGGCGATTCTTCAGTATACGCAATAGATGCAAGCAACGGGAAGATAAAATGGGTCTTCAACATACCGAACAGACAACAGTATGCTGCTGTAACTGTCAGTGGAGGAATCGTTTTCATTCCTGATAGGCAAGGTAATGTCTACGCTGTGGATCAGAAGGATGGAAGACTGCTTAGAAAATGGGATTTTGGTGGGTTGGGAGGTGCCGGTGTTTCGATAGGTGCAACGGCTAGAGGTGAAATGATGCTATTTGTGGCAAGTGGAGGCTCAGGTGAGGTTGGAACAAGGACAACTGGTATTGTAACAGCATTTGGACTGCCAAAGGGATCCACATCTGCAGCTCCATCGGATCTATTTGGGCCTAATAGCCTCGGATTACTGGGCTTCGGCATCGCTGTTGCATCTGTAGTGTATGCGCTAGTATTGACCCGTAGATATAGAAAGAAATGATACGGCTTCCGAGGGGCACGACCCAACGGACCTAAAACTGTTGATTAAGGCTGGAATGATATTCTAGAAACGGCTGGATTCGGCCGCACTCCTGAACTTTTGGCTTAACCCGAACTGAAGTAGACACTAAGAAAGCTCCCTTTGCAGGACTCGCAGATTCAGAGGCCAAATCGTTCTTTCTACTGTATATCTACATGACCAAGTACCGGCTTGTGCCTTGTATGCCACTTCTTGCTTTATCTTGATGGGTCTGCCAATTTTTGCCGCATGTGCGGCCTCGAAGAATCCTTCATGTATTGCGCACTTGAACAGCCCTCCTGCTTCGGGTAATTGGCCACAGACGGCACCATTACTCGTAGTGAATATCAGGGGACTTCTGCTTTCGATATGAATTTTTCCTATAGCCGATTTTTCCCACAGTCTGGTGAGTTCTTCCAAAAAGTCCTCGAAACTTAGGGCAGTGTTCTTTGCAGCAAATTTCTCCCCAAGGGTTTTGCCCATGTTTCTGAGAAGGGTTGCCTTATCCAAGCCTGTGTATTCTTGAATTCTTTCAATAGCTGGTGCGAAATAATCGATCGACTTCGACAGCCTCTTCCATTCTGTCTCTGCATATTCTGTTTCCGACGTTGACATGGTTGAATTGTGGTGCCGCTATGAAAAAGGGGTTTACCCAAACGGGTACGGGGTAGAGATAATCCAACGCGGCAAGGATCGCAACGGTATCTAGTTGAAAGGTCTCCAATTACAAACTCTTGAGCAGATGGTAGGTTCTATCGAGAAGTTCCAGCGACAGATCTGCCCCGGCGATACTAACTTGCTCAATATGCAAACCTATGCGAATGTCTATCTTGTTCGACTTCATCGATTCGATTATCTCTGAAAAAACCTCAGTTGCTGCGTCTACAGAGAGCTCCCCAATCCTATCAGGTTCCTGCTCCAACCTTCTCCTAATCTCACTTGGCATGTAGACCTCTAACCCCTCAGTTAGAAGCGATAGTATGCTGAGTGATTTTACGCTGGAAAGACTCACGAATACTGTCACGGGCCTTCCACCAGTTTGCTTGCAATAATTTGCGTAATTTGTAAGGAACTTTATGGCAGCTATTGAGTCGTAGTTTATCTGGCTGGTGACAAATCTGCAACCGTGACTAGCCTTTATTGCCACTCTCTCATACTCATTTAGTTCCTTACCAGGTGCCTCATATCCATGATATGTCTTCTTGTTTCTATTGAATATGCATATACCCCCAAGCAATATGCCCATCTTTTCCCCAGCCTGCTCTTCATTCATCGCCGATACCAATTCCATAGCCTTTACAACGCTTGGCCCAGACAGAACATCAGAATGCCTAGCCTTGCCGACTAAGACCAGATTCCTAATGTCATACCTCTCCAGTCCTCTTACCCTTATTATGAAATCCCTCTGTGGTAAGTGCGGAGCCACAATGTTAGCAATTTTCTCTTTGCTACCACCAATAATTGCGGCGTATTCCTCTGGCGGTATGGTAGTGGGAACATAAGTGACCTGTCCGTTCGTCTCTCTCCTTTCCATAAGTTCGGGAATATTTATCGCGTCTATTCTTTTATCGTGCAAAACGCCTTCAAGGAGTTCTATTCTCTTAGCTATTTCAGACTTGGAGGAACCTAACTTTGGTGGCGCAACCTCATAGATCACCGGTTTGCTCGATAGAATATCTCTTAATGTCATCTCTGCGAAGTCCTCATGAATTATGGGAGACTAAAATGGCTTTACGGTTGAAAATAAATCTAAAAATACCGTACCACGGACCAAGCGCTTCTGCCCACTCTAACCATAACTTGGATACCATCTATGATTATCTCTCCCACCCCATATCATTTACTTACAATTTCTTTTCTTTATCGTTCTTCCCTTAACTATTTCTCATGGTTACATTATTATGAACCCCTCCATGTTATCATGACAGATACCGCAGACAGCTAGTGTTGAAAAGAGAACTGGCTAGCAGAACACGCTTCAAATACAAATCGAAAGTCGTCGCACGGATTGATCACCCCACGTATCATTCTTGCCATCTGGTAGATTTATCAAGATCTAATGCATCGTGTCCAATTTCGTCATTACTATTGTCACCTCGTCTCCCTGCTTGACTATTCCCATTTGAAGTTCAAGGGGCTGTACTATGGCAATGTTTTAGACATCTATGTCAACATAGTAGGTACATGTTAGCATTGATTTATCAGGCAGAGCAACCCGCAGATTCCCTGTTGTCTCTTTGTTGCCCCCAATAAAGAACCTGTCCTTGTTTAGAGTCATAATAACTTCCCCAGGTGGTCTGGTAACCTTCAGGCACACCTCGGAAGCGAAGCCTAAGACGAGTTTGATCCTGATGGTTATGTCCTTGTACTCGCCCGCGACAAGGGGAAATGCTTATGGAGTTGCAAAGACAGTAAATTGAGGTTCCTTGGATGATGCCGTTGAGACGGCGAGATTGGCTAACACTAAGCCAATTCCTATAGTGAAAAAATTTTCACTAACGCCCTTTCACCCAAAAAATTCGAATTTTTTATCAAATCTACCCCAAACTCGACGATCTGTGATAAGGCTCAGAACACCCCATTTGCTTTGCACATTATGCGATCGGGATTGTCTGGCGATGTGCCATACGACACGATCTTAATCTATCTATTGTTCGCCACTGCTCGTCTGACGATTTTTCTTTCTAAAAATCAACTCAGCTACCGTCAAAATAGCCGTTAATGTGCGAACACCGATGTGGTTGCATTATGAGATACGCCTTTGGATACGCCCATTTGATCTGTCGAGGAGGAGTTATTGTATTATTATTGATGTTCTCGAGGATTCCCCTCTCAACATTGGCCAGTCTTGTGGGTTACTATTTCCTGCATGAGACGTTTACTAGGCCACGACCGTTAGGAAGAAACAAATTGCAATAGTCCAGAAAGAGCCCCCGCTTTAAGATGGATGCAACTAATGTCTCGCACGCCTGAGCCATATTACAGAAATTCCAACGACCACGGTCGCAAAGACGATTCCCGCAACAAAGGGAAGCGATAGCTGCAAATCGGCCGATAAATCCTTGAGCGCAGTTCCAGCAAGAGGAGCCTTTGTAGCTGATTCAGGCAACCGCGAGGGAACCTTCGCTTCCAATGATTCGTTTACAACTTTCTGGGGCTGAATGGCTTGATTTGTAAAAGCTAGGATAGAATCATCGCTGGTGTGTATGAAGATCGCTCGATCTGAAATTGCCGCAGAAGAGAATATTGGTGCACCAGTATCGTACTTCCATAGCATCGCTCCAGAAAATCCGTTAAGGGCATATAGGAAACCGTCTGCAGAAGTTGCATAAACGATCTTTCCAGCGATAGCTGGAGTATTTGCGTTTATCGCACCTGAAGTCTGGTATCTCCAGATAAGTTTCCCACTCGTTGAATTAATAGCGTAGATATTGTAGTCTACAGAACCCGTATAGATTATTCCCTCCCCTATAGCGATCGATGACCTGACTCTGTATTCAGTCTGAAAGCGCCACAGGATCGACCCGCCCTTGGAATTAAGGGCATAAATGATGCCACTACCAGAACTTACGAAAACCCTGTTTTGGGAGTAAGACGGCGAGGCCCACACCTGATTCTCCATGAATGACTTCCAAATTTCTTGTCCCGTGTCTGAATTCAACGCATAAAGATAACCATCGTCGGATCCCACATACACGAGATTATCAACGACGGTTGGGGAAGAAACTATCGGCCCTCCGGTCTTAAATTTCCAGTTCATTCTTCCTGTCCCTGCATCAAGGGCGTAAAGGTAGCTGTCACGCGACCCTATGTAAAGGGCAGCCCTCGCAATGGCTGGCGACGACCAAATCATGTCTTCAGTCTTGAATTTCCAGACGAATTCTCCAGACGTCGCATTAAGGGCACTGATGTAATGGGAATTTGAGCCTACATAAACTAGCCCCCCAGCCACGCTTGGAGACGAGCGAATAAGCCCTCCCATATCAAACGTCCAAACGGGTCTCCCGTTATCGGCCCTCAAAGCTCGGAGGTTGCCATCATTCCCTCCGAATATCACCAAGTTGCCATAAACCGCAGGAGAGGACTCAACGTAGAAGTCCTCAGAGGCTCCTCCTGTGCTATGTTTCCACTCCAAATAGAGGGGAACTGATAGGTTGTAAGACCTATAGAAGTCCCTCGAAGAATCTCCTCCTAGCCCGGGCCAGTCCCCAACGTCCCGTTCTGCCATAGCAAACAACGAACAGTCCAGCAAGAAGAGAGAAGCAAGAAAAAAGATGGCCAGAGATGTGGGAGAACTAAAACGCCTTGACAGAGTTCCTCACGTCCTCGCTACACAATACAATTACGCCGATTGAACAATTTATTCGCTCCAGACTGCTATCAGGCATGACGTCTCCTCTTTGCAAAAACAATTAGCAGAACTCCTAGAGCACCGCCTACGGCTAGGGTGATCCATTGTTGTAACTCGGCCGACTGATTCTTGATACCAGTTGCATCAATTGTCTTAGCCGGACTTGATCCAGGGGGGCCCGCGCTCTGGTGTCCTTCTGGTAATTGCTGAGGTGGTCGAACATCCTCCGGCAACGCCTTCACAGGGTCCTGGGATAAGTGAGCAAAAGCATAGACAACATCGGCTTCAGAGTGTATGTATATTATCCCATCAGAAATAGCTGGCGAAGAGTCTATGTGTGCACCCGTGTCGTAATTCCACAACATCACACCCGAAAACGCATCGAGAGCGTATAGGAGGCCATCCGTGGCAGTGACATAGACCACGCCTCCAGAAATAGAAGGAGTGTTAGCATACATTCCTGCACTTGTAGCGGTGATCCAGATTCTCTGTCCATTCGAGGCGTTCACCGCATGCACATGGAGATCCTCTGAATTTGTGTATATCATGCCATTTGCGATTGCAACGGAGGAGAAACTGGCGTACCCCAATGGATAGCGCCAGAGTATGGCCCCACTATTTGCATCTATGCAGTAGGTGTAGGAGCTGCGCGAATTGATGTAAATACGCCCTTGGGAGTAGGAAGGCGTGGACCACACTCGATTCTCCAAAAATACGCTCCAGACTAACTCTCCTGTACCCGAGTCTAGAGCAAAAAAGTCTCCCGCATCAGAAGCAAAATACACCTTATCTCCAACAACCGTCGGAGAAGAAACTATCCATGACCCTACATTATATTTCCACTTTAGGGTACCACTAGAGGGCTCCAAGGCATAGAGATTTCCGTCGTTTGAGCCAACATAAACGATCCCCCCCGATAAATAGGGGGAAGACCAAACAGAATCGCCTGTCTTATATTGCCAGAGAAGCCTGCCCGAATCAAGATTAACCGCGTACACGTATCCATCGTCCGACCCTACATAGACTGTGCCGTCGACGATCGTTGGGGATGAGTGAATAGCTCCTTTGGTCTGGAAGGTCCATAACACTCTTCCATCATTCTTTTCAAATCCCCTAAGGTTTCCGTCCCTCGCTCCGACAACTACAATTCCTCCGTAGACAGCTGGAGACGAGCCGATATAGAATGATTCACTTGCCACCTGAGGGGCATACTTCCATTTGACCGCAAGTGGAGGAGTTATGGTGTCAGATCTGTGAAAACTCCTTAAGGGGTCACCACCAAGCATTGGCCAATCCTGATCATTCAGAACCACCCCTTCAGCTACTGCGGGTGAGCCGCTGCTTGTGGCGAGAAGCAAGAACAAAAGAAAAGAACCAATGAGGGTAGTATAAAGGCCCTCAGGTTTTTGTCGCCTCAACCCTACTCCCTGCAGTCTTGCCGCGCCTCCAGAATATGGCCGCTACTGCCGCGACCATAAGAACAGCACCCGACCCAATGATTATTGGGGACATGTCTGCAGAAGGGGCAGGCTCCAGATTCACGGTTAACCACTGGGATATGGCACCTACGTCCTCGTTCTCACCATGTTGTCCGTCACCTGCACCAAAAAAGACTGGGTACGATTTCCCTCCTTCAAGGTTTGGAGTTGCTTTGAGAGCTGCATTCAATGGGTGAGGTTTGTAGGACCGTGCAATTTCAAGTGTCCATAATCCATTGTCCCAATGCCCGTTTGCCATTACCTCGTAGCCAAAGAAGTCCTTATCTGGAAACGCGCAACCGCTCACATGGCTTAGGTAGGTTATTGCGTAGCTAGCTGTCACATTGGTGTACATTTCAATCATATGAGGGTACGGAATGACCTGTGCTTCGCCTTTGTGTGGACCAAATGGGAATGTGTCCAAGACATCGAAATACACATGTGGCCATCTTGGTGCCTCATCATCTGTGTAATACGCCTTCCAGATCCAAAGGCTCGCCAGTGCCTTGGGATCTTCGTTCTTCCAAGGAACCTTCCCCAGCGTGGTTCCAGCAAAGTGAGCGTTAAACCAAGGCTCCACAGTTGGTTTACCATCGTTCATCCACCAGCCAACGTAGAAGTTGTCAGAGTAGAAATGAGTTTGATTATAGAAGAAACTGCCGTCTGGTCGCTTAATCCTTGAGGCCTCATTGCGGCTTTCAGTTGTATCACTCCATTGAAACGCCATGATTAGCCAAGTGCCATTGTTGATAGCCCTTACTGAAGCGGTGTTTATGGCGGCTCCCCACGGTTTCGTCGGTTGCAGGTTCATTGTCGTCGGCGTAATTTCTTTCCAGACGCCCTCATCAAGCTTGCCATCTAAGATTATCGTGTTGGGTGAAAGGATAGGTCTTGATGGGGAATCATATGTTGTGAATTTGTTGGTGTAAGAATCGTACGAGTAGTCCCTGCCGTAAATACCTCTCACCTTATCATATACTACAGCCTGCACATCCTTATGTTGTGCGGTAATTTCAGATTTCGAGTTTGTCATAGCAGCCGCAGTCAGCGTTTGTGGACCCAGCATCATCGTAGCAATAAGGATTGCCAACAGCATTCTAGAAATCATAAGATCATCTTGGCACAACACCGTAATTTAGCATTAGCCCGAACAGGTACGGGTCCAGTTAGCGGTAGAAAGCGAGGCTATTGGGCCGCCTTATGCACTCAGATGCTTGACTGTGACAAGGATTCCAATCAGTTAGTTGATTCAATGCGAAAGCTTTTGTGGTTAGATTTTAGGCAATAACAGTAATAGACCCCGTCTGGAACGGGTGAGGATTACAGTGGTACGAGTAAACCCCAGTTTCGTTGAATTGCCTGCTCCAAGATTTCTGCCCAGGCATATCTCCCGAATCCCAAGCAAGTACATCAGAGGTAGATGTGTGCACGAAATCGTCCAAATTTACCCAAGTAACCATAATCCCTTTCTTCACGGTTACGTTCCTAGGTGTAAATTGGATGTTTCCTATTTCGATGATTACTTTGCCCGCACCTATGATATTTACGGTGCCATTAATAGTGTGGAAAAATGTTGGTGTTACTATCTTAAAGGTAATGTTACGGTTGCCTAGTCTTGCATCCTTCAGCGCCTTTAACGCAGCATCGACAACAACTTCGCCATCCTTTGGAACTCTTGCTACGGATGGTATAACCTCGAATTGCACACCTGAAACTGGGTAGTATAGTCCGAACTTAACATCCCCGCCAAATCCATCGAGCGACTGTATTCTTATCTTAAAGGTTCTCGATTCGCCGGGTGACAAGACGTAATTGGTTTCTGTGGAAGTGGCATGGAAGTCTCCCGATGGCAGAGGATCTACAGGTATTGACTGCTGGCTTGTTGTAAATGCAAAGATTACAGCCCCAGCGGTGATAACAAACCCTACGATACCTACGAGCATTAGTCTTTGCAACATACTTCACCAGAAAGAGCGACTAGGGCTTCTGAAATTTCATCGTCAATTATCATAAGCTTGTACTCCCATAGCTAATGAGAATGGATGAATGGTGGGATTAGAATTGCACCTAACCGGTGCGGGATTATTCTTAACCAACGGCTTGCCGCTATAATCAACGGATGATAGAGATTGTCTAAAGGCCGTTCAAGAAGGAACTTCCTGAAGGCTTCGGCAGCGGTCGGGGCCGCGTTAGTACTTGGGGGTTTAGCGAAATTCCCCTCAGCATCGTCCCAGCCTTATCCGACCAGAAAGCACCCACCTCATAGCCCTTCAAGCAGGAAATGGGTTATGGTGATAGATCTTGAGAAGTGCGATGGCTGTCGCAAATGTACGGAAGCATGCATCGAGACGCATACGGTACCCTCGGCATGGGGTGAGCCCAGCTTCAAGGGAACGCGGGAAACTACTAAGCCGGGGCAACAACAGCCTAGCGAAGTTAAACCCAATTACACAGGCCGGCAGGAATGGATCAAGATCAACGAATTTGGCGCAGACCTAGGCCCGCCTGGCGACAAGGGAAACTTTCTGCCCACACCTTGTATGCAATGCGAAAATGCTCCCTGTGTCAATGTATGCCCAGTGGCTGCGACCTATCACAATGAGGACGGCATAGTCCTGATAGATCATGACAGGTGTATCGGTTGCAGGTTCTGCATGGCAGCATGCCCATATGAGAGGAGGTACTTCAACTGGGGTGAACCGTCTCTATCTTTGACCGAGGCAGAGAAGGCGAAAACTGCGTTTGCTGCGTACAGCCCCGAATTCCCCGTAACTCACCTGAGAGGGACTGTGGAGAAGTGTATGTTTTGCGCCCATAGGACGGTGCACGGTGAGCTGCCAGCATGTGTAGATGCCTGCACTAAGGCAGGAATGAAAGCCATCTACTTTGGCGATGCCAACGAAGATGCTGTGAGCAATGGCGCCGAAACTTTGAAACTCTCGGAGCTGCTGAATCGCCGAATTGGTTATCGGTGGAAGGAGGAGCTGGGCACCCATCCGAGAGTGTTCTACCTGCCTCCGAGGGGAAAGTGAGTAAGATGGCAAAGAAAGCACTACCACGAGAACTTGGAACATTTGCAGCATTCATTTCTCCCATCGTAACTTCGGGGAGGCTCTACTACGGGACCGTGGCCTTGCTAATGGGGGTTGTTGGCCTTGGGCTCTATGCGTACTCTACGCAACTCATGGATGGACTGGTGGTTACGGGAATGAGGAAGGTTTCGTGGGGAGTGTACATCACAAACTTCGTATTCTTCATAGGAATAAGCCACGCTGGGACACTGATTTCTGCAATACTCAGGGTAACGAACACGGACTGGAGAAGACCAGTTACGCGGATCGCAGAGTCCATAACAGTATTTGCATTGATATTCGGCGCCTTATCCGTAATTATTGACTTGGGCAGACCTGACAGGGTGCTTCACCTTTTAATCTATGCCGACTTAAGTTCCCCTCTCATCTGGGATTTCATCAGCATTACGACATATCTTGCGGGCAGCACTATTTACCTCTACCTTCCACTTATCCCCGACATAGCTGAGCTAAGGGACACACTCTCGAATTCCTCGCGCTTCAAACGATGGCTCTACACGACACTCTCTTTGGGCTGGCGTGGCACGAAGACCCAAAGAGCACGGCTGGAAAAGGGCATCAAGATTATGGCGGTGATAATCATACCAATCGCTGTCTCTGTACACACAGTAGTATCATGGGTCTTTGGCATGACGCTCAGGGCAGGCTGGCACAGCACCATCTTTGGCCCATACTTTGTCGTCGGTGCCATCTACTCTGGCGTAGCATCACTCATAATTGCCATGGCAATATTTCGCAGGGCTTACAAACTGGAAAGTTACCTCACCATGAAACACTTCAGGTATCTCGGCTTCATGTTGCTAACGCTGAATATCGCGTACATCTATTTCACTGTCAGCGACTTCCTAACAGGTTTTTACGGAGGCCAGGTTGACGAAGTGATATATCTCAATTCGCTGTTTACTGGCGGATACGCAGCAGAGTTCTGGACCTTTGTGGTACTTGGGCTTATCCTACCTGCATTTTTTGTAGCGATACCTAGAACGCGTACGGTCCTTGGCCTAACGATAGCATCCATTTTGGTCAACATAGCAATGTGGTACAAGAGGTTCATCATAGTCGTGCCAGCTCTTGCGAGGCCAACGATGCCTGGAGGGGAATGGGCTACCTATACACCAACATGGGTAGAGCTCTCGATTACCGCAGCGTCCGTGGCTGGATTTGCGCTTTTGTTCCTCCTATTCTCAAAGCTCTTTCCAATCATCTCGATGTGGGAGATTCGGGAAGGACTCGAGCAAGCTCACGGTGAAGAGGTTCCACATAGCAAGTCCGATGCGAGGGGCGCTACCGCGGGAGGTGATTAGCGCATGAGTACCAGGACTCCGATTGCAATTCTTTTCCTGTTGGCCATATTACTTGCTCCTATTCCACTGCCAATCCTGAATCACGCGTTTGAATTGATGCCACCAATCCTGCTTATTGTAAAGCCTGCTGAAGGTCAAGCTGCAGGAACTAAATCCTTTGTCATTTATATTTCAAAGAACGGCTTCAACGGCACCCAATCATCCAACCTAGCAATCACAGTGAATGAGGGCGACAGGGTACAGATAACTTTCATAATGGCAGAAGAGGACAGGAAAAACAAAGATCCCACAAATAGGCACATAATTGAGATCACAGGGTACGAAATAGTAGCCGATGAGATTAATCCCGGTAAACCAGAAGCAAAGATAGTCTTTTTGGCGGACAAGCCTGGGAGTTTTACAATCAATTGTAGCGCAGACACTTGGGACTGCCCCGCACATGACTTGCTCCAAGACGGCAAGTTTGAAGTGAAACCCAAAGGCGTGGCCGCCCCTCCTCCAGCTCCTGCACCAGCTCCAGCTCCTGCACCAGCTCCAGCTCCTGCACCAGCTCCAGCTCCTGCACCAGC
>CAZXXP010000036.1:0-1895 GCA_964644785.1 uncultured Nitrosopumilales archaeon | reverse complement strand
TCCAGCTCCTGCACCAGTTCCAGCGTTGAAGACAGATCTGAGGTTCAATGTTGATACTAAATGCTATCCTGATTGTCCCATTACTCTGACTGCAACTCTGAAGGATAATGAGGGCAATCCGCTCGTAGGCATGCCCATAGCGTTTGCGGTGAATACTACTTTCGGCACACTGAGAATCGGTGCGCCATATACGGACAAGCAGGGTATGGCATCTGTCAACTATTCAGCGAGTTCGCTAGGCACATTAGAGTTTGCAGCTTCATTCCCCGGAGGTGCTGGATTCGAAGCAAACAAGTTCGCTGTAGTTAGGCATCTGCTCTATGGCCATGAAGAGCCCTTGCAAACGATACTCACGCCTAGTTACATCGCCGTAATAATTGTGTTTACAGTGGTGCTCTCATTATGGGCAACATTCGCTTTCGTGCTAAACCAAATTCGTGGGATACGCCGTGAGGGGAAGAGGAAACAAGAATTAGGATAATTGTAATGCCCTTACCCCTTCGGGATAACGAATATCCCTACGGAGGTGACATGCTCTTCGTGGAATATGGGTGATTGCAAAGAAGATGGAATGGAGAAGCCTCCTGACGAGCCCTGAAGAGGGCGAAACACATTCTCCGGTGTCGAGGCAAGTGATATGAAAGGCAAAAAAAGTGATATGAGAGAAAAAAGTGACGTGAAAGACGACCAAACAACACTAGGAAGTCTAGCTATGCTACATCCTGGAAATCGGCGTACCGAAATACGAGCGAGGAGATTAATGTCTCCAAAGAGAGTTCTCATTGCTATATCCTTAGCACTTCTCCTAATCCTTCCTGCAACACCAGCAATCATCTTCAGATCGGAAGCGCAGGCCGCAGCTGACATAGTTGCTCTGAAGACCCAGTTACCTGTGACTCTAGACGGAACACCCAGTGACTTGGTTTGGAGTCAGATTCCACCCACCCTAGTGGCTCTAACTGGTACTACAACTTCTGGCGGCAACGTACCTCAAATATGGGTAAAATCTGCGCATGACGCAAACAACCTCTATCTTCTGATGCAATGGCCAGATTCCAAAGAAAGTAGAAAAAGCAATGGAGCTATCAGGTTGGCATTATCAACACCCGGTAATCTGATCGGCCAGTATAAAGCCAATGACACGTATTACTACACGGATGCTGCAGTTGTGACATGGTGGATGGGGACAGGGAAACCCACAGTTCTTTCAGCAGTCAATGATGAGTTTGGAGGATCTCCTACAAGACGTGCATCTCTCTTCGGATGGACTGCCAATGACAAAGCAGAGATGTGGGCATGGAAATCATACATACTTGACTTGGGTAACCCCTATTGGCCATATGCGGGTCTGGATCCAGGCGTAACAACATGGCACTGGGGTGACGATGTAGGGAAGGCCTACAAAATGCCATACTCCTCTGCCGTTCAGGGACTCTTCAACTCCACGGGCTACTGGATCCTCGGCGATGGACTACTCCATTCAAAGGGGTGCCAACAACCAGGTACCAAACCGTTTGAAGTCAATGCGCGCGGTATCTGGAGCAGTGGTCTCTGGACACTAGAACTTAGCAGGCCACTTACTCAATCATCCCAAAACAAGGCCTACACGATGCCCTTCGAGGAAGGCAAGACATACTGGGCTACATTAGGAGCCTTCGACGGCAACAAGGGAGAATGGGAGGAAGTAGCTTCTAGGTCAGCATGGGTGTCAGTGGAAATCTCGCCGCAACTAGTTCCGTTGGAAATGCAAAGCCAGCAAGCCGTATCTGCTGCAGGTCAAGCAGCAAAGACAGCCGCAGAAGCTACGAAGGTAGCAGGAGAGGCGACCAAGACTGCTGCAGACGCATCCAAAGTTGCAGGTGACGCATCCAAAGTTGCAGGTGACGCATCCAAAG
>CAZXXP010000035.1:0-14760 GCA_964644785.1 uncultured Nitrosopumilales archaeon | reverse complement strand
CAGTACGGGCGTGCAAGATTAAAGGCATGGTTTCAGCAACTGCGACTGACGGAGCGGTACTGTGCGGAGTTTACCCAGAAGTTTGCTTCAGAAAATATGGAAGTAACTCCTTGAATACAGAATACTGTCACGAAATTTCCGTCAGAATACTGTATGGAGCTCTAGCATTTGCAGCGATGAGGCTTGATTTAGGGATTAGTCCTGTATTTGCCCACACTACGAAACACTATGCGAAGATTAATGCCGTAATCAACGCAAAGCCTGTCCCAACTTCAAAAGAGATTGGGTACGTGTCGCACTGTTTTTCCTGCGGAGCAAGAGTCATCGATAACGTTGTTATAGCAAGATGTCTAGAATGCGGAAAGAAGACGAAATCTGCGGGACCTCTGTGGATCGGTGAGCTCTTTGACAGGCAGATGATCGAAAAATCGCTAAAGTTTGCTCCAACAAAAAGTTCAAAGCAGTTGCTAGAAAGTGCACTAGCCGAAATAGGAGCCCCCAAAACCTACTTCGTAATAGACAAATTATGCAGCAGTTTAGGTATACCTCCTCCACCATTATCAAAGATTGTTGATATACTGCAGAAGAAAGGTTTCAGAGCCGCTAGAACCATACTAAATCCGAGGGCTTTAAGGACAGATGTAACTACTCTTCACTTGAAAGAGATTCTGAAGTCAGCCTGAGTAATTCTTGCAGACCAAATACAGTTCGCTGCTCGCAGTTCTGCTTGCAAGCGGTTTTGCGAGGTCCACATAGCCAAACCTAACACCAGCTTGATTTACAAATTCCTTAAGATGTGGCCCCTCAAAAACCTTCAAGACAGCAGAACCTCCTCTGGTTAGAATCTTGGGGAGCAATTCAATTACTTTCCTGCAGAGGTCTATCTGCGTTGCATGATCAACTTCCCAGACCCCGGATATATTTGGAGACAGATCAGAAAGCACAACGTCTACCTTTCGTGGCAAAATTGCAAGGATCTTGGACTCGGCATCGGAATCAAAAATATCGATCGTCAAAATTCTGACGTTCCCTAGTTGCATCCTTACAGGTTTCTTATCGATACCTATTACAAGTCCGTCGCCGACTTCATTGGAAGCAACTTCGAGCCATCCACCCGGGGCACAGCCAAAGTCTATGACGCAGCAGTTAGGTCTCAATATTCTGTATTTTGTCTGAATCTGCATTAGTTTGTAGGATGCTCTGCTACTATAACCCTCTTCTTTGGCTAGTTTACGATAATGGTCCTTTTTGGCTTCGCTTAACCGCATTTTAGTGCAAAGGATAGTTCCTTATTAATGAAATTAATTGATTTTGGGGAACGATCTTGAAGTCCGTCGTCACCCAGTTCTCTATGAAGACGCACGTGTGAGGAGTGACCACGCCGCTGGGAGAACATCTTTCCTCATCTGGGCACGTCAAGCAAGGAGCTTCCTCGATAGATTTTATCTGGACAGGGAAGCGCAATGGTGTGAGCTTGTAAGTCCACCTGCCGCCTTGGAGTATTCTATCCCTCTTTATCATGCCACGTTTCTCCAAACGTATTGCAATTCTGGATCCGTCCCTGCTCGTAAGGTCTAGCTCTTTCCATAGTTCGCTCTGGAGCACTCCACCCTTTCCATGCTCGACAACCACCTTGTACACGCGGGACGTGAGGTCTAACAGATACTCATCGGTTTTTGCTTTTGTTGACAAATATTTGTATCACTGCGGAAGAATGTCCTGTTTCTTTAATTGCGTAATATGCTATATCAAGTTTGCCCAAGCCATTTATTTTCTGATTACCAAACCGTCAAAGTAAGTTATGGAATCTGATTTCGTCCAGAATCCAACCCTCCCAGATTCTATGCTGCTGTCCTCTTTTTCAATTACAAGCTTTCCTTCGTAATAGCACCGTATTACCGTTCCAAAAGTTTCAACCTCTAAAAAATGCCATTTGTTAGCCTCGACAGGAACTTCTATGCTCGCAAGCGAGACAGTTCTAGATCCAAGAAATTTGTACAGCTGGATAGTGTTCTCAATTGCGTTTATCCTTGCGACATAATAATTTCCTGTATCGACAAACCTAAACACAATTCCTCCAGATTGATCGACCTTCCCATCGACGGGCCTGATTCTTGCAGATATTCTGGCGTTTGAATAAATTTCATCGGCGAAAATAAGGATGGGAAAATGTACAGGCCTGACATCTTGTAATGTCTGGGCGATTACGAAGGGGCCGCTCTGAGAAGTGCTGTCATTCACGATCTTCCAGACTCCTGCAGAACCAGTCCCACCAAGATAGGAAGCAAAGCCACCTGGAAAACTACCTAAAGTTTCATTTTCAAAGTTGAATTGCCTTTCACTGGAATAAGTTCGCGGGAATATTCGTACGCTATTAGGTTCGACTAATATTGAATCAAATCCGACAAAGCTTGCGTAAGCTGCAAATGAAAGCAGAATTAATGCGATAGTGGCAAGCCTTAACGATAGCATTGACAGTTCCTATACTATTGCTCGAATTAAGCCTTCTTATGAATCGTGATTATTCAGTACATTTCCGAACCATCAAATTCTTTCTTCTTGACTAGGCAGAATTATTCTCAGGTTTTCATTCGCTTTTATATATCCACCATAATACTACAAAGCTCATGATAGGAATCCCCCTGACCAGAAAGTTAGCGCTTTTCGTCTCTCTACTGCTCTTACTATCAGTATTTTTTGTAACCATATCTACGCCGGTTGTAGCCCAAGGCGCGCCTTCAATAGCAGTGGCAAGCGCACCTTCAAGTGCTGGGGCTGGACAGAAAGTCACTATTGAATGGGAGGTCAAAGGGGCTGGGAAGATTTCACATACGGAAGTACATTGGGATACAAAGCCAGGAAACCCTGCGGATTTCAAGAGTTACGCAAAAGCAACACCAAATTTCGCAGTTATAGACCCCCCTCAGGATACACCAAAGAATTATTCTGCAAGCATCGACATTCCGTCTTCGGGTACCGTATACTACGTTGTGCATGCAATAGTTGATGGGAACGATGTCTACAATCTTGGCGGAGAAAAAAACATTAAGGTTATAGTTCCTCCAAGGATTGGCGGTGGAATCGGAGGGGTTGGAGGTTTGGGAGGCGTGCCTGGTGTTGGGCAGCCTCAACAACAGCAGCAACCCGCAGCAGCTAGTGCCGCATATAATGTTCCTGGACCTGACCCGACAGTTGTCGCATTAATAGGCGGGATATTCGTTGTGGTTGTAATTGCGTTCGTGGTAAGAAGCAGAAGAAAAAAGGATGGTTTGTAGTCTCCGTAGACGGGTGCTTTTTTTGTTCCTGAAACTTGTTTTTTAGCCCATAAAACAGCAGAAGAGCTGAGCTAATGAAGAATTCCGAGATCGTAAAGATCCTCTACCTTCTTGCCCTGTTTGATGAAATCAAGGACGAGCTCTTCAAAGCAAGGGCGCAACAAAATCCAATGTTAGGTTTTCTTCTGGCATAGATGCAGATTTGAGAATAGTTGGAAGCGAGAGCTTTGGCGCCGCCATCCAGTATTTCACTGGCAACGAAGATCACAACGTTGCGCTCAGAACCATGCCCATGATGCGAAGCTGAAAGCTCAACGAAATGGCCTCAACAAAGGGAAAAAGCAGGTAGCAGGCAGGAGCGAGGAAGAGGTTTACAAAATTCTCGGCCTTGACTACATACATCCAGAGATGTGGAAGAATAACGGCGAGATCGAACTGGCATCTAACAAAAAAACTTCCCAAGCTGATAGAATATGCTTCATTGAAAGGCGATTTTCAGGGGCAGACTAACTATACTGACTACATGAACTCCATAGAAGAGATGGTAGATGCTGTAAAGAAAATAGGGCTTGAGTATATAGCGTTTACAGATCATGCAAAATCTCTCGGGGTTGCTGCAGGGCTTGACGAGGAGTGCATTGTAGATCAAGGGAATGAAGTTGATGACATCAACGAAAAACTTGCAAGCTTCAGAATCTTGAAGGGAGTGCAGGTCAACATACTAAAGGACGGGACTGGACATTGCAGACAAGACGTTCAAAGAATTGGATACTGTGGGAGTATCAATACATTCTGTATTTGATCTCCCAAAAGAGGAGCAGACCAGAAGGGTTTTGAAAGCGATTGAGAATCCCAACCTGGATATATTATTCCACCCTATCGGCAGACTGATCAACTACAAGACTCCCTATGACATAGATGTTTCGAAAAATACTCCGAAGATGCTTGATCTGAAGATGGCCGATAAGGCTACCGCAATCATAACAATGGGATGCAGCGTTGAAGGCTTGTATCCCGCTCCCGTGTTGAAAAAAGCCGCCAACTGGAACTTTAAAGACCCAAAGGGCAAACCGATAGAAAAAGTCAGAGAAATTAGAGACGACGTAGAGCAGACTGTAATTGCTCTACTCAAACAGCTGACCTAGTCACTTTCTCCGACACCCATAATCTGTATGAAGACAGATCTGTTACGAGGTCCATCCAGTTCAATAACAAATACTGACTGCCATGTCCCAAGTTTAATTTTTCCACTTTCTAGAGGTAGAATCTTTGAAGTTCCTACGTATGTTGCTGCAAGATGCGAGTGTGCATTGTTATCGTGTCTATCATGCTCCCAACCTGCGTTTTTCGGAAAATCGTGAGCAAGTTTTGCAACTATGTCCTTCAAGAGGCCCGGCTCGTTTTCATTCACAATTATGGCGACGGTAGTGTGCATAGAATAAACGAGGCATACACCATCAGCGATTCCGCTCTTCTTAGCTACGGTTTGAACCTTTTCAGTAATGTTGATCAGATTGATGTCGCTGCCAGTTGGAATCTGAATTTCTTCCGAATAGACTTCCATTATTCGGCCCCCTCTTCTTCCTCCTTCTCCAAGAATTCAGCAACAATATCTTTCTCCTCCTTGCCGGTCAGATCGTAAACCGTAACCTTGTAGAGGTTCCAGTTCCACTTTATCTTGTCCAATGGCATCGCATTCCGTATCCACTGTGCTTGGCTGTTGTTGTCAAGATGACACGGGCTTTCGTCGCAGGTATGCTCCAGCACGACAACTGCTATTTTCCTTCCCATGGGAAGCACTCATGATATACTCGACTTAAAAACAGCTACAAAAGTTCTAGTTGATATTGGTACACATTTCGACTAGCCTCTTCCCTTCGCCGAAGTAGTTTCGCGGCACAAGGAATTCTATGATTGGAAGATCGTCCAGATTCATAGTTTCGGCATCTTCGGCAAATTTTTTCGAGCCGTCTGGGTTGCAGACCATTCTTGCATTGAGCTCTTGAGGACTGTTGATCCCTATTTCTATCATGTCGTTTTCTATCGCTTTGTTCGGGAAATTTGCAACACTCGTAGACTGGGGCTGCATCGACCCTATCATCAGTGTGTTGGAAAGCCTCTTCCCGTAAGAAACATCCCATATCGAAACATAAGGAAATTCTGATAGCAGAGTCTTCAGTACGATTTTATATTCGCGCTCGGAGATGCTACCGTCGTTGGGGAACCATTGAGCAAGTACTCCTCCTTCATTGAGGTGTTCCTTAGCAAGCACAAAGAACTCTTTTGTGAATAAGTGGTTAACTGATGATGTCACGGGATTTGATGGTTCGGAAATTATGATATCCCATTTTCTATTCGTCGTAAACAGGAAGTTTCTGGCATCTGTAACGTATAGATGCATTTTGTCATTGTTCAGAGCATCATTGTTGTATGTCTTGAAGATTTTTTCATTCGATTCGACAACTGCTTCGTCTATCTCAACAACATCTAAGTTAACATTGAGGTTCTTCAAAGCCCCAATGGTAAAACCTCCTCCAAGACCAATATTAAGAATCCTTTCGGGATTCTTATGGAGCAAGACAGGAAGATACGCAAGAAGATGTTGCGTGGACATGTCTCGCAAGGAAGTGCTGGCATCCACCCTACCGTCTATCTTGAGCGAAAGAGTTCCACCCGACTGCATGACCTCCACAGTGCTGTAGAGTCCTTCTCTATAGAATACCGTCTGCTGAGCCTTGAGGAATTGCTCAACTTCTCCAAGGTCTTTAAAGATGGGGATGTAGTAGAAGTTTATTGTCTTGAGAGGAGTCTGGTATGCCACATAACCTGAAGAAACTACCAGCAGGGCTATGGGGATCGCTGCTAGAGCTTTTTTGTTGTTCTTTGAGGAGAAGAGAAATGCCAAACCTACGGAGATGCTAAGGATCCCTGCTACCAGCGCTGTGTACCTTATTCCTATCATGGGTATCAGGAAGAATCCCGAGATTACGGGGCCCACCATTGAGCCGAGAGAATTTGAAGAGTAAAGGAAGCCGATTTTCTTGCCGCTCGAATCAAGGTCTGTAACCACGATCTTGCTGAGGATGGGGAATGTTGCACCCATCAGAAATGTTGGCACTAGCAGAAGGACGAGATAGATCAGTACTTGCGCAGCCGTGAAGAGTACGAACGAGCCTCCTAGAACCTTGTAGAGCAGAAAATAGGGATACTGCATGTAGGGGAGGATTTGAGGAAATGCTATGCCGTAAATTCCAATTCCAAGCTCGGCAAAACCGAAAAGAGCGTAGAGGTTTTTGTAACTACCCAGTTTTTTTCCTATATAATAACTTCCCAGAGCTAGCCCAGCCATGAATGCAGTTAGGATGGTGCTTACAGCGTAGACGGTTGAGCCGAATATCAGAACCATCAACCTTGTCCAGACTACCTCCTGGGACAGGGCAGCGAAGCCAGAAATTCCAAATGCCAGCAAAAGTTTAGTTTCTCCGTTGATGACTTTCATTGTTATTCGGAACAAAATTTCGGCTCTTAACACACAATTAAGGATTATGCAGAATCTTCACGAGTAATGCTGACTTTTAGTTAGTATCTAATGATTAGAGACTTTACAGGCATTGCGTAGTTCAGAAATAACGATGTCTGACGAAGCAACAGGTTTAGGAAAGCTTCTGGACATATTGGGAAACGAGACTCGAAGGCGCATACTCGAGATACTCGCCGATGAGCCGAAATATTTCATTCAGCTTTCGAAAGAGTTGGGGGTAAGCCAGCAAGCGGTTCTAAAGCATCTGACCCTCCTTGGACGTGCAGGATTGATAACATCGTTTAGAGCAAAAAGCGAGCTTGCAGCCCCGGACAGGAAATACTACAGGTTGAACAGATCATTGTACCTTTCGATTGGGATAATCGGTGATACAATCGAACTTGCCCTTAAAGAGATAAGGAACATAGAAAGCCTTGAGAGAGTCGAACAAAATGAAGTTGTAAGAAGGGTCAGAGAAGACACATGGAGCATTTCAGATGAGGATTATCATGTGGTGATAATCTAAAGGGCAGAGAGGTTTTTGAACAACTTGATTCTAGAGTAGACAGGCTTGAGGAGGAGAAAATTGCGCTGCTTGTCGTAAAGGAAGAGGTCATGCAGACCACTCACTGGACCATAAGCGGGTCGTTGTAGGAGGACCTTCAGAGGAGGATAATGTACCAGATGTTTGGAAGGGAAAGCATAACTATTGACGAGCTTACAAAGATACTCCACACTAGGGAGAAGGAGATCAGGGCAGCGCTTGACAGGATAAGCGGCCGCTTCATCATCAGGATAACCGGGTAATTACAAATCAAAGCGCTTGGGGGAGGCAAAATCAACATCTGCAGCTGTCTTCCCATCGCGGATCAGCTCGGCAACAACCTATGCCCGTCCCCAAATTCTACTTGCAACTAGTGGCAATACATATGACTATTTGCAGAGAACAGCTTCGAATATTGTTGTATAGACCTGTGCCGCCTTGAGCAGTTCCTCTACCTCGACATATTCGTTGGCAACATGAGCCTGTTCGAGACTTCCGGGTCCATAGACAACTGTAGGAATCTTCCCCTGATTAACGAGAAATGCCATATCAGTAGTAGCCATGCAGCCAGTTATCCTTGGTCGTTTGCCAGTAACTTCTTGTACAGCGTTCCTAGTTAGCTTTACAATTGGCTCGCTTTCTTCAATGATGGCGCCTTCCCTCTCCAGAGCTACCCGATATTCCAAATTCTTCAGTTTCGTTTTGCTTGCAAGCAACTTGCGTATCTCTTCAAGAGCAATTTTTGGATTTTCCTTTGGTAGCAGGCGTCTGTCGACAGTTATAGTACATGATTCTGGTACGACATTTGTCTTCGTCCCTCCTTTTATGACGCTCACGTTTATTGTGGGATTGCCGACCAGAGCATCTTTCCTCTTTTCCAACTCAGTAAGATAATCCTCTAGAGTGTTAACAACTCTGCTCATTCTGTAAATGGCATTTTCAAAGTTCCCCGACCTTACCCTGCTGGAATGTAGTGCTTTACCCTTTGTAGTTACTTCAAACCACAACGCTCCTTTGTGCGCCCTGTATATCGTATTATCAGAAGCTTCGGCAACTATTGCCATATCCGCCTTTACACTTTCAACTAACCTCTTCGAGCCAATTCCTGCATCCTCTTCATCGACAACCCCAGCAATGAGTATGCTTCCAGCAAAGTCTTCTCCATAAGTATCTGCGAAAGCCTTAGCAGCAATTATTGCAGAGGCTAGACCTCCCTTCATGTCCACGCTACCCCTCCCGTAAATCCGGCCTTGATGAAGGGTTCCCGAAAACGGTTCAAACTTCCATTGCGATAAATCACCTACGGGTACGACATCCATGTGTCCGTTCATGAGAATCGTTTTACCCTTCTTTTTGCCAGATAACAATGCCAAGACATTAGACCTTTTTGGTTTAACACTAACAAGCTTGCTCGAAAAACCATAAGACTTCAGTTTCTGCACCAAAAATTCGGCTAGGCCTTCTTCATTGCCGGGAGGGTTTACACTTGGAATTCTGACCATTAATTGCGTCAGTCTGATCAAATCTCCTTGCTGAATTCTTTTGGAAGCCTGACTTACCATTCGCCGAACATATACCCTGCAAACTATAATGTTTTTAGCAATAGCAGTAAGGGTTCTGCCCTGCATTATGGTTTACGCTCGGGCAAGAATCGTCGTTGAAGGAGAGGTGCAGGGAATAGGCTACAGGAACTTTGTCAGAACCCGTGCTACTATGCAAGGCATAACAGGCTCGGTCATGAACTTGAATGATGGAAGGGTTGAAGCCGTTCTAGAAGGGGAAAAGGAAGCGATAGAGCGAGTCATAGAAATGTGCAAGAAGGGTCCTCTGTTCGCAAGGGTTTCCGACATTGACGTAAAATGGGAGGACAAGTTTGCCAGATATTCCTCCTTTACGATAAAGCGGTAATGTTGTCCCTGAGAGGGCCATGGGCGGCTTTTTATTTTGCCTTCATATTGTAACCCCCGTCTTATTCTGCACACAGGGGCGGGTTTGTTAGTAACTCGATCTGAGTAAACGTCCGACTACCCGAGGGAGTAAGGGCAATTAGAGGGACACGCCCTAAGCAGGATAGAACTTTAGGTACATATCAATGGGGAAGTGTTCCAGAGCGATTGGAACGCTATCTCCATAGGGTTCCTTATGCTTACTACATCTATTACTAACGGGTAGTGCATCAAAAAATGCAGAAGGCAAAAACAATCGGACTGGTGCTTGTCGCAATACTGGCAACAGCAGCCATAGGAAACACAGTATACGCGGTATCTAGTGCAAGCAAGATACCGGACTACATAGCTGTAGCAGAGAAAGCAAGAGACCAAGCAAAAGAACTTGCTAATCTAGCGCAGAGCAAGGGGGTCAACGCTTCAAGGCCATTCGCCATGATAGAAAAGGGCTCGGCAGCACTGGAAGAAGCAAAGTCCCTGCTATCAAAGAATGAAACTGCAAGGGCGATAACCAAGACACATCAAGCGATGGCTTTCTTCTCAAACGCAATCATGGCAGTCGACAATGTCTTCGGAAGGGAAGTTCGGAAGGACGAAACAGCCAAGGCAATGCTGAACCTGATACAAGGTTGGAGTCCAGAATACAGACCATTAGAGATGAAGTAGGTAAATCCAATGTTTCGCAGAGTGTGAAGAACGACGTGAACAAGCATTTCAATTCAGCCAAGAATCACCTTGATTCAGCAAAAGCGACACTGACAGCGGCAGATCCAAACGTAGACACTGCTGCTAAGGAGGTAAGGGGTGCCAATCAGGAAATCCAGCAGGCCATCAAGACATACAGGGATGCCATAGGCAAGAGACTAGAAGCTGAAAACCCGCGTGAAAGACATGGGAAGGCGAATGCAAGGTCGCTCGACTTTGGCAACGAAGACTTGAAGGAGCTAGATTCATTACTCAAGAATGTCCAGAAGAACGCCAAGGGCATAATGGAAAGGCAAGGCCTTCACTAAATAATGAGGGTTTAACCCCTCATTATTTTTCTGATACTCAAATACTAGCTAATTTTTTCAAAGAGCTGATGAAGGTTGCCATTCTAGGCGGCACGGGCAAGTTCGGTAAAGGTCTTGTTTTAAGACTAGCAAAAAGCAACGATGTTATCGTAGGATCCAGAGATCGATCGAAGGCCAAAGCTGCCGCCAATTTATATGCAGACATTTGTGAGAAGCATTATAGCAACTTTTCAAACTCTATAGAAGGAGAGGAGAACGTTTCTGCAGCACAATCTGCTGATGTTGTCTTCTTCTGTCTGAAACTTGGGCCAGCTTTAGAGCTGTCATCCTCTTTAAATTTGAAAAAACAGATAGTAGTTTCTCCTATCGTTGATATGAACGGCCAAGAATCTCTGCATCGTGGCTTATCTTGCGCAGAAGCGCTAGCTGCCAAGCTGGGGTTCAGAGACATAGTGTCAGCGCTACATGCAATACCTTACAAGAGACTTGCTGACATTGAAAACCCTGTTAATTGCGATGTGCTTGTCTGTGGCGACGATGTTCGTAATGCAATGAAGGTCTGCAAGATAATAGAAGGGATAGATGATGTCAGGGCTTTCTATGCAGGGCCTCTAAGGTTATCAAGACATTTAGAGGGAATAGCTGTAGTGCTTGTAAGCCTTGCAACGCAGGGCAAGATCAAGAATCCAACGATCAGGATGGTCTAGTCTGTCTGTTCTGACGTTTCGATCCGGAGACCAGCTTGCCTAAAAGAAAGCAGAGACAAGAACGCAAGGAAGTACTGTAGTATGGGCACTATGGGCAGAGACGGACTAGGAATACTAGTTCTGAAGAAGAAGACTACGAGCACTGCCACTATAATTCCTATGACATAGGCAAGCCTGTTTCTGATCAGGTAGAGCGGTACTAAGACTACGTAAATGAGAGTAAGAACTTCCAACACCTGCCGAGGAAGGTCGAAAATTAGCTTTGCTGTAGGATCGAAGAATACCAGCAGCGCGCTGAAGATTAAGAGCAGTATAGCGCCCTTGTTCTGGGAAGTTAGTTTCTGAATTTCCGGTGCACCAGCTGCAAGCCATAAAGAAGCCAGATTTCAGTTTTTTGGATGCTATTATCTTATTCCAGATAACCATTCCCCGATGATTCTTGTAGCTTTAGCTCTATGCGAAAACTTGTTCTTCTCATCCATCGACATCTCTCCAAACGTGTTCCTGCTGCCCTGCGGTATGAATATTGGGTCGAATCCGAATCCTTCTGCACCCCTTAATTCCTTGCTTATCGTTCCCTCAGCTATTCCGATAACGCTCTTCAGAAATCTACCCTTCTCCCCGCAAGCCATGGCAGAATGAAATTCGGCGTTCCTGTCTTCAGTGCCTTCGAGCAGTTTGAGAATGCCTGCAGGTCCTATCGTTTTGTACACATAGGAGGAATAAGGCCCGGGAAAGGTATTCAGAAACTCGACCTGCAGGCTCGTGTCTTCTACGACGAATGGTTTTGAAAATTTCTTGGCAATCTTCTTTGCACAATCCTCCACGACTGCAAGGACGCTATAGGCTTGAATTTCTTCCCCCTTCAGGTCAATCTGCTCAACTTCGATACTGAACTCTTTCATGGTTCTTTGCACCTCTGCAAACTTGTGCTGGTTTCCCGTTGCAAAGTAAAGTTTCATTCTATTCTGGCATACCTACCTCTGCGCTCTATCTCAGCTACAACTTCCAAGACCTTCTTTGTACTTTTCTTGCCAGCAACCTCTTCGTAGCCTGCAACAATCTGCGAGTACAGTTTCTGGAAGTCGTTGTGGTGTGCACCGTTCAGAACCTCCTTAATGAGCTTCAAGTCAACGCCCATATCCTCCCGCTTTGTACTCTGTAAAGCTAAACCAAAATCAATCAGGAACAATTTATTGTTGTTGAAAATAAAATTGGAAGTAGTCAGGTCTCCATGTATTATCCCTGCAGAGTGCAGTTTTGCAACCATCCTCCCGACATCTTTGGCAAGTTTCTTCTTTAGAGCTACATCATCTTCAAGGAAGACCTCCTTGAGCCTCTTCCCTTCGAGGTTCTGCATCGTAATTTCGGCCTTCTTTGGGTCGACAAAGTATATCAGGGGAGTAGGAACTCCTGACTCTCTGGCCTTGGCAATCAGCAGAGCCTCTCGAAGGGTTCTCTGCGTCCTTATCGCATCATCAAGGGCTTTCTGCCTGTAGAGTTTCGGAAGCCTCTCTTTTCTTATTGCTGAAAATTCAAACCATTTGCTGAGGTAGATTGACGCCTCGGCACCTTTTCTGATCAGCTTCTCCAAGGCGTGTCAACCCTGTCGAGCCTCCAAGACTGCTTTACGAAGCTCTCATTAATCGGAATGGTAACTCCAGCCGTATATGCAAGTATGCCTGTCCAAGCTATCTGAAGCCCACAGTCCCCGCTTTTTTCTCTGGGTATTGAGTACAGCTTAGAATCTTGCTCCCTGCACATTATATCGAGCATTTCTTTCAGCCTTGAATTTGCTGCGACTCCTCCCGTAACCAACACTTCCTTCTTTTCCGAAAATGCCAAAGCCCTCTCCGTAACCTCCGTAAGCATAGCAAACGCAGTCTCTTGCAACGAAAAGCTTAGGTTTGAGACGTTGTTGCCAGTATTCATCAGCTTCTTTGCAGATGTAATGACGCCTGAAAGTGAAACGTCATTGCCCTTTACTGAATACGGGAGAGATATATATTCATCTGATGCCTTTGCAAGGTTCTCTACTTGTGGGCCGGCTGGGGAGCTCAAACCAGCTTCCCTTCCAAATTGATCTATCAGCTGACCAACAGTAATGTCAAGAGTTTCCCCAAAGACTCTCCACCTGCCAGAATGGCAGACAACTATCATCGTATGTCCTCCTGAAACTAGCAGGACAACAGGATCTTCGGCTCCAGAGAGCAAGCATCCTAATTCGATATGGCCAATGGCATGGTTTACAGGTACAAGAGGTTTCCTGTAGTAGCTTGCAAGAGCTCTGGCGACTGTAGCTCCAACCCTTAGGCAGGGCCCTAATCCCGGGCCCGCAGAGTATGCTATCGCATCTATCTCATCAACCTTGACCTTGGCAATATCGAGAGCATCCTGCACTAGTTTTGGAGAGACTTCAGAATGATGGCGTGAAGCCTCTCGGGGATGTATGCCTGAACCAGGAGGAGCCTTATAGGCATCTTTGACATCAGACAGTACTTTACCATCTGACGAAACTACTGAAACTCCAAAAGTATGAGCGGTTGACTCTATTCCCAAGCACAGCATTGCGGTTCACTTGTTACAGTTTCCTTGTCTTTCTGTACAGATCGCCCAATATTTCAATATAGGGTTTGACTTCTATCAAAAAGTCCCCGAACCCTGCCTTTTCATAAGTTATCTTGTTGATCTTTCCCTTTGAACAGTGCTTGGCCATAAGCACTATTCCAGAGCTCCTCTCGGGCTCTTTCTTGCTAATATCTGGAAAGTAGATAAGTGCCCCATAGCCAGTCTTTACGTTGTTCTTTGTAAAAATCAAATTGTAATACATGTGTAACGCACTGTGGAATTGTTTCATCTGTTTCCTCCTGCTCTCTGATCTCTTCACATCGTCAAAGTCTCCCTTACTCAATGTCGAAATTACCTCCTGAATCATCTTTAGGTCTGCAACCTTCTTGTCGTATCCATCCATTTGCACGGGCAATTCGTAAACAGAGTCCAACACGGTGTCCCAGTCGTCAACGTAGCGGAACTTGGAGCCTGAATCAAGAAACATCTCTCTCCTCAGCTCTTCAGCTAAAACATCCTCAAGCTTCGGTGCCTTTTTGCCCATCGCAACCCCTCTTTATGCTTATCAACTCCTTGCTATTTTAACTGCTATATTGCCCAAAGATATGCAGTTTAAGTCTGTCGAGATAGCGTACTTTCTGCACGCTACTGAGGATTACGACAGGGTCATTACCAGTATCGCAAAGGAGCTTTCCGTTTCCATTGATAGGTTTGAGGTTGGCAGTGCAGAGGGGCATTATGGCAACCCTCTAAAAACAACAAAGGCTCATCTTACAGGTGCGGAAGCGAGAGATTTTGCTGAGATCTTTTTCGGCAGGATACCGTCAATAGTCAGAGGCAGCCTTGCACAAGAAATCGAACTTTCTCTGAACGAGCATGGAGACCTTTTCGTAAGGCTTGATAGGCAGCAGCTCATTGCAGGAAAAATAGTCCTTACAGAAGTAGATCCTGTAAGGATGAAGTTCAGACTAAGGTACAACATGCCGAGGGAACAACTTTTGCGGGCTTATTCAGGATTTTTACAAGACTAGCCGTAGAACCCCTTTTCTCCTCTAGGGACCCTGCTCGAAATCTTCTTGTACAATGATGAGTACCACTCTTCAACCTCTTTGGAGATCGAGGGTTTCACTGCAGATAGTGCGCTATCGAAATCAGCCTGAAGAACTTTCGGGATCGTGTCATTCCTC
>CAZXXP010000034.1:0-14902 GCA_964644785.1 uncultured Nitrosopumilales archaeon | reverse complement strand
GGTGTTCTCTTCCATTAGCTGTGCAGAGCCCTCACGAACAGAAGACAATCCCTAGCCTGTGCGCAACAGGTGCATGAGAACCCGATCTGATAAAGCATAAGGCATAGCTGGTCTTGCCTCTCCCTGAATCATAGTGCGATCGAGGGTTCTGGTCATTGACTCATCGGCTGCCGGGATAGCTGGTGATATGCTTGTAGCCGCAGCAATAGACCTAGGGGCACATCAGAAAGAAACTGTAGATGCGATGCTCTCCGCAAAGGAGCATCTGAAAGGATGCGACAGGTTAGAGATTTCTGTCAAAGACGTTGTCAAGCATGGCTTCAAGGCAAAACACGTTTCCGTGGAAACTTTAGAAACTGTCCATGAGCGAAAGGCTGATGAAATGATCAGTGCGCTACGTGATGCCCTGTCATCATTGTCGCTTTCAAAAGAAGCAAGGAATTTTGCAATAAAATCTCTGGAAACTCTTGCCGGTGCGGAAGGAAGGCTTCATGATGAAAAACCAAGCAAGGTCCACCTACATGAGGCTGGCTCGGTTGACACTCTTGTCGATATTCTCGGCACCGCCTATGCTCTTGACGATCTAGGTATCTTTTCTGATACGAAGGTGTTTGCAACTCCTGTCGCTGTAGGCGGAGGGACGTTCGCATTCTCGCATGGAAGAGTTCCCAATCCCGGACCTGCAGTTCTTGAGATTGCCAGGCAGCACAAACTTGCCATAGTTGGAGGACCTGTAGAATCGGAGATCGCGACGCCTACGGGTGTAGCCATGTTAGCAAACCTTGCAGATGAAAACGTAAAGTTCTATCCATCCATGAAGCCTCTCAGCATAGGACTGGGAGCCGGGACAAAGGATCTTGATATTCCAAACGTTCTCAGGTTGACTCTTGGCGAGCCATACTCCCAACTCCCTCTAGAGGAGATTGCGATACTTGAAACTAACCTCGACGATATCACTGGGGAGCATCTGGCTTACGCTTCTGAATCATTAATCGATGCAGGGGCAAAAGACGTTTCCATAATACCGACTATAGCGAAAAAGGGGCGGCCAGGCTATCTTGTCAGGGTAGTTTCTGACATTGGAAAGGCGGAGGAGATTGCGGAGAAGCTCATGTTGGAAACTGGTACTCTCGGCGTCAGAATAACAACATCAGCAAGGCATGTGGCGAGAAGGGAAGTCGTCACAGTGCCAGTACAGTTGAATCGTAAGAAACTCTCCATTTCTGTAAAGGTTTCAAGGAATAGAAAAGGCCAGATTATTGCCGTGAAGCCGGAGTACGAAGAGCTTCGAGAACTAGCCAAGAAGATGGACATTCCATTAAAGAGGCTTGCAGAGGAAGCAGTTTCAGCTGCAAGATTGAAGATCAAACTGCAGTCTTAATGCGAGTGTTATTTACTCTACATTGTGACACTACTCATCAGAGCAATTTTGTCTGCAACGTCGATGAAAGGCAAAGTTAACACAAAACTAACATCACCCTATACTAACACCAATAGTTTGCTTCATCACGTACCTCCCATCATAGTTTTACTAAGGGCGTGTTTGTTAGGAACTTGAAAAGTACAACTATCGCGGGAATTATGGACAGATGTACGAGCTAACTCTTTGACGCTCTCCTTGCTATCAGCCCAGCTATAACTCCAGCGGCGACCCCAGAATCTATGTTTACCGTTGCAACGCCAAGCGAGCACGCCTGCAACATCGACTGCAATGCTGCTATCCCTTTGTCCCCAAACCCATAGCCAACCGATGTTGGAACTCCTATAACAGGGATGTCTACAAGCCCTGCAATTATGGTAGGCATAGCGCCTTCCCTGCCAGCGACTGCGATTATGGCATCGACATCCTCCTCTATCATCATCTTGATCGAAGGAAAGAGCCTATGTATCCCTGCAACACCAACATCATAGGTGCACACAGCTTTACAGCCCATCTCCCGCAAGACAACTTTAGCTTCCTCCGCTACAGCCATGTCAGAAGTTCCAGCGGTTATTATGCCAACTTTTCCGTTGGTTGCTTTTTTCTTAGCCCCCTTTCTTAGCACGATTATCCTTGCAAGGGCACTCTTTTCAATGGAAACTCCTTTGGGCAGACCTTTCCTAATGGCCTTGTCATCTGCGTCACTAATCCTGCTAATTATCACGCTTCCATTTCTGGCAAGAGCACGGAGGGCAATCTTTGCAGTATGCTCTGGCAGTTTCCCTTCTGCAAGTATGATCTCTGGAACACCTTTCCTGAGCTGCCTTGAAACGTCTATCTTCGCCAGGCCTTCTACTTCTTCAATCCCGTTGAGTTTGAGGAGCTTCTCTGCTTCCGAAATAGAAATTTTCTTCTTGTCAAACTTTTCCAGAATGTCCCTGATCTGCATGTTTACAATCTATTTCCGAAGGTTTTTGTTCATGCTTCCTGTCGAATATCCCGCAAGATCTATTGTAACATAGGTATACCCAAGAGCCTTCAATTCTGCATCAATCTCGGCAATCATTTCACCGTTGAAGAGTTTGCCAATTTCTTCCTTTGCGATTTCTATCCTCGCAACCTCCCCATGGTTCCTGACCCTGAGCTGCTTGACACCAGTTAGCTCCCTGACGAACTTCTCCGCCTTTTCCACTTTTGACAGACCGTCCAAGGTTATCGTCTGTCCATAGGCAAACCTTGAAGATAAGCAGGCCATGGAAGGCTTGTCAGCAGTATGAAGCCCAAGGCTTTTTGACAGTTCCCTAATTTCTTCTTTGTTAAATCCAAGCTCCGCGAGCGGCCTCCTTATCCCCTCTTCAACTTCTGCACGCGCTCCAGGCCTGTGGCCCCGAAGATCATCAGCATTCGTCCCATCAACGATAGTTGCAATTCCTAGTTCCGCAGCTAAAGGCTTTAGTGTAACAAAGAGCTCCTTCTTACAGTAGTAGCATCTGTCGGGAAGGTTTCTTGCATATTCTGGATTTTCAAGTTCGTTGGTTTTGATTACCAAGTGTCTTATTCCAATTACAGATGCAATCTCTTTAGCCTCTTCCAGCTCGTCTCTCGGCAGGCTCGGCGAATCTGCTGTAACTGCAACTGCATCGTCTTTCAACGCCATGTATGCTGCTTTGGCAAGAAGAGTACTATCCACTCCTCCTGAAAAGGCTACGATGACGGGGCCCTTGTGCGAGAACCAGCCCAAAAGCTCCTCAAGCCTTAGCGACAGAGCACTTTGCATATTTGCCTTGATTGGAACGGAATATAGTTAAGGTTTCTTATCCTTTAAACAGTCGATGATTCCTGACTCTGTGACTATCTTGTGAACTCTGACATCGGATTTTGTTGAAGGTATCTTATCAACTATCTGAAAATCGAAGGCTAGGGCTACTATTGATGCATTTCTAACCCTCTTGAGAAACCTGTCGTAATAGCCCCTTCCGAATCCGATCCTATTACCCCTAGCATCAAATGCTATGCCTGGCAGAATAGCGATGTCTATTTGCTCTGGCTTGATCTTGTCTCCTACTGGTTCGAGTATGCCAAATACTCCCTCTTTCAATTCTTCAATGTTGGTGACGTTGAAAAACTCCAGACTATCGGAAATGATTTTCGGTAGGCAGACCTTTTTCCCCTGCTTCATAGAAACTCCCATCATATCAACAGTAGCAACTTCTCCCTCTTTCGCAATGGAAGCGTAAAACGCCACAGTTATAGCTCTGCGGTATTCTGGTAATGATAAAAGAAACTTCCAGATGGCTCTGCTCTTCTTCATCATGATCGAGGAATCCTGCTTACTCCTCAGTTCTCTGATACGATCCCTGATTTCGCTCTTTGACAAATATTGTTTAAGCCCCGGCTTCTTATGTTATCTGCTCTCAGCTGTGAACTCCTCTTGGAGGAGCTCTTCTTGCCATCGCATTGAGGAATGGGTCGGTATGGCTTGCAAGGTTTGCGAGATGTCTTGCAACATCCGATGCAGTAATGATCCCATCTAACTTTCCGTCTTTAATGACGGCAAGCCTTCTGACCTTGTTACTGGACATTGTCCTCGCAGCTTCGCTCAGCGGAGAGTCTGGATCAATTGAAATAACAGGGGTGGACATGCACATCCCAGCAACAACCTCTGTAGAATTGTTAGAAGCAAGAACCTTCCTCACCAAGTCCCTTTCCGTTATTATTCCGACGATCTTTTCTTCGTGAGTCACCAAAACAGCGGCGATTTCGTTCTCTGCCATGGCCTTTGCTATGTTTGCAACCTTATCGTTAATGTCAACTGTAACAGTTCCTCTTTTGACTACTTCCTTGACTCTTGCCAAAACAGCTTCCCTTGCTCAAAGCCGCTTATAATACGTTATTTAGCCTCTTCAACCAATCTGATATAATCGGCCCATTCTTTTTCGATGGCTCTCCCTATCCCCCACTTTGCGACGCCTCCAAAAGGTCTCAGCCATCCCTTGAAGTCGATTTCAGTAGCGACGTGCATTGAAGTCCCTCCTTCAGCATCCTTTAGAGTATATACTGATTTTGCGTCAAACTTGCTTGAACTGTATTCGGCAACCCACTTATCGTAAGGATATAGCAGAACTCTGACCCTGTCTTTGTACGGAATTCTTAGCATTGTTCCTTCGTCTTCGTAGATCACTTCGTTGCCGCTCCTGCTGACAATTCTCCTTTTGCGTATTATCTTGCCAGAAAGCGAAGGATCGGTTTCCCGAAAGTCCGTCCACCATTCGTATATCTTGCGCTTTGGTACCCTGACAAATTTTGTATGCTCTATCCTCAACACGCCGAAGATTATCCTGAACTCTATTATTGCTCTTTCGCAGATAAGCGTAATATTGTGCGATTTTGAGGGTCGATAGTAATGATAGAAGAGAAACTGAAGCACAAGGGTATAGAATTACCAAGTCCACCGACACCTGCAGGAGTTTATGTCCCAGCAATCAGGGTGGGGAACCTTGTCTTTGTTGCGGGTCAGATACCTTCTGTCAGGGGAGTTCTAAAATACAAAGGGAAGCTTGTAAAAGACGTTGCTCTGGAAGATGGTTATCAGGCAGCCAGGGTATGTGCATTGAACGCCTTGAGCGTGTTGAAAAACGAGCTTGGAACTCTTGACAGGGTTGTTAGAATAGTAAGGGTAGGTGGTTTCGTTAACTGCACGGATGATTTTACGGATCAGCCCAAGGTGATCAACGGGGCTTCAGACCTTCTGGTAGAGGTATTTGGTGATGCAGGGAAGCACGCAAGAGTTGCAGTCGGAACTAATGCGCTCCCTCTTGGAGCTGCAGTCGAAGTCGAAATCCTCGCCGAGATAAAGGGATAGCCTTATTGAAGATAGAATTAATAGCTATTAAGATTAAACGGCAACTGCCCAGTTTCGATATCCACACAGCCATCCTTGATTCTGTCAAAAATAACGGCCAGAAACTGAAGAATGGAGACATCCTGATAATTTCGAGCAAGTTCGTTTCGATGTCGGAGAACAGGGTTGTCAATCTTGAAAAGATCAAAGTGAAAAAAGAAGGAAGAGAACTTGCTAAATCCCTTAAGATGGATCCTTTTCTTGCTCAACTCGTTGCAGACGAAGCCGATACGATATTCTCCGGAGTACCGGGTTTTGCGCTTGCCATAAAAAATGGCGTCATAGCTCCGAATGCAGGGATAGATAGGTCAAACGTGTTTCATGGCCACGCAATATTGTATCCGAAAAAGCCATACCTCTCGGCAGAGAAGGTCAAGAAACATATTTTCAAGAAAACAGGCAAGAGGATTGGGATAGTTTTGAGTGACAGCAGGCTAATGCCTACCCGTCTAGGCACGACTGGAGTTGCGCTAGCAGTATCAGGATTCGATCCTGTAAAAGACGAACGGGGAAGAAAAGACCTCTTCGGCAATGTGCTGAGGGTCACACAGAGGGCACTTGCCGATGACCTATGCTCCGCAGCTCAGCTGATAATGGGCGAAGCGGACGAGGGAATACCTATTGTAATTGCCAGAAATACGCGCATCAAAATATCAGACGAACCTATCGATCGGAAAAGTGTTGCGGTCCCGTTTGGCGAGTGTATCTACATGACTGGAATGAGCAATCAGAACCTAATTGAAAAAATGCAGAAGGTCAAGAGCCTACCCTGACTATCTGTACTGCAAAGTCTTTTTGAGATAGCTTAGATCCACAGTTCTTGCATTTCCCGGCATTGGGCTTCAAAACATCTCTCACATAGCGAAGGTCATAACCTGCATAGATCAGAGAATTGCAGGAATCGCAGATTATCTCGAAAGTCAATGACTTACCATACGTCCAGAATATTGGTTAGATATAAATTACTACTTTCAGAATAGTCCGGATTCGACGATCAACCAATAATTACGATATTAGAGGATAACTACTCTTCCTCTAATGTCCGGATTATGTTTCTGCTACCGGTCTTGTATTAAATGACAAACCGGTCTCATTTAATCAATAAAACATTAACCGGGGTTTTATGCGCCGAATGTAACCGACCAGATGGCTAATCCGGCGTCCGTTTCTACCTTAATTTCGTGCTTCCCGAAGGTGGCTTTTGCGTTTACCAGCGAATAAAGCCTTGGAGGGCCTGAAATCTCCACATACGAATTGCCGTTTTGATCAAACCCTAGATCTGGTCCTGCAGCGGCTCTTGGCACCAAATTCCCATCAAGCAGCACCTTTGCTGTGAACTTCTGACCTGATGGGGAACCTATCACTGGGGAGGCTGTTCTTCCAGAATATGCTATCACTAAAGAGCCCTTGTTTCCTGTGTGCAGCATGTAGTCATCGCTAGTCATCCATTCTCCATCGAGGTATATTCCGTCAATGCGATGGTTTCCGTCGTCCTTGTATGTCACTTTTCTTCCTGCAATGTTCGGGCCATCGGTATTGATGACATCCCTAACGGCGTACATCTCGTCGCTCATCCCTGCAACTGCAGCGCCTAGATCTGCATTTACGTACTTGTTTTCGGGTTCCAAAGGTATGTTTGAAATGTTAGCGCCGTTCTCCGCAAGAAGTTTCTGTATCTGCTTTTCAGTTTCCTCATAGCCTCCTTCTCCCACGTGGTCGTAGCGTAGGTTTCCTTTGACATCAAAAAGGTACTTGTGCGGCCAGAACCTGTTGCCAAAGCCTGAAAATGTTAAATGATCGTTATCTAGGGCAACGGGATATTTTATGCTGAACTTCTGCACCGCATCTTTGACATTATCAAGGTTCTTCTCGAATCCAAACTCTGGAGAATGTACTCCTACTACTACAAGCCCGAGTTTGGAATACTTCTCGTTCCAGGCAACTATGTACGGCAGAGTCCTTAGGCAGTTTATGCAGCTGTAAGTCCAGAAGTCTACGAGTACTACTTTTCCTCTTAGTGTTTGCATGGTCAAAGGCTCGGAGTTTATCCAGTTCGATATACCCGCGAATTCAAAACCACCGGAGCTTGTTATTGGGGCACCAGAAAGGCTCTGAAGATAGACTATGCTGGATACTACCGTTATCAGCACCAGAACAAATGCAACGGTTCTGATCTTTGAGTTCATGGTCTCACAAAAATAGGCTAAGAAGCCTGCTGAAGTTGTTCGTGAACACTATCACACCGAGAACTATTAAGAGCGATCCAGAAACTATATTGATCAAGGCTAGCCTTCTGTTGAGTTTCTTGATTATCTTCGAAAACCTAGATGTGAATAAGCCCAGCAAGAGGAAGGGTACCGCAAGCCCCACCGAAAACACTGTGAGCAGAGTCGCACCTTCAAGTACTGTGGAAGAGCTGCTCGCAAGAACCAGAACGCTCGCAAGTATAGAACCAACGCAAGGCGTCCAACCAACGCCAAATGATGCCCCGATTAGCGCTGAGCTGAAGTAGCCGCTCCCTCCAGACACGGAGAAGAGCCTTCTCTGCCTCTCTAGTATGGGTAAGGAAGGGATAACCCTGAGTGTATACATGCCGAAACCGATTATTATGATGCCTCCTATTCTGGAAAGCCATATCTGGAAAGCGCCTAGCTGCTGGCCCACAAACGCAAGTGCCGAACCCATGAGGATGAAGATTGACGCAAAGCCCAACACGAAGAGCAGTGCATGAAAGAAAACATTTCTCTGAACCCTCGATTTTTCTGAACTTTCAAGGTCTACCAGTGTGACACCTGCTAAATGGCCTAAATAGGCTGGCAGCATGGGCAATATGCATGGCGAGAAGAACGACAGAACACCCGCACTACCAGTAATTACCAAAGTCAGAGGATCGAGCAACTATGCAGGAAGCTGCTTTTCTAATAGAAAAACAATTGCCCAATTTGAAGGCCTAAACTTCTATCAGTTCTCTTGGAGCAGTAGTTAGCACTTCGGCTCCGTTCTTCCTTACAACTATGTCATCCTCAATTCGTACTCCACCAAAGCCTGGCACGTATATCCCCGGCTCGATGGTGAAGACCATGTTCTCTTCGATGGTGCCATTGAATGCAGGGTGTATCACAGCTCCGTCATGCACTGCAAGCCCTATCGTGTGTCCTGTTGAATGTATGAACATCCCCTTGTATTTTGTGGCATCGATAAACTTTGAAACTTTTTCGTGAACATCACCTGCCTTTGTGCCTATTTTTGAAGCCTCGATGCCGAGCTGGTTGGCCTCCATCACTATAGAGTAAATCTCCCTCTGTCGCTTGCCAGCTTTGCCATAAACAACAGTCCTTGTAATGTCTGAGCAGTACCTCCTGAACTTTGCTCCGTAATCGAAGAGCGCGAATTGTCCCTTTTTCAGCTTGGCGCTTCCCGGGGAATAATGGGGCTCTGCAGAATTTTCTCCAAACGCTACTATTGTATCGAAAGATGGCCCTTGTGCTCCAAAAGATTGCATCGTTGAATTCAGAAATGCTGCAGCCTCATATTCGGTCATGCCATCTTTCAGATGATTCAGAAGTTTGGGGAACGTTCTGCTGGCTATGCGTGCCGATTCCCTTATGAGCGCTATCTCATGTTCGTCTTTGACCATTCTGGCCCTAATGATCGCTGAGCTGATGTCAACAAATCTCGCCTTCGGGAAGATATTTCTGAAATCGTCAAAATTCGTGTGTGTGAGTTCGTTCGAATTTATTCCTATTTTCAAACTCCCCCCACCAGCAAGATCCTTCTTGAGCAGCTCTGCTAGGTTGTTTCCGTCCTCGAAAGTTATTACGTGAAACCTTTTGCTTCCCTTTAGCGCACTCTGCTCTTCCAGCTTGGAAGTGTAAACGCTAGTTTCTCCGTCTGGGTAGGCTATCAAAGCGCACCCTTCAAACAAACCGGCCTCCAAGCCGGTAATAAAAAAGAACGAAAGATCCAAATGGGGTTCTGTGGCATTCTTCAGTAGGATAAAGTCGAATTTCTTACCCTCCGACTCTGCTACTCTGGCAATCTTCCGAACTCTTTCTTTGGTGAAGTTTACGGACATGAGATAGTTGAGTTACAATTGGCAGGGATTTATGGGTATCAAGCCTCTTTCATTACTGTTTTTGTGCAGGATGGTGTAGTAACTTGAGCAAAGCGGCGCAAAAAGGCATGATTCTTAAGCATCTACCTGCGACATAGCGTCGATGGCTTCCAGCAGGGCAAAATATGCTATCGCCTTTCTGCTGATGCTGACGATAATTACTGCGATCGTGTTTGCATCAGACATCGTTCATAGTATTAATATTATCACAAGCCCTGCACCAAACCCCAGCAAGAACCAGACGACTCCAATTCCAGCACAAGTCTTCCCAGAAGTCTCACAACCTGCAAGATCTGTAAACCTAGATCTTAAGGAGCTGAAGAGCTTCTACAGGCCTCTAAAAACGTCAATCAAAGTTGGTATGGTAGTTTATGGCCCCGACTCTGACCCTGCAGTTAGAGCTATGCGAAGCGTGCTGAATCAGTGGGTTTCAGAAGTAAACCAGAATGGAGGTTTATTCCTCAACAGCCAGCAAACGAAAATACCTGTACAGGTTGTCGTTTACCAAGATTCTGATTTTGAGGGCCAGGGCAAGGCCTACTATGAAACATTAGCTCTCCAAGACAAAGTCGACATAGCTATTGTTGCAGCGCCTCCATCGGCCAGTGGAGCAATACGAGTGTTTGATGAAAACGAGGTATTCCACATAGCTCTATCAAACATTGAAACCGATGCAATGGTTAGGACGAATAACTACACCGTGTTGCTTGGAGGAGGTACACCAGGCAGTGTGGGAACAGATTTCGGCAGGTTTGCGAAGAGTCTGGCCATCAAATCAGTTGCAGTAATCAGGCTGGACGACTTCTACTATGGAAACGTATCCTCGACGATAAAACGCTCTCTACAGCTGGAGGGAATACCTGTGGTAATTGATGATTCAAACACGCTTTCTGGGTCGTTCTTTACCAATACTATTCAGAACATACGACAGAAAAAACCAGACGCAGTTGTAATACTTGCTCCACCCTCGGTCGAATTAAGGTTCCTTTCGTCATTAAGGCAGAATTTAGCTTCCATACCTCTGGTATTCACAGACCTTGCTGCGCAGTCGCCAGGAATGGTAACCACTACTATGGGAAGAGATGTTGACGGCTTGGTCGGTTATTCTTCGTGGGTGCCTAGCTCAGAATTCAGGAGAAGAAACCTAAACTTTGGCCCCAGTAACGAAGAACTGATCAAAATTGCAGGTATCTATAGCAATTCTCCGCAAGCGGCCCAAGTGTACGCGGCGGCCAAGATTCTTGAAAAAATAGCCGAGGAGGCTGGTAGCGTCAACGCCAAGGAGATGCGAACTGTAGCATTGAAGTATCAAGGTTCTACAACTGCTCTCGGGCAGTTCTTTGTAGGTGCAGAGGGCTTAACCTATAGCAACGCACAAATAATAGCGCAGGTTCATAGGGCAAGCAACGGCAACATATCTTATGAAATCATGTGGCCTTTAGAGTACAAAACATCTGGTGTCTTGTACCCTATTCCGAACAGGTTCAGCAGGCCCTAAATTTCAGGCCCTATCTTTCTGTACTTCCCGGCATAGAAGAGCGCCGGATTAGACCGTTCCTTGTAACCCAGTTTCTCGACATGACCGACAAATATTTCGTGATCTCCTGCCTCATGGATGGCAACTACCTTGCAATCTATGAACGCTATTGCATCCTCAAAAACTGCAGCTCCTGTAACCTCTCTCCTGATCTTTAGATTTTGGAACCTAATGGATTTCAAATCATGACTTGAAAAGTTGACCGAAACCTGCTTTTGACTTTCGCTTAGCATATTCACCGCGAACACTCTACTCTTCTTCAATAATTCATAGGATTCTGCCTTCTTGTCGCAGCATACGAGCACGAGTGGAGGATCAAGAGAGACCGAACTAAAAGCGCTAACCGTCATGCCATGATCTGTCTTGCCGTCTAAAGTTGTTACGATGGTAACACCTGTGGCAAATCGACCAAGTGTCCTGCGAAACTCCATAGGATCTATGGGCATGCTGTAATGTTTGAAATAAGGTGCTTAAGAGCTAGCTGCTTATGTATTGTATATGGATGAACTTTCGAGCCAACTTCGCGAACCTGTGGCTCCTTCGATCCTTGCCCTTAGGCGATCCTACATACAGTGCAGGCGAGTAATTCTCGTACTTCCAATAATCTTCAAAGTCGTCGATAGCGTAAGCGGTTTCGCATCTTGCGACAAAAAAATCGTGGTCGCCTGTCCTTACAGTTTCCAAGACTGTGCACTCTATTACGGCCGCTGCACCTTTGATGGTTTTCCCATTTATCTTTCTTGCCTTGTCCAGCGATATTCCCACGATTGAGAGTTTGTCCTTCCTGGCTTCCGCTGAAATGTCCCCAGAAGCTGCGATGGCTCTTGCCATGTCGCTATTTACAATGTTTAGAGTAAAACAACCTGATTTCCTTACCAATGAGTACGTGAAACTCTTTGGGTTTATGGCAACACCAATGAGAGCTGGCTCGAAGGAGAGGGAGCAGTACGATATTATGGGCATAACATCGGCGTCATCGTTGAAACTCGTGCTGAGCAGTGCGACGACGTTTGGATAGAAGAGCCTGTAAGCCTTTGCCGCGCTTAACTCCTTGCGTTCCATCCTGTCCGTTAGTTACTCTGGATACCTAAAAGGTTGGCTGGATAGCCCACGCTATCCATAACTTGAAATGCGGATTTCACTGATACTCTTAACATAGTACCCACGATTACTATAGGTCGTGCAGCTCTCCCTACAGCTCTTATCATATTAGCTGCCGTGAAGGCTCTGCGCGATGCGGCAACAAAGATTCTGAAATGCAGATAGCCTGATGTCATCAAAAGTAGATATATGGCAAGCCTTTGTCCACTAAGGCAAGGGAACCCTAATGAAGATAAACGAACTCCACGATAATATGCGAAACGTCGATGCAGAGGGTGAGGTTACTGACATATCTGAGCCACGAACTGTCAACTTAAGAATGGGAGGGCAGGCTAAAGTTGCAGAAGCCGATTTGCGCGACGATACAGGTACGATTAAACTGTCTCTCTGGGACGATCAAATAGAAGTAGTGAAGGTCGGCGCGAGGGTAAAGGTGGAAAACGGTTATACCAATTCGTTTAGGGGAGAGGTCAAGTTAAACGTAGGAAAATTAGGCAAGCTAAGTGTTCTCGAGTAGTTATGTTCTGGCCGTAATGGCCTCTTCTATCGTCTTTCTGGCTAGTCCATGATCGGCTCTAACCTTAGTAGCATTCATTATTTGACCCATAAGGAAGTTTATCGCCTTAGGATCCGATTTTGCATCTGCGCCCTTAGTACTTTCTTATGATCCTTCCTGCATTGAACTTCAAATATCAGTTTCAAGCTTTGATCAATATACGAAGTTTCTCTCTATCTTCTTGACCTTCTTTTGCCCGTCGCTAAAAGAGTCGATGTTGTCAGAAGCTTTATTCATCTCTCAAGCCTGACTCTATACATAATCCTGATCCTTCTTTGACTCTATCTTTCCATACTTCCGAAGTACAAAGAGAGATACAAATACAACACAAATTGCGACTGCAGGGTGCAAGAAGAACTGCAGAACCAAATGTATGTAATGTGTAAGGGTTCTATAAGTGGGTTTTTACCTAAAGAATCCATGAAGATAGCCAGAGTTTCAACAAAGGACGGCGGCACCTACGGAATTGTACATTATCAAAAATTCGTTAGCAGGGAAACTCTTGAAAAGAGTCTTGGCAGAGAACTGCCCCCTTCAATCTGCGATTTCTTCGAGTTGGTCACCACAAACGCCAGATTGAAAGCGGAGCTAATTTCAGCAACGGAAAATGCCGACAAAGCTACGGATATAGGTTCTGCTAATCTTCTTGCCCCTGTAGACGGCAGGCCGAAGGTCATCTGCGTAGGCTTGAACTACAAAGACCATGCGAAGGAGCAGGGCGTGAAACCTCCTGACGAGCCTGTAATATTTATGAAGCCATATACAGCCATTGCAGGGCCGGCAGACGCAATAGAGTATCCTTCTTACATAACCAAGCTGGACTATGAGGCAGAGCTGGGAGTTGTAATAGGCAAGAGATGCAGAGCTCTAAAAAAGGAGCAGGTGTATGAAAATATTGTAGGTTATCTTGCGTTTGACGATGTTTCTGCAAGAGATGTTCAGTTCAAAGACGGCCAATGGACCAGAGGCAAATCGTTCGATACATTCGCCCCTGTCGGACCTTGGGTAGTGACTACAGAAGAAATCCCTGACCCTCAAAATCTGAAAATAAGAAGCAGAGTGAATGGAGAATCAAGGCAGAACTCTAGCACTGCCAACATGATTTTCGATGTCAAGACTATAGTTTCCTTTGTGAGCAGGGTAATGACCTTGGACGCTGGTGACATTATAGCCACAGGCACCCCTCCCGGAGTTGGGGTTTTCTGGAAACCTCACCCCAAGCTGCTGAAGGTTGGCGATACGGTTGAAGTTGAAATCGAGAAGATTGGAAGCGTAAGAAATAAGGTAGTTGTTGGGAAGGTTTAATTTGCATGTGGACGTAATTCTGCTATCGCTCTATCTTTTCTATGGTTCCGTTGTTTTTGGCCTTGAAGAAGACATCGATCTTCATGGTGAATACGCCATTGGCCACAACGCCTGGTATCTTCTGCAACTGCGATTCCAGCATCGGAGGGTCTTTGATCTCGCCAAATTCAGCATCGATTATTATGTTCCCATTCTCCGTAAAGAATGGGTAGCCTTTCTCGAGCGTCCTGATCTTTGGTTTCCCTCCAATGGCTTCAAGTCTCTTCCACACAAAGTGCCTTGCAAAGATGGAAACTTCAATTGGGACGCTCCTATTAAGGTACTTTAGATATTTCAATTCGTCGGCAACGATAACCCTCTTCTTTGAGGCTTCTATGAAGACCTTTTCCCTATGGTGAGCTCCTCCTCCACCTTTTATCATGTTGAACATGCTATCAATCTGATCGGCTCCATCAACGACGATGTCGATGTCGTTTATGCGATGGTAACGTTCCAAAACAAAACCAAGGCTTTCCGCTACAAGCTCGATTTGCATCGAAGTAGGTATTGCAGTGACCTTCAGACCCTCCTTCCTCATCCTCTCTCCAAGAGCGTTTACAAAAGCAGCTACTGCAGAGCCGCTCCCAAGCCCGACTACATAGTCATTCTTGACGAAAGAGGCGGCGCTCTCCCCCATCTTCTTCATTGCATCCTGTAAAGACAATTTTAGTCCTCTATATCCATCTGCTCTAATCTTGCCAGAGCTTCCAAGACCTCATTCCTGATGTCCTTGACCTTATCGTCCACCGCAGGCTCCTTCTTTGCGGCCTTCTTGTCTTTTGATTCTTCTGTTGTAGGCTTTCCGCCCTCCTGAATTATTATCGGTGCAGGGCCTTTTATCTGCTCGAGCCTGTTCCTAGCATCGTCCAGCCGCTTCTCTATCTGGCTGACCTTCGTTTCAAGCAGGTTTACTAGCTCAGATCTAAGGT
>CAZXXP010000033.1:3978-14945 GCA_964644785.1 uncultured Nitrosopumilales archaeon | reverse complement strand
ACTTCCGATCTTGGCTGGAAGTTTACTGTCCCTCTTCGAACACAGATACCTTGCTATGCCTACTGTAAGATCGAATCGTAATCCAACATCTCGATCGCTCTTATCCTTGAAGTAGTAAATTTCATTCCTTATGGCTTCCCCGCTTTTAGCCTCCAATGTTGACAGCATCTCTATGGGAGAAGGCTCCATCAATCTGAAGCCGTAAATTCTACACGTTTCTACAAACCCCTGCCTTATAGCTTCGTAATAGTCTGAGTCCTCGGGCTCCAGATCACGCATACCGCGAGGAAGGAGAAAGTCCATGATAATGCCTCTAGGGGATCATGTAATAAAGCTAAAAGATGATCCTTGTAAAAGTACTCCCCCGTATAAATTCGAGAACTCAATGGGTAGTTTCTATGCTATGGCCATACTTTTCAAGAAATGCTATTTTGTTCAAAGGTAAACGGCTCTTCTTTCCCAGAATTTTTCTCGCAGGATATCCGAAACCTACTACGACGCTTGGTTGCATTTGCTTGGGTATGCCGAAGTCTTTTCTGAGATTCTCCACCTTTATACCTGTAAATATACAAGACACGATTCCAAGGTTCCAAGCTGCCAATTGCATGTCCTGAACCACTCTACCAGCATCAAGCATGTGGAAGGCATAGTTCGGATTTGTAAGCACTATGACGGCAAAGTTTGCATGAGAAACCCACTTTCCGCTACTGCTATCCTGTGCCAACCGTCCGATGTTATTGGGTTCCTGAACTAGAATGAACCTCCAGTGTTGTATGTTTAGACCGCTTCCCGTCGCCCTCGCAGCTTCCAGAATTTTTGTCTTGAATTCTTCGGGAACGTTTTCTGAACTAAATTCTCTTACATCCAATTTGCTAATGATACACTTGTATGCGTCCAACAGTAATCTTTGTAGAACTTGAAGCAATTAAGTTTGGCTATTCGCATGCCTAGCAACAAATTAGTAGCTGGCAATCCTACTAAATTCTATGAACAAGGGGATTATTGTAGGAATTGTTGCCGTTGTTATCGTTGTGCTTGTAGCAGGAGCTTTTTTGGCGCGCGCACAAGCGTTAGAGGCAACTGCAGGTCATAGTAATGAATTTGTAATTAAGCTTTACAAATGTAAAGTCTGCATGAGCAAGTTTCTATTTTTGCAGGAGCGATTATCATAAGGCTAATGCCATAACTTTCCATTTAGATATGCGTGTGAATAAGTATCTGTTCTGGCCAATAGAGACTGATGGTATATGAGTGATATCGATAAACCAACTACACCTTTCGTGTTGAGCCTGATTGCGGGAGTACTGACAATAGCTGGAGGAGGAACGGGCATGATGTGGTTTTCGTCAGGGATGCCTATGTGGGGTGGCATGATGGGAGGAATGAGTGGAACGATGGGCGGCTGGCAGGGTATGATGGGAGGCATGGGCTTTGGAGGCTTCCTTTCAATGATGACAATCTTGGGCGTAGTTTCAGGAGTAATCATACTGATAGGCTCCATTATGCTGTACAGCCAGCCTGCTCAAGTTCAAACGTGGGGTACAATAATACTTGTATTTTCTCTGATCAGCCTCTTCGGCATGGGCGGCTTCCTCATTGGAGCGATACTTGGCTTTGTCGGAGGAATACTTGCCATTACATGGAAGCCAACCACAGCTGCAAAAACTGCTTAGAGAGAATCAAATGGAAAAAGATCCTATCTGCGGCATGCTAGTAGATCTAAAGAAGACCAGATCCACTTCAATTTACGATGGACGTATGTTTTACTTTTGCTCGGCTAGTTGCAAGGCAACATTTGACAAAGATCCGCATCGCTACGGGCACTCGAAATAAGTAATTTAGTTCCATTTTATTTCAGCAGTGATTAGATGGCTAAGGACATAATTTGCGGAATGTATGTTGATGAGACGAAGACGCCCTTCAAAGCGACGAGAAGGGGAACTACGTACTATTTCTGCAGCGAGAACTGTCTTAAAGAGTTCCTCAAGCCAGAAGTTGAATTCCGGTCTCTTAAGATATGGACATCGTTTGCACTGATATTTGGAAGTCTGACCGCCATCTTTGAGTACGTTTACCCTATACCATTCATCATATCAGAGTATTTCTTGTTATTTCTTTTAGCTACACCAGTTCAGTTCATAGCTGGATGGAGGTTCTACAAGGGAACCAGAGATGCCATTAGAGCTAGACAAGCGAACATGGACAGCCTTATCGCAACGGGTACTAGTGCGGCGTGGTTATACAGCACGATAATTACGTTCTTCCCCGGTTTACTTCCAACAGTTGCAGCAACGGGTCCTCAAGTCTATTATACTGAATCTGGATTGATCATAGGTTTCATACTCCTTGGCAGAACAATGGAGCATGTTGTAAAGGGCAGGGCATCGCAAGCTGTGAGGAAACTTCTTGATTTGCAACCAACTTTAGCAAGAGTAGTCCGTGATTCGCAGGAAGTAGAAATTCCTGTTGAGAATGTGCAAGTTGGAGACACATTGCTAGTAAAGCCTGGCGAGAAGATACCTGTAGATGGCTCTGTAGTAGAGGGCTACTCCTCTGTTGATGAATCTATGGTTACGGGAGAAAGCATGCCCGTAGAAAAAAAGGTTGGAGATGAAGTCATCGGAGGAACTATCAATAAGACAGGCGTTCTGAAGTTCATGGCAACGAAAGTTGGTCAGGATACAGCAATATCGCAGATAGTAAAGCTCGTTGAAGAGGCTATAGTATCCAAGACACCAATTCAAAGATTAGCAGATGTGATTTCGTCCTACTTTGTCCCTGCAACTATTGCCGTAGCAGTTGGAGCCTTCCTAATATGGTACTATGCGTTTTCAATGCCCTTTGGGTTAGCATTTACAGTTCTCATATCCGTCCTAATAATTGCCTGTCCGTGTGCTTTAGGCATAGCAACACCTGCAGCTATAATGATTGGTGCTGGAAAGGGCGCACAGAACGGTGTACTCATAAAAAGCGGAGAGTATCTGGAAAAGGCACACAAGCTCAGAACTATTGTATTTGATAAAACAGGCACATTGACGGTTGGCAAGCCTTCTCTTACCGATGTGGTTGCGTTCAAAGGATTCAAAGAGAACGAAATACTTCAACAGGCGGCAATTACTGAAAAGGGTTCCGAGCATCCTCTTGGGGAGGCTATTGTGAGAGGGGCGCAAGAGCGAAGTCTAAAGTTGGTTGATGCGACTGATTTTGAGGCCATACCCGGCCATGGAGTCGAAGCAACAACACTTGGGAAGAAAGTATTGCTGGGAAACAGAAAGCTCATGCAGAGCAGGAATGTTTCAATTGAAGGGGCAGAGGAGAAGATGCAGGTTTTGGAAAATGACGGAAAGACTGCCATGCTAATAGCAATTGATGGAAAGTTTGCAGGGATAATAGCTGTTGCAGATACATTGAAGGAAGGCTCTATTGGTGCAGTAAAAAAGCTGCAAAGTCTGGGAGTGGAGGTTTACATGCTAACGGGCGACAATAGAAGGACTGCAGACGCAATAGCAAAGAAGCTAGGTATAAACCATGTGCTTGCTGAAGTATTACCTCAGGACAAAGCCAAGGTCATAAAGGATCTAAAAGCTCAGGGGAAGCTCGTTGCCATGGTCGGCGATGGGATTAACGATGCACCGGCACTTGCAGAAGCCGACGTCGGCATTGCAATTGGGAGTGGAACTGATATCGCAAAAGAAACTGCAGGAATTGTGCTAATAAAAAATGAACTCAAAGATGTCGTAACTGCAATAGAACTGAGCAGAAGAACAGTTTCAAAGATAAAACAGAACCTCTTCTGGGCTTTCTTCTACAACATAGCTTTGATACCTGTTGCAGCGGGAATACTCTACCCGTTCACGGGCTTGCTCCTTAATCCAATATTTGCAGCCATTGCTATGGCAAGTTCGTCGATAACTGTAACTGTAAATTCGATGCTCTTGAATACGTACAAACCTAAGGCTGACCTGTAGTCTTTCTATTAGCCCAGAGAGCTATCAATGCAGAAACAGTTCCCAATATGGGAGGCAAGAAACCCCCTCCAACTAAGAGAAGCAGTACGGAAGCTGCGAGCAACATCATCCCAGCATTTTTGCCAATGATTACGAGAATGGTGCAAGCAAGTACAAAAAAAGCAATTATGACCGTTATCGTCCCAAAGACCATGAAAGTTGTAGGTAATATGGTCATCGCAGGGAAGCAGTTAGTATTAAATGCTGGAGGGCAGTCGATTCCCGAAAAGGCGTTTATTACTATCCCTTTAGGCGTATCCCTCTCCTGCAGAATCTCTCCATAGCCATGATAAGCCCCAAGAACAGACCCTATGATACCAAGAACAGCAGAGATGACCAGAAGTACACGCTTGACCATAACGAATATTCTAAAGGGGTTTTATTAAAACATGCAAAAAATCGGCTCTTTCAAGTTGATGACAGCTAAACCACAAAGTATTTCTGATTTAGGAGCATACCTACGTCATAGCTGACATTAAGTTAATAGAACCTTTTGTCCATCCTCGATCGACTTGTCAAGATCTCTCACCTCCAAGTGATATTCTCGGGCTCCTCTTTTATCACCCTTAACCCCTTAGATCATCCAGTTCCCTTTTACGTTCCCTGAGCTATCCTGAATGCTGTCTCCTTTTTTCTAGGATACGCACTGACTCCTTCATTTTGTGAAACTATGCGAGGAGATCATCATAAGAAACCTTATGCTCCTCTTCAAGCTTGATCATGCACAGTCCAACCTCTATCAACCCGTCTACTCTTACATCGAAACGCGAGTCTTCGTAGAACTTTAGGGCTGGATGAAGTCTACTACCATCGACGTCGTTTGTTCGCATTATTTCAGCAAGAACGTTAGCCTTTTTTGCCTCTGCCGCGCTGATCTTATTGTTCCTGAGGTTTTCGTTGAGTTCCCTGAGCTCGGCGAGTTCAGGATCGCACACACACTCATCATCTATGATATTTGAGATGGTTGCTTTTTTTTGGGGACCACAATCTTCGTTATTTTGCTGATGGGGGTGGTTTGATCCAGGGATCGACTACCTTTCTTCTTGCATCCTCTGAATAGGCTTTGACCAAGGCGTTCGTATTTCATAGAACGGTAAGGTATTTGTCAGTCTTGTTCGGATGATACTATCGGAGTTCGGATGTTTTTCTTTGGAGTCGGATCGGGTTAGGCTAACCTATAGTCCTAGCTGATGGATGCTTCCGAAAGATAGCGTTAAGATCCAGACCTATATCCATACCCATAGCGCTACAAAGATCCTTGCTAGGAGAGTCCAGCCCACAAGTTGGGGAAAAAGACTGTCTTGACGGACCACGAGTCTCCGAGGAGCTCTTTGATCTGGGCACGAAGAAGAAAAATCTTAGCGAGGAAGAGATTGGACGGCGATAGTATGGATCTCGGAGGGAAAATCGCTAAGAAGGCAATATTTCTTGCCTGACTGCCACTTCGTACGACTGTTGTAGATGCATCCTTGCGCCCTTTCTCATGCGAGGTGTGGGTATAATCCCCAGCAAACCCTAGGAAAGATAATTAATAAGCTATAGACATTCAAAGGCATGGTCAATAAAGCTATTGTTGCGGTAGCAATAGTCGTTGTGATAGCTATAGGCGCGGGCATCTTCCTGATGCAGCAGCCAGCACCCGAACAATCAATGGCACCCAAGCCTGCAGAACCTCCTAAGCAGGAAATTAAGCCTCCAGAATCTCCAAAGCCAATAGTCCCTCAAGAAGGTCTGTTAGCTTCGCTTGTGATAGCAATGAACCCTAGAGGGGATATCAACATTACAGCGGCCAATAAGGCATTAAGCAGCGAAGGTATTGCAGCCGACAAACAGGGACGGTTGTTCCTTGCTGACAGGATAACTACAGGAGAAGTGTATATGGTCGATCCGAAGGATCCGAAACTGATCACAGTGGCAAAGGTTCCGAGGATGGAAGCTACAACAAGAGACGGAAGGAAGAATATGGTCATCCCGAGTGTGCTGGGAATGACATTCGACAAGCAGGGGAATCTGTACATAGCCGCTTCTGGCCTGCCAGGTCAGGATTTAGCAAAGCCTTTGGGTTTCATACTCAGAGTAGATGCAAGCAAACTAAGTCCATCTAATCCAGGCAACGCTACTGTATGGGCGACTGGAGTACCTGGGGCTAATGGAATAGCTTTTGATAAGAATGGCAACCTGTACGTTTCAACATTTAGTGCAGGAACTATTTTGATAGTACCTCCTACTGGAGGAGAAGCTAAACTCTTTGCAGAGAAGCTCGGCACGCCCAACGGCATTGCATTTGACAAGAACAACATAATGTACGTCGTAAGCACTGGAAATGCAAGCATCTGGAGGATCGAGCTCAACGCAGATGGCACTCTTAAGAACATGGCAGAATACATCAAAGATCCAAAGCTTGTAGGAGGAGACGGCCTGCAGGTAGATTCCGCAGGAAATGTCTGGGTAGTTGCAAATGCCAGAAATGCGCTAGTAGCTGTTACTCCAGACAAAAGGGTCATAGATGTTGCAAAGAACGACAACAATGGACCTCTGGAGGCTCCAGCAAGCCTTGTCATAGTGGGCAAGACAGTATACATTGCCAATGCAGATTTCGAAATTACCCCTGCTGCGTTCGGCGGGTCTGCTAACGAACCTGGGAACAGGCCAAGACTAGCAGGCGCAGGGCCAGGAATTGCGAAGGTAGAGATAGGAATCGAAGGAGCACCAGTTCCTCCATAGCCGATTGACGCTCCTCGCGAGCGTCTTTTATTTTTTGCAACAATCTTTTGTAGATTGTATTTTAGAGCGGGTTAGAATGCCGAAAAACGCGGTTTGCATTTCGCACAGCAAGGATGTAGACGGCTTATCGTCTGCAGCGCTGGTAAAGCTCGCTACAAACGCTGCCGTACATCTAACAGATTATGGAGAAATACTTAGCATTCTACCCAAAGTCAAGGAAGGCAATGAGGTCTACATCTGTGACCTCGGGATGAACGAAACTATTGCAAAGGGGTTTGTAAAAGAAGTTAGAAGGTTATCGTCAAAGGGGACGGTCACTTACATAGACCATCATCCCATTTCTGATCCGCTAAGAAAAGAAATTGCCGATGCGGGCGCAAAGGTGGTAAATTCTCCCAAGGAATGTGCCGGTGTACATACCTACTGGTACCTGAAGGAGAAACTTCCGAGAAGGGCAGCTCTGCTGGCGTGCTATGCTGCAGTAACAGATTACATGGATCATGGCCCGATTGCCAGAGAATTGATAGGAGGTTTCGACAGGCAATACGTACTCATGGAATCGACTATGCTCGCTTACGCCGTATCATACAGCGGAGGCAACCAAGACTTTCTAATGAAAATCGTTGACTCTCTGGCGCAGCTAAAGGCTCCGCACCAGATAGAAGGTGTTGTAGAGTTTGCGCAAAGGCAGGCTGAAAACATCAGCAGGCTGATTCTTTCAGTGGGCAAGGTGGGGAAGAATTATGAAACCTTCGCGTATGCAGAATCGAAAGAATATTCTCTTGGTTTGGTTGCAAACTTGCTCATCGGAGAGTTTCAGGTGCCTGTTGGAGTGGCTCTACGCAAAGAACCCAACAATTTCAGCGAAGTATCGATGAGAGGACACTATAATGACGGGCACCATCTCGGAGAAATCGCCAACAGAGTTGCCAAGAAACTCGGTGGTGCTGGAGGGGGGCACGCAAAAGCTAGCGGGATAAGAATCCCCACTGCAAAAATACCGGAGTTCTTGGAACTGCTAAAGCGAGAATTTACTCCCTGAGAGACCCATGATAAGCTTGGTGTAGACTTTCTATTCTGTGCTTAGATATGGCGGGGCCGTGCGAAACAAAACCTCCGCTGAAACCTTTTGGAATATGCAACAGCTCGTGTATGACAACCCTCTCCTTTTCATGATCGGGAAGACCATCGTATCTTTCACTTATCACCTCTATGACATAAAGCGGGTCAATTTCCAAAGCATCGTTCCATATTCTTGACAATCCGTGTATCCTCGCCCTGGTGTATTTTGATCTGGAGCCTATGGACCTGTAGAACAATAATTTGTCCTTCTTTACGTGCGCCAAGTTCAATCTGTCTGTTATCGAGTATGCAAGATCTCTTACATCGGATGCTCTGCTGTATTGTATCAATGCATTCAGCTACGCAACTCTATTGCGAATAATATTCTATGTTAATTTTATTTGATCTACTATGGAGGAGTAATTACATCTACGCTCTTAGCACCTTTAACATGTCCGACAATCTGATTTCCAATCCATAGCGCTTTTCGTTGAACTTCATGTGGAAGAACATGGACATTAATCCAAAGAACTGGGTTTTCATGTCAAAATTACCTTCAATCTTAGCCTTGATGAACTTGTAAACCGTTTCGTATATTTTGAAATGCTGCAAGACCTGAGCTCTGTAGGCGCTCATATTCTCAACGTTGTCTTTGAAGAGTGATGCACACTGCAGACTCGGGATGATGCCTTCACCCAGGAATGAATAGACTGTGCCTATGCTCTCTCCAACGCCAACGACGTTTCCATCGAAAAAGGGTTCGCACATTGTTGGAGGGGTTATCCTGACGGGTCTGCCCGTCTTACTGATCACTTGGCCGTCATGCTCCTTGAGGAATCTGTGGAGGAATTCGAGGTACCTTTTCTTGGAGTCTCCTGCACCTACGTGCGCGTACCCATTCCCAAGAGGGAAATACCAGAAATATCCGTCCAGATCGGCGAAAGGTTTTATGTAGAAATCGTCGAAAGGAGGATCCTTGTACTTTACCTTGTACTGTACGCACGGTATCATTTGATCGTTATTAATTCTTGGAAGCAAAGGCCTGCTGAGCCCTGTCGCATCAACTACCATGTCAAAATCGTTCTTGAAATTTGATCTGTTAACCCAGGAACCGAAATGGGTTTCTGGCTTATCTGCACTGTCCTGAATGAACTTTAGTTTGTCAAAACATACCAGGCCCTTCAACGGAATGTCAAAGGTTTCCTTCCCTATGTCGACTAGCATCCTCTCTCCGGTGTGCATGATGTAATCCTCGAAATTTAGTCCGCAGTCCTTGGCGAATTTGGCTATTCCGTCCTTTGATGTACCCCAAGCGCATACCGCATCGTATTTGGAGGCTGGCATCTTGTCAAATGCAACAACTTTGTGCTGGTCCCTGAGCTGGTAGGCAAGGTACGAACCCGCTACTCCGAGACCGACTATGGCTATTCGCAAGACTATCTGTACTGCTTCCTTTTCGGAGTGTTTTAACCCTTTTTCTGTTGCCCGCGCTGCATGACTTCCCGTGGGGCATGCCAAGCATATCTACGGAGGGGTTACTATAAGACTACAATACAATAAGGGAAAGAAACAAGGTGCAGAGAGGATGGAAAAATGATGACACTCCTCTAAGAAATGGGCAAATGCTCTAATACAATTTCATAAGGCCTCATCAAACGCTAAGGGGGCAAACGCCAGCTTAAAAAAAAACAGGATTAGACAAAGAAACATGGATGAGTTTGTTAAAGAAAAGCCTGAACCAATTAAATACTAAGATTGTTCAGGATGATGAATAGCACCCCAACAACAGCACTCTGCTAATGAACAATCTGGGCAATCAAGTGGGGAAGGGCTTATCCTACATTCGTTTGGACTGCACTGACAACCAGCACATTTCACAGCATCATAACTAACTCAGAGATTAATAATCCCTGTACCGACCAAAATGCAACAACCAAAACGAACAACCGATAATGCAACACCGTAGGAATAAGAGCAGAAACGCTTAATATAACGGGTGTTATAGGATAATACAGATTAGAAATGATGCAGCAGCAGAAGCTCATTACGATCACAGATAAAGCGGCTAAGAAGGTTCAGGAGTTTATTACCAGTGACGAAGCTAAAGCAGCAGGTTTGAGAGTATATGTTGCTGGAGGGGGCTGCTCAGGTCTAACCTACGGCATGGCTCTTGAAGAGGCTCCAGGCGAAGAGGATATTGTGATCGAAGAAAGCGGGGTCAAGCTCTTTCTCGACCCTGCAAGTGCAAATTACATGAGGGGAAGTTCAATTGACTATATCGAAACTCTAGAGGCTTCAGGTTTCAAGATTAATAATCCTAATGTAGTTTCGTCCTGTGCCTGCGGTCATTCGTTCAAAGCATAATATCGGCGCTTATTTTAATAACATCTACGGTATAGTATGTACATATGAGTACCGTGGGTAACATCTACAGGAGGCTTTACGGGAGGACATTTTCAAAGCCCACAAACTTTAGCTGGATTATTGAAAATGAAATTGCCGGTTCTGGGATGCCTTTCACGGCTAAAGAAGTTGAATTCTACGTTTCCGAAGGCATAGCCTCTGTTTTGAGTTTAACAGAAGATTCTCCTCCAGGGGAATGGTTCACGGGTGCAAACTTGACACACAAACATGTTCCAATTCTTAACCATACTAACCCTTCGCAGAAGCAGCTACACGAAGCCGTAGAATTCATCGATTCTTCAATAAGGGAGAAGAAGCCTGTAGTTGTTCATTGCCATGCTGGGCAGGGCAGAACCGGTACAATACTTGCAGCCTATCTCATAGCTAAGGGCAAGAGCCCTGCGGAAACTATCAAGATGCTGAGAGACGTGCGTCCGGGTTCAGTTGAAATATGTCAGGAACCCTCCTTATTTGATCTGCATAAGAAACTCAACGGAAAGTCCAAGCCTTAAATCCCCATTTGTCATCCAAAAAGCATTTGAAGATTTACACACGCACTGGTGACAAGGGAGAAACTGGTCTATTCGGTGCAGGGAGGGTAAGCAAGGCATCCTTACGCGTCGATGCGTATGGAGATGTTGACGAAACAAATTCACAGATAGGTCTTGTAAGGTCTTTTGCAAAAGATGAGAAGATTGCAGAAATTCTCGAAAGCATACAGGAAGATCTTTTTGCCCTAGGCGACGGTGGGAACTTTCACTCGCTGGCGAT
>CAZXXP010000033.1:0-3968 GCA_964644785.1 uncultured Nitrosopumilales archaeon | reverse complement strand
TTTTGCCCTCGGTTCTGACCTTGCAACTCCTTTACATATTCCTGCAAGGAAAAGTGCGCCTCAAATAACTGCAGACAATGTAAAGAGGCTTGAGAATATCATAGATGAAATCGAAGAGCACAATACACCTTTGCGAAAATTTGTCCTGCCTGCAGGCTCCAATACCGCATCATTGTTGCACGTTGCAAGAACCGTCTGCAGAAGGGCTGAAAGAAAAGTAGCTGCGCTAAAAGAGAAAGAAGCCATTAACGAGCAGTGTTTGATCTACCTTAACAGGCTTGCCGACCTGTTGTTCGTGCTTGCGAGGTTTGCCAACAAGCGTGAGGATATAGAGGATGTCGAGTGGGAGCCAAAGAAACTATGATACGTGCTTTTGTATAGCCCTCTCCAATCCCGCTTCGCCTATGGCTCCAACTACAGAATCGACAACCTTTCCGTTCTTGAATACCACGAATGTCGGAATGGAGAATATCCCAAGCCCGGAAGGAGCCCTCGGGTTTTCGTCAACATTCATTCTGGCAAAGGTCATCTTTCCTGCATACTTACCTGCAAGCTTCTCGAAAATCGGGTGCATTACACGACATGGTCCACACCACTCCGCCCAGAAGTCCACAATTGTAGGTGTGGAATTTTCTATGATTCTTTGAAAATCCGCATCGCTGAGAATTATCGAATCCTGATGAGTTTCCATCTTCATATCTCCTCTCCGCATTTCAAGCACCTTTCTCTCCATAATCTTTTGTAGTTCGGCATCGTCTGTGACACCCACAAAACTTCGCAAAACTTCTTTGTATATAAGCGTGGCACTGAAAACTAACTTTTCGAAGGCCAATAAGTCCTGAAGACGTGTGTTCCTACAATCAACCAATAGCTAAAGTAGACCAAGACAAGAGCCCAATCAGCACTTGTCCTATACCCTATGATAGCATTCAAAATGGACCCCACAAACCCCTCACTTCCCAACAAGCTCCTGTCAGGTATTCCAAGGTCGTATGCTTTGCTGAACAGGGGCCCGAGCATCAGACCAGAGTTCTCGGCAGCCTCTGCAAATTCATTGAGCCCTCCTGCTACCAGCCCGGCAGCAAACACTACAAGTATTATCGATGTGTACTTGAAGAACTGCGAAATATTCAACCTGTAGATACCCTTCATCATCGTAACTGAAAGTGCAGCTACAAATGCGGTCCCTACGATCGCTCCAATTATTGTAGAAGTAATGTTTCTTACTGCAAAAGCTGATAAGAAGAGTACAGTTTCAAGTCCTTCCCTTGCAACTGCCACGAAAGAGAGTACTGCTATACCCAGCAGATGCCTGCTCGACATAGAATAATCTATCTTGGCCTCTATTTCCCCCTTAACCTTGCGCGAATTCCTTGCCATCCAGAATATCATGTATGTCAAAACTATTGCAGCTGTAAATGATGCTCCACCTGCGAAGAGCTCGGCAATTACTCCGGATAAAGATCCGTAAAAGAGCAGAACTAGAGCACCAAGAGCTGTGCTTGCAATGACTGCACTAACAACCCCGATGTACAAATACCTATTCAGGTCTGACCTTCCGCCCTTCTTCAAGTATGCGGCGATGACACCAACGATAAGTGCAGCTTCGAGAGCCTCCCTTGCTGTTAAAACAAGAGGACCTGCTGAATCAAAGATAGTCTCTAGCAAGTTCAGGTTTTGAACCTATAACAATAGTTATTTAGGCTTATCGATGTTAACGCTACTGTTAACGCCGTATATCCTAATCTATCAAAGAGGCTTAAGCGGCTCTTTTCAATTGTTATAGGAAAGCCTAAATACACACATACCTACTTCGGTTCTATGGCCCGAAGACTAAGCGTCTGGAGTCTGATTGTTGCGACACTCCTAATAGCATCATCAATAGCAGTTTCTGTGAAGACACCGTCCCCAGTACCGTTGGCAGAAGCCCAGCAGGCACCTGTGGGTGCAAACTGGGAAAAAATCAACTACGAAGGTAACGGAGGCAGCTACAACCCTCAAACCCAGATAACTAAGGACAACGTACAGTATCTAGAAACAAAGTGGATTTTCCCCTATCAACACATCAAGCAGCCTGGGCAAATTCCAGAACGGTTTGGTTCGATGAACCCGCCTTTGATAGTTGATGGTATAATTTACTTATTGATGAATGATTTCAGGGTACTTGCAGTAGACGCAACCAACGGAAAATTACTGTGGAACAACACCTATGCGCATACTCTTGATCTGGACAAGATGGTAGCAACCTATCCATGGCTGCAAAAACCAAGTGGACATGGACATGCATTGAATTATTATCGCGACAAGGGTTGGCTTATACCAAGTTCTATAGGATCTTGTAACATGTACGCGGTCGATGCAAACACAGGAAAAACAGCTTGGACGCTCGGTGTGGAACAACTTTGCGGTACAAATGCAGAATTCGGGAATCCAAAGACAGGTGTGATAGGAACACTTGGCAATCAGGGATACATGTCCGCACTTTCTACACATCCACCTCAGTTCATAGGTAATATAATGTTCTTCCCAGTAGGCGCAGCAAGTGGTCAAGGTGGAAGAGCATTTGTTACAGCATTCGATATGACTGATCCTCAAAATCCAAAGAGACTCTACAGAACCTTCGTAATGCCCCCAGCACAGGGCGATCCTGACTGGGCTATTAATGAGTGCAAAGCTGTCAATGGTAATGGATGGTACTTTGAATATCCGAAGTATCTCGAAGGCGTCAATTATCCTGCAAGAAACAGAGATCCAACTTATCTGGCTACAAAATGTACTGATGTCGCCGATGATGTTGTTAAGAACGACTGGATCGATATGGTCCAAGGTTCGCCAACATTTGGTAGAATTCACACAGCAAGTGCTATATCTCCCGTATGGGGAAACTATCCTTTAGATCCTGAAACTGGCATTGTGTACATGGGTTGGGGAGATCAAGGTCCGTATACCAATCTTACAAACAGATACGGTCCTGGCTTACATGGCTCTGGGCTAACAGCATTTGATGCGAGGACAGGTAAAATGGTCTTCTGGTTCCAATGGAATCCTCACGACCTATGGGACTATGACTGTTCATGGGCAGGCATAATAGGCCAAGTGCAAGGAAAGAAGGCGTATATCAAGGGATGTAAGAGCGGACAGGTCGTGGCTCTTGACGCAGCAACCGGCAAACCATTTTGGGTATTTGACCCACCGACTACGCTAAGGAATATCAACTACGGCGTTGATAGAGATACCAACAGTCCTACGGGTCCCGGGGCCTGCTGCAGGATGACAAAGGCAGATATGGGCAAGCCTTGGCCTCATTACCCGAGCAAAGCAGAAATCTTGGTTACCTGCTTTACCGCATGTTTGGAGTCTGATATAGCGTATGATGGGAAGCGTGTATACCTAGGCGCATTTAACAACCCTGTGAGACATAGAGTGACCAACGTCGTACCGTTCGGTAACCAAGGAATTGGCGTTCTTGGCGGAGGACCTGCGGGAGGAGTTGGCGGTGATGTCAGATCAGATTTAGAAATGCAAAAGCTCCTCAACTCTAATGTCTATGCCATAGATGTAAATACCGGAAAGCAATTGTGGACATATAGAATCGATGGTTTCGGTTTCAGAGGTGGAATTAGCATCACGGGTGGAATGGCGATGGTCTACTCGCTGGATGGTAACTTAAAGTTTCTAGATGCTGAAACAGGGAAACTGATTCACGAGAAGTTCTTCGGCATTCCTGTTAACGTCATGCCTACTGTAGGTGCCTCAAAAGACGGCAAGATGAAGATCTTCTTGCATGTAGGTGGGGAGGGCGGGTCACGTCCGGCTTGGGTGACCCAAGTGGACGGCTCACTCGTTACGTACGGACTGCCTGATATACTGCCGCAGCCTCAAGTGGTTACTAAGGAAGTCATCAAAGAAGTCATTAAGGAAGTACCTAAAGAAGTGATCAAAGAGGTAATCAAGGAAGTACCTAAAGA
>CAZXXP010000032.1:0-15090 GCA_964644785.1 uncultured Nitrosopumilales archaeon | reverse complement strand
TGCTATGTCCAACGCTATGTTGCTGTCTCTTTTGGTTTGAATTAGCCTCGATCTGAAGTATGCTAGTCCCTCTGACTTTACCCAGCGGTAGTGTATTTCAAATGATCTGACCCTCTCTGCAAGAGCTTCATAGAACAGATCGGAGAGTGATGCTGCGACCGATTCGACCCAGTGCCTAGTCCTTGCAAAGTTCACGTATGAATCTACAGAGAAACGCACTCCTGGCAGAAACCTTGCTGAAATCATGTCTTCCTTGGCTATTCCTGCAGCTTCTCCAAGCTTCAGCCATCCAGTTATCCCGCCTTCAACCTTTCCGTAGCCGTCGTGCTCAAGAATCCTGGAAATCCAAAACCTCCTGACTTCAGGTAGGGGGCAATTGGAGATTATCGCAGCGTCCTTCATCGGTATGTTCAGCTGGTAATAGAACATGTTTACGACCCATGCCCTTACCTGCGTCTTTGTGAGCTTGCCTTCAAACATCATCCTATTGAATCGATGTTTTGTGTGGAACTTATCGTTCCCTTCCCCCTTTAGTAGTTTGATGAAGGTTTCCCTGTCGAGAAGGCTTCTTGTAGCATCCATTTCTGCCCTGACAGTAGCAGTTATGCTATATGGCTTTTTGTGCTGAACCCTTAAATAGATTCACAAGATCGAGTGGCCACATGTCCACGCGTGGTCTCATGCACGCATCCATTCTTTCGATGCTGATATTTGGGGCTGCCTTTATTGGAACGTTTGTCGGATCGAATTACGCTTTTGGACAAAGGCAGCAGGTTGATAGAGGGTTCAACTGGGCTAACCCTGCTTACGACAAACTTGCAACCAACTTCAACCCTCAAACGGGGCTGACGAAGGATAACGTTGCGCAGATAAGTGATGTCTGGACGACCGCATTTCCAATCCCTCCACCCATAGCAGGAATTGATCCTCTATCGGGTTCTTCGGCAATGCCTATCGTGGTAGGAGGCATAGCATACTTCCCGGTTAACTATATGACAGTATTCGCGCATCAAGCAGAAACTGGAAACCCGCTCTGGAGCTATTCGTACCCTGTTAACATGACAGATGTTGTTCAAAAGATACCTGAAATCAGGCCATACCAATCAGGCCTGCTCTATGGTCTAAGCTACCATAACGGAGACGTTTACATGCCGCTGGCAGACTGCAGTATTGTGATTCTTGATTCGGCAATAGGTACTCCGAAGTTTCTTGGCGATTTGGCTCAGGGAAGGATGTGTCAGAACGTGGTTGGCAATGCGGGCCATTATACGGGTCAGATGCTCTACGGCCCTGTGTTTTATGAAAAAGGTAACGTGCTGATAACCGGCACAGGTGTAAGTGGAAGGGCTGATTCGGGGAGAGGTTTCGTTGCCGGTTTTGACCTGACCACCGGGAAATTGTTGTGGAGGTTCTTCCTCATGCCTCCAGCAGGGGGAGACCCAAACTGGGGTGCATTGTTCAAAGGAAAGGGCAACGTCGACCCTGTAGCTGGAGACTGGGGAGATGCTAGGGGAGTAGGAGTAGGAGTAGGTTTTGGTGCCTGGGCTGTAGATGAAGAAACTGGGATTGTCTATGTAGGTACCTCTGCGCCGGCTCCAAACTTCAACGCCACAAGGAGGCCGGGGCCGAACCTTTTCTCATCTTCAATACTTGCACTCGATGCAAAGACAGGAGATTTGAAGTGGTATTACCAGACTTCCTCTCACGACCTTGCTGGTCATGGGTGCGCTTGGAATGTTGCTCTGGGTAAGATCGGAGATAGAAAGGCAGTATTCAAGGGCTGCGCAAATGGAAAGGTATACGCTATTGACGCTGCAAGTGGTCGGCTGCTTTGGAGTTTTACACCTCCAGCCGTCAAATACGTCAATGTCCCACCTTCAAGCGTAAACGCCAATGACAAAAAATGGGCAGTTGAACCATCGAAGGATGCTTACCGGCAGTGTCCAGGCATTAGTGGTGCAATGGAGGGCGATATTGCTGTAGCTTACGACAAAGTATTTTTCGTTACGTATAACTTCTGCGACTATCTGAAGCCTTCGTCTGTACAGCCATCTGACCTTGATTCGTTCGGAGCTAAAGTGGTGGAGGCACCATCCGAAATGGTGAAGAATTCCACCGTCTATGCAATCGATGCGTCTACAGGAAAGATGCAGTGGACCTTCGACATCCCAGAAGTGCCTCACAGAGGAGGGCTCATAGCAAGCGGTGATATGGTCTTCTTGGGCAGTTTGGATGGCAACATATACGCGCTAAAGTCTAATAATGGAGAAATCGCTTACAAGAAGTTCTTCGGAACTCCATTGGGTTTGCCGCCAACGATAGCTGCCGATGCCAAGGGCAGAACCTCGCTATTCCAAATAGTCGGAGGACTGCAGGAAAGATGGGATACTCCTGTATCAGGCATCGTCGTAATACTGAAACAGAAAAACGCCCCGACACTGCCGGGTCCAGAGCAGCGGCAAGAGCAGCCTAATGGATCTTTGCAGCTGCCCATGGATCTACTAATCCCGATCGTGGCCGTCGCCGTTGTGTTGGCGCTCTTCGGAGTCCTAGCGATACGCCGGAAGAACAAAAAATAGCTACTTCAACTTGGTCTCTAGAAGGTCCAGCCTGTCACGGAGCTTCCTGTTATCCTCCTTCAACATATCAAGGTCGTCGCGTAGAGCCTTGAACTCCTGCGTTCTGTCCCTGTCCTCGCGAATCTTCCTCATGGCCTCTTTGGCCCTACGCTTTACCCTCCCTTCGAGTTCCCTTTCGACTAGCTTGTACAGTTCGCCTAGTGACCTAGTATCCCTGAACTCTTCTATCGATGCTATTGCGTGAATTTTGACCCTCCACCAGTAGTCGTGGAGCAGGTTATGCAAAAAGTCCAGAACATCGGGCTTTCCTCTAGCCAGTCTTCCAAGCACCCCTACGGCAGCTTCACGAGCCTTCTGCGGCTTTCCGTATTTACACCACTCCATCGCTATAGGTATGGCTCTTTCATCGCGAAGAGCGTCGAGGCCTTGGAATACCCCTATCCTGATCACTTCGTTGAATGACTCCTTTTCAAGAGCATTTTTCAAAGTGTCGAACGCCTTCTGCGACCTTGTCCTGCCGAGAGACGTTGCGGCTTCCATCTCCACAAAATAACTCTCATCATGCCTGAGGACCTTGATCAGGACCTCAGCAGCCTCCTCATCCTTGAATTCACCAAGGGCCCTTACGACACCTCTCCTAGCTTTTGGATGTTTCACCGACATGCACTGCAATAGCGCTCTGAGAGCGGCTTTGGAGCGAATCTGCCCCAATGCCTGGGCAATCCTTGATTGCACCGCCCAGAAGTTTTCCTTGACGAAGGCAGACCTCAGCTCATCAATAACATCCTGAGTGCCTAGCTTCGAAAGTTCTTGGGCAGCCCTTATCCTTGCAATCGGTGCTGGGCTTTCTTTCATGATTTTCAGCAGCATTTCTTTTGGCCTTGAGAAATCAAGGGTCTTGAGTATCCAGTTAGAAGGGTCGAACTCTACCGCGCTCGGAGCTTTCTTCAGAGGGAATAGAAACGTCTGCTGCTTCTCTTTTATGTCTAGGCGATGAACCTTTCTCTTCCCTGCGGTAATTGCGATTTCAACTGGTAGAACGAAAATAGGAGTTTCCCCGTTCGCAGCTTGGTTCTGATTCACAATCACCTTGGCAGTTTTTGTGTTTTCGTTCCACTCGTAGCTCACCTTGAACTCCGGATAGCCAGACTTTCTGAACCACTGCTCGAAGAGCGGCTCAAGGTTTCTTCCCGTAGCCTCCTCTATCGCCCTGCGAAAATCCTCAGTAGTTACATTCTGCATTTTGTGCTTTTGGACGTAATGTCTTATTGCCCTCCAGAAATGTTCATCCCCGAGAACAAACCTCAGCATGTGGAGTACCAGAGCGGATTTGTTGTAGAGGTGCCTGTCAAAGAGATCTACTGAATCCTCGTAGACGTTTGTGACTATCGGCCTCCTATAGCGCTCCCTATCTTCCCCCAAGTACTCTTCCGCTTCGACCAACATTTTGTAGGCGAATTCGTCGCTCCCCAGATGGTGTTCATGGTAAAGCGCTTCGAAATATGTTGCAAAACCCTCGTTCAGCCAAGCGTTGGCCCAGTCTCTGCACGTTATCAGATCGCCGAACCATTGGTGTGCAAGCTCATGCGCGATCAATTCGTCGCTGTTATAGTCAATCTTCACTCTCTTGTCAAGGAGACATGAATCGGTCAGTGTCGTTGCGCTAGTATTCTCCATGCCTCCAAAGATGAAATCTGCAACGGTCACATGTGAATACTTTGGATAAGGGTACCTCAAACCAAGGTTCTTGCTGAAGAACTTCATCATGTCTGGAGTATTTGCAAAGGTTCTCTTCGCATCCTCCTCTCTACCTTTCGGTACGTAATGCACTATGGGTATTCCATCGTAGCTGTCCTTCAGCTCGGAAAATTCTCCCGCAACTAGCGAAATCAGGTATACAGAATGCGGTATTTCGTGCGACCAGTGAAATGTTTTTGTTCCATCTCTGTTGATTTTCTGCGACACGAGTTTCCCGTTTGATACTGCGACGAACTTCTTCGGAACTGTTGCCACTACCTCGCTGGTCACCTTTACGCTGGGGTCGTCAATTGAAGGGAACCAGAAACGGGATTCATCGGATTCTCCTTGCGTCCAGGCCTGAATGGGCCTTTTGGGATATTCCTTATCTGGGTAATTGAAGAAAATGCCCCTTCTGGGCGTGCATGAATATTCGATGGCAATTGTGAATTTTTCTCCCTCTTTTATTTCCCTTCCTAGGTTTACAGTTAATCTGCCGTACGTCTGGTTGAACTTTAGATTCGCCTGCCCGAGTCTTACGCTTTTGATATCGAGTTCCACGGCGTCAAAATCAACGGCAGAGACTCCAGCAACCTTTGCGCGAAATAGTGTAGCGACTTTGCCTGAAAGTTTCCTCCTTGTAAAATCTGGCTTCACCTCTAATCTCACATGCTCGGCCTGTACCAAGGTGTCTCGTGCGTAATGTTCCGTAGCATTAGGGAAAGCGAATGCGCCGTGAGTTGCATCTACCATACTGCAGTTTCCTAGAATGCCTTCCCTCATGCTACACACTGAGTTGATTAGAACCTCCCACGGTTTGAGTATATATACATCGGCTTCATCCTATATAGTGCGTAGCGTAGCCGTGGTGTTGAATGAAGAGCCTAGTATTCGTGGCGATTGCCGCTGTGGTTGCAGTTGCTATCGGTGCCGCTGTATTTTTGAACCAAGGTACAATAGTATCCGTAAATCCAACCCCGTCTCCATCCCAGTCTCCTCCGCCGGGGGTAGAAAAGGGCGGCATCTCTCTCACGACAACTGAAAAGAACATGGCAATGTCGCCTGGACAAACAAGAACAATCAAACTCAGTTTGCAGGCAGTAGGAGGCTTTCAGGGTGATGTAAGTTTTGGACTACGAGGTCCGATTCAGGGAGCGCAAATAAAGTTCGATCCCACTTCAACGAAGATAACAAAGGACAGTGATGTGTCCGTCCAAATTACGATTTCTGTGCAAAGCGACGCCAAGCCCAGCGACAGAAACATGACTTTTACAGCGACCTCAAAGGCTTTGTCTTCCGAGGTTCCAGTGGGCTTGAGCATTGTGGGCTCAGACAGGGTAACCGTCGAAATCAGGAACTATGTTTACAACCCTGCCAGCGTCACCGTGAAGAAAGGTACAACAATTACGTGGGTCAACCTTGACGACGTCTCCCATACTGCTACAGCTGACTCTTCGGCATGGGACTCTAAGGATATTGGAGGACAAAAATCTTTCAGCCATGCCTTTATGGATGCTGGAGCATACTTTTACCACTGCACCCCTCACCCTTTCATGCTCGGAAAGGTCACCGTAATTGACGGCTAGCGGAAGGCTCGAGGATCGACCAATTCCGTGTATTTGTGTCCAGCCTCCACGAGCTTTCCATCGACCATCCACCTGTAAATATCTTCGAAGTCGCTCTTCGAATAGGGTTTCCATTCTTTCCACTTTGGAACCTTCATTATAGATTTCAGTTGTTTGGCAGGCTTCTGTAGCTGTGGAGCAAACCTCGGAATTATCTTGCTGAACCATTTAGAGTAGAACACTCTGTATTCGTCAGGCTTTGCATTGATCTCACTGATAGCTTTGTTGGTTGCTCTCAAATATGCGGAAAGTACTGGAGTGCTGATATCGTTTCGCGCTATCATCAGCGTGCCCTTTCTCCTTATTGATTCGATGATGTTGACCATGCCCATGTGCTCAGCAAGGTCCGCATAAGGCCCCATAACGCTTGCAGCAGCAACTTCTCCTTTTACCAGTGCTTCGAGTCTGAAGTGAGGGTCACCTATCTGCTGAAGTTTTATGCGACCTCTCGGAATGAATTTTTCCAAATCTTCAATCGTGGTGTAGTAAGAACCTGTTCCCTTCTCAATCGCTATGGTTTTGTCCTTAAGCTCGTCAGGCTTTTGTATTGTCTTGGGCCTAACATACAAACCAAAACTTGCATTCACTCCCCCTTTAACCCAAGAAGATATGGCAACTATTTTGCCCGTCGTATTTCCAATGGCTCTTATCAAACAAACATATTCAGCAGCGTGGTAGATATCCTGCTTTCCCTCCTTCTGCAGGTCTTTGTACATCTCACTTTTGTTAGAGACTACTCCGCTTGGAGTTACGTCGTGAATAATTAAATCGATACCTTCTTCCTTGTAGAAACCTTTGTCATGGGCCATAATCTCTGGAAAGGACCAGTAGTAAGCAAGGTTGTTTATTCCCTGATTGATGATATGCAAAGACTTCTGCATGTCATCGCCATGGGTATTTGGTGAATTAGAGTTTTTTGTTGAAAATATGGAGAGCAGGCCTTGCGGCCTGCATTCACTTACTTCTTGCGCTTCGCTAGAACTGCCACAGCGCCTACAACGGCTATTACGACCGCGGCTCCAATAATTAGCATTGTACTGTCGGGAGCTGCAGAAGTTTGGGCTGGAGCTGGTTGCTGCGGTTGCAGTGCCGGTGATGGCGCAGTCCGTTGTCCGGGCTGCACCGGTTGTAGTGCTGGCGCTCCCGGTGCTGGTGCCTGCTGCCCAGCATTCAGAGCTACAGGGTCAATAGCATACTCTACCTTAGCGGGCGCTGTCGATGTAACTCCTATTGATGGGTCGTGTTCAAGGCTTTTCGCCCCGAAATTGGGGTATACGATGTAGACTTTGATTTTATTTTGATCGCCGATGTACGCTCCTACAACTTTCACGCTTTCACCCTGCGCTGGAGAAACTCCACTTGAGTACAGTCTTGCTGTATTGCTGAAGTTATAGTATCCGCCCATGACGCTGTTTTCGCTTACGAATGTCAATTTGTGCTGATCTATATCTGCTTCAAGTTTCTTCTCGTCCTCTCCTTTTGCGGTTTTGTTATCCCTGGTATCGATTCTCTGCTGGCCCGATCGAATTTCTGTCAGAGATGGCTTTGCCTTCTCATCGACAGCATCATCTACTCTTGATCCTTTGAACGCTGTAAGCTCAAGCCACAGAGCGAGCTTGTCCTTACTCAGGTCGAAGTTTAACACCTGCGCTGCAGTGGAGTTGATGCTCCATTTCCAAGACTTTATGATTATGTCAGTCTTCATCGATGCAGTTGGCACTATGAACTCTCCTTCCTTTACAGTTGTGTTGTAAATCCTGTTTCTGATCACTATCTGATCATTCAGGTGCTGGAATGGTTTGCTGTTGATATCATTCATAGTGAAGTTGAACTGATAGCCAATTACCTTCCCTCCTGACGCAATTGGCTGAAAGCCGGAGAACTTCCACTTGCCTTGGTTGAATTCGAAGAATGGAGGGTTCATCTGTGTCAGTTGGGATCTGATGTTTTCCAACGGGGCTAGTGAAACTGCTTTTATGTATAGGTCTTGACCTGAGACCATTACAGTGCCTTTGATTGCGACCTCTCCTCTGACTTCTCCCTGAACCTTTGTGCTGCTGGATACGTTAATGCCTACTTTTGTAGAGCCTTCCTGCATGAGATAGTTGAATAACCTCTCAGTTTGCCTATCCTTGTTCTCTCTTATGGTGCCTGAAACTGTCACATTACTACCTGCCCTTGATGCATTGATTCCTTTGAGTCCAGACTCTCCACTTCTGATGAACTTTTCGGGGTCAGCCGAGAACTTTCTCTGGAAGATTTCCTGTCCTGTATCAATGAATTCTATTATTCCTTTGTACTTGACTTCGTAGATTGTGTTGTTTTGATTATTTGCAAACCAGAAAAACGCCGGATGCTTGCCTTGTGCTGTGGCTATCACAGTTATGATGCCATTGGTGACTGTCAACCTTCCCTGCTCTTCTCTGCCTTTGAGCTCTTTTTCCTTGTCCGCGTACGCTACGTTTGCGAAAAGCGCCGCAGCGACTAGAACTGCGATTATTGTTATTGCTGCGATTTTCATTTTTACACCTTGGCGGAATTAATAGGGAGGCATTCTAATAAAGGAAACTTGGGAACATAGGAAGGAACGTTTTGGAACGCCATTTCAAAGACCCGTGCACCTGAAGCTGCTCATGTCGCTACTTGTGTTAGGAAGTCTGAAGCCATCGTTCAGATATGTAGACAGTATCCTGTCAACATCACATGCTGAGGCGTGCATGATTTGTGAGTTTGAAACGAAGTCGTAGGATTCGTACATGACATCTCCGTAGACTGTGCTGTGCCCCAGTCCCAAAGCATGGCCAAATTCGTGCGCCGCAATGTTCTGGATGTCTGCCTTGTCCAATGCTAGTCCCATCGCCGATTGGGTCGCCACTACGACATTGGCCCTGTATATCTTGCCTAGAGTGTAGTATGCCGTTGTGGTTCCAAGAACTGAATCTGCTTTTTCCGTTAAAGTAACTACGATATCGGCAGAGGAGCTGACATACTTTATTCCGAATGGTGCCGCATCATAAAGAACATTTGAAACTCCTGCCTTTGCCCTTATTCTGTCCTGCCAGTCATTTATCGCTGACTTGAGTAGGTCTACTGTCGCTGGATCGATGTTGCTGCTTGCCAAATTAATGGATACCGTCAGAGGGTCATGATCCCAAGCAAAGTCCTTTGCGATGAATCCGGGCCCATCGAAATCTTGTATGATTTCCTGAGGGTTGATGCCGTAGTGGGAGAGGTAGTTCGTTAATAGACCTACCGTGCCCATTGTGAACATTCCAATAGATTCGAGAACCATCTTTGCTAGCTGCAACAATTCTGAGGTTGGCTGGCTTTGAGGCAGTGATTGTGGCAACGGGTCGGTTGGTGGCTTGTATTGTTCAATTGCTGGAGCCTCCCTTATCCCTCGGCTTGTCTTGAACTTGAGGGCGTATTCGGCATTGGTACTGTACGATGCTGCTATCGCGCCTGCTGATAGAAGCAGTATCGTTATTACAAAAGCAATCTTGCTCATTGCCACTATCTAGCGGCAAATTAGATGATAAGGGACATTGTGGAACGCTTATTCTAATAATTTGGAATTCGGCGCAAGAAATCACTTGGGCAGTTTCTTTCTCGGCCTAGTCCTTATCCACCTATAGAGGTCCCCGAATGATCTTACCCAATTCCTTTCCATCTCCCGTAAGCGAGTATTCAACCCTTGGTGGAATCTCTGGGTATATTTTCCGAATCATCAAGCCGTCATTTTATAATTCCTTCAACCTCTCAGACAAACTATCTAGTACAGTTAGTGACATAGTTCATAGGAACTGCAGATCCAATAGTTGCGAATTCTGATCTAGCTTTGCTGGCGTTGAGAACGATCTTCGGCGCGGCGATGGTAATACATGGCTATCCCAAACTGTCGGGAGAGGGAAGAAAGCAGACAGAAGGTTTCATGAAATCTGTAGCCGGACCCCCAAAACTGGGTGTTCTAACAGGAGTGCTGGAATTTACAGGGGGGCATTGCCGTAGTTTTTGGGTGCTCACCGTCCTTGCCGCAGCGCTGTTTGCACTCGAAATGACTGCCGCTACATGGCTTCAACGGAAGAAACTTGGGAAAAAGTACGTCCTTGGCTACGAGCTTGATATTGCATACCTTGGAGGAGCAATAGTGCTGGCATTGGTGGGAGCAGGCTCGATATGTGTGGATGCCCTGTACCGTAGGAGAAGTGTCCTACAAAATAATGTTCGTGCAGAATTCAACGCTTTCAGAGGATTAAAGGACGGGTTGGGGCAATTATTGCTTTGGGATTGTTCCGCCAAATAGGGGGCTGCACATCTATGTATAGCTCAATTTCGTTTCCGTCAGGGTCCTTAATGTAGACGCTGTGCGTAACTGTGTGGTCAGCCATCCCTTCAATCGTTACCCCTGCAGCCTTCACGCGTGCAACGGCCCCTCTCAATTCGTCGTCGCTTTCACCTACTTTCAACCCGATGTGGTAAAGGCCTATCCTTGGTTCTGGAGGAATTGGATTCGCGTCTTTTCCAACTTGAATAAGCAAAAGCTCGTGGTGGGTTCGTCCTGAAGAGAATACTGCAAATATCTCCCCGATTTGAGCAACTTCGCTGATCCCCAATATATCGCCGTAAAAATGCCTTGAGCGCTCCAAATCGCCCACATACAACACTACGTGCCCGAGCTCTTTAACTCCCCCAATTACTGCATTTTTCTTGCTCGTTTGAATCTCGTTGCTGGTGGGAACCACTCGTGTTCTCTCAGAGTTGTCCATGATTAAATGCTTGGAGGGTGTTCGATACTGTTAAACTTAACTTATCTTGCTGAATCTCAGGCAGGCTTACCTTGCAATACTCAAGAAGCAATAATCAATAAATAACATTCATCTAGAGTTCTTTCTATTGCCTGCCATCGAAGTTTCCTCTTTAGCCAAATCATACGGCTATGTGCATGCAGTTGATGGTATATCATTTACAGTAGACGACGGAGAAATCTTCTCACTTCTCGGACCCAACGGCGCTGGGAAGACCACTACCATCGAGATTCTTGAGGGTTTGAGGGAAAGGGATGGCGGTGATGTAATGGTCTTGGGATTAGATCCTTGGACGAGCGGATACGTGCTTCACAAGAAGATAGGCGTAATTCCACAGGGCTTCAGGTTCTTTGATTATTCAACGCCACGGGAGGCCGTCAAGTATTACGCAGATCTCTTCGGTGTCAAGGTAGATGTAGACGGAATTCTTCGCAAAGTCTTGCTTGAAGACTCGGCAAATGTGTATTTCAGCAAGCTTTCTGGGGGACAAAAGCAAAAAGTTGGGCTCGCGCTTTCTTTGGTTAATGATCCCCAGCTTTTATTCATGGACGAGCCAACAACGGGATTGGACCCGCACGCGCGCAGGGCAGTATGGGAAGTAATAAGGAACCTTAAGAAAGAAGGAAGGAGTGTTCTCCTTACCACTCATTACCTCGAAGAGGCCGAAGAGCTCGCTGACAGAGTTGCGATTGTAAATAAGGGCAGAATAATCGCTTCAGGCAGACCAAGAGACATAGTTGCCAAACATGGCTCAGGAGAGAAGCTCATCGTAAAAGGTGACAAAAATCTTGTTGATTATTTGAAAAACAATACAAAACTGAAAGTTGAATATGATGGTAAGATGCTTATCAGTATCGCCATTCAGCAGAAGCGCGACGTGCTGGATGCACTGACAACGATTGATCGATCAGGTCTGGACTGGGGTGACCTGCGAACCGAGCTCGACAGTTTGGAAGATATCTTCGTCAAGCTTGTCGGTGACACATTGGGAGAGACTGAAGAGATCGAGTGACTCGATGGAATTGAACGCCCACAAATCTCCTAAATTTAGAATTCAAGGTTGTTTCCAGTGAATTCCCGAAGAATACTTTCTGACCTTATGGTATTCAGCCGTGGGTACGTGCGCAGCAGGATCGGTGTCTTCTTCGGTCTCGTCTTCCCTGTCATCTTGATCTTGATATTCGGTGCCATATTCTCGGGAGGGAGTTCTGGACCGATTACTGTCTACGCGCAAAACCAAGACAGTTCAACACAGGCTAGCGACGATTTCATCAAAGCTCTGAACAGCACTGGCACATTGCGACTTGTATTGGTAGACAGTTCGAAGGACTTGTCCGAATATCTTTTGTCTCACTCTTCTTCTGATGGCATATCCATCCCAGAAGGTTTCTCAGCTGACTTCGTCTCTGGCAAGGCTGTCAATGTTACAGTGTACGGGAACCCCGCTTCCACCACTAGCGCGATTACGTCGGGGATCACCAATGGCGTGATAAACGCGTTTAATCTGAGGCGAGCTGGTGGATCCCCAATCATAGCCCTTCAACAGCTAACTGTCAAGTCACAGTCCTACAAGTACATCGATTTCCTTGTTCCTGGGCTCGTCGGATTCTCGGTATTGACAAGCCCCATGTTCGCCCTAGTAAGCATAAGTTCCCAATACAAAAGGGATAAGATATTCAAACAACTTTCTCTTACGCCCCTAAGGAAAAGTGAGTGGCTTACTGCCAAGATAATATTCTACATAATGCTCACTATCATCTCATTTTTGCTGATGACAGTCGTTGGAGTGCTTGTCTTCGATGCCCACATCACCTTGTCATTGGGAATAATACCATTCCTTGTTATCGGACCGCTGCTCTTCGTGTCTTTAGGCATGCTTGTCGGCACAGTTTCTAATCTAGTTACATTTCCGATGATGTTCCTTTCAGGAACATTCTTCCCAGTTAACACAATGCCTGCGTATCTTCAAACATTTGCCCACGTCCTTCCTCTGTTTTATGTAATAGATGGACTGAACAATGTCATGATTTATGGAAACTATGGGTCGGCATTGGTCGATGTCGCAGTATTGGTAGTCCTTTCTGGCATAGTTTTCTCTCTCGCTGTCAGATTCTTCAAGTGGCGAGAAGATTAGCTCAAAATAATAATATCCGAAGTTCTAACAGCAGGAAAAACTAGAGAGATGCCTGCTTGAAGCAGAACCTGGATTACATAGACATAATACCTACTCTTACTCATACTAAAACATGATCACAACAGTAACTGCAATAGACAGTAAAAAACTCTGTGACAGACATAAAGTGAGGCATGTGGAGGTGGCCCCAGGCCATTTTGAGTGTCCTGTCTGTGCGCATGGAGCACTTTTCCGTCCAAAGTTCAAGCGAAGGTAATTTCCCATTTATCTTTTTTGCACCTTATATTGTAAGAGTAAATCAATTTTTATGGTTTATCTGCCACACTACAACATGATTTCTATCCTCTAATCGATGGAATCATTTTGCTCTTTGACTTGTCTATAACATTGATTTGCCGAAATTATAACTGAAAACAGCATCCTCCAGACATTGTACCAGCCGCAAATTCGTCCTTCGAAAATGATCTATTATAGCTTGTGTCCTTTTTAACTGGTCATAATTGTACCATGTCAAGCTGATGATATGGGGAGGTACAGGAAGGATGAAGAGGAGGCGCGGATGTCAAGTGAGGGCTACCTTTTACATCTAGACAAGAAGCTAAAACTACCTGAAGGAACTCTCATTGGGATGTGCAGGGAATCGATGGGCGGTAGACCTAGCGAGCGGAAAGAGTGTAAGGTGACTTACAAGGGACTAACGTCAAAGATGATAAGAGTTGGTGCAGGAAATTTTAGTTCCGTTCCTAAAAGGATCTTTCTGATAGAAAGCGGCGAGGAGGATAGAGTGAAGAAGGTCCTGGCTCAAATCTTCCTGAGCATGCCCTAAATCGTGAGATTATTTTCTGAAAAATTGACTGGTGTAGTTTGGACTTTAGGCGGGCCCCCCGGGATTTGGACCCGGGGCCACCGGGTATCTTCCAGATGGGGTAAAAGCCCGGTGCTCTACCTGACTGAGCTAGGGGCCCTAGTGGGAAGCCAAGCCCTCCCCATGCTCTATTAGAGCTTTCCCCTTATGATAATTTCTTGAACTGTAAATACTCTAGTACTGGGGTGTGCTAAGAACAATCTTTCATGTACTACGATAGGCAAGAGTAACGTCACTCCAGCATCGTTTGCTAACCTTACACAAGAGCTCAATCCCCTCCGTCGATTTTGTAGGCAGGACCTCGATAATCGTATGTGCCAAAATGGTTGACTGCGTCATTAACAGCAATGGATGAAGTGTTAAAAGAGAGTAAATTGTGATCATGCTTGTGTCCGAAACTAGGGGCGTCCAGACACAGGAGAGGATAATACCTCTGCTGCGGGCATGGGTTGCAAAAAGGCTCACCAAGCAGGGTTTCAGAGTAAAGGACATTGCAACTGTGTTGAGCATAACCCCCGCAGCGGTAACCCAATACATCAAAGGAAGAAGAGGAGGTAATTTGAACGAACTCGCCAGGTTCGAGTCCGTATTAGAAATGCTGGTAGAAAAGGCCGCCAAGAGGATAAGGAGCAACTTAGGTGCGATAGAAATGGCAGAGATTATGGACGTAATTTATCAAATTTCTGCCGCAAGATCGGGGCAGGAGATCCTTCAGAGTCAGTCTGCAAAGCCTGAACATAGAGAATCGCTCAAGCTTCTCAAAGAAAGATTACAGTTGGAGCTTATAGCGGCGCAACGGTGCTTAGAACTGACAAGTAAAATAAACGACGAATACAGCAAGCTTCTTTTGAGGATGATAGCATCTGACAGCATCAGGCATGCAGATGTAGTTTCCCAAGTGATATCTTGGCTCGAGGCTGGACACGCAACTGCCTTGCAACTCCCCGACCTGTCATTCCTGAACAGTTTGCTAGAGATAGAGGACAAAGCCAATGAATCGTCATTGGCCGATAACATCGAAATTCCCCATCCTGTTGCAAAGGTTCTGCTGAAGTCAATCGATATGGACGAAGAAAAACACGAGAAAATCATTGCAGAACTTCTGCGCCTGCTGAACGGATGAAATGTTCGTATTCTCGGTTCATAGAAATAGAATGTTCGGACTGAATCTAAAAAGAAATGGGTAATGCCCTACCCCGACGGTAAGGCATCTTTTATGCTATGCCTTCTTTCTTCTGCTGAATAGTACTCCAGATATGACTACCAGCACAACTCCAATACCTATGGCAGCATAGGATATCGGACTGATAGTTTCTACTGTGACTTCTTTGGGTACTTCCTTTAT
>CAZXXP010000031.1:8119-15524 GCA_964644785.1 uncultured Nitrosopumilales archaeon | reverse complement strand
TCGCTCGTCCTCTCATCCAGAGCCAAGATGGAGGCAGATTTTGCCAAAGTTTAGTTAATTAAAGACCCAAATGACAATGACTCCGAGGCTAATAGCATGGCGAAAGAAAAAGGAACGAAGGAAAGTCCCTGGGTTCTGAAGACGCCGCCTGGCACATCAGAATTTATTGCATATCGCGATGAAACCCTTACTCCTCCAGCCCTGGTGGTCGTAGTGGGCAAGACAAAACTTCGTTACGACCTGCGTTGCATCAATGACTTGCACGCGATGCTCAAGAAGCACGGAGATTGGATGCTGCTGGGCAGTGCGGACGAGCAAAAGGCGGCAGGCGATTGGACAGTTGAAGCTTGGGGACGTTATCCAAAGAATCCTGTTGGAGGGTGGTATGGGTTAAAAAAGGGTCTACGTGGACGTTTCGGAATGTATATACCACCGGTGATGGAAGTCTTGAACCTCGCTGAAGTCGAACACAAAATACTAAGAACAATCGCATGAGGGCGCTGTAGGCCGCCCGAGTCAAAGAGAATTTTTTGACGTCCTGGGTTAATCTTCTGAAAAATCGATTTGTTCTAGCCCCGTCAGTAACCCAAAACCAGCGCTCTTTGAGGAAATGTTTTCTGACCGTTTTCTACGCTTGAACAAAAGCCCGACTAGAGCCACTCCAGAGACAGCCAATACCACCGCGACCAACTGGATGTAGTCCGTCCCCCATGTTGCAGTGACGATCTTTGGAGAATCTACAAGGATTCTTGTCTCTGGCTCTTTTGAATCAAGGTCTCCACTCCATCCATCAAATACCTGGCGCACAAGGAAACCGTTCGCGGACGAAGACACTTTGATTGTGGCGTTCGAACCTGAATCATACCATCCTGATCCTCCAGCTCCACCAAATTGAGAAGTGACATTCACAAAATACTGCGTTCTCCAGTTCGCCTTGATTAGTTTGGGTGAATCCATCGCAAAAATTATTGGGTTTTCTTTGCTCAAATCCTGCCAGCCTGCGAACACGTGTCTTGTACCATTCCCATGATCTACAAGCGATGAATTTACCGAGGCCCTTACCGAGGAACCCCTGTCAAACCAGCCTCCTCCGAAAGGCTGTCCGTAGTCTGAGTTGATTGAAAAAAGATACTGTGTTTTCCACTGGGCTTCAAAACTCATGGGGCGAGTGAGTTCAAGACTGAATTGAGGTTCCTTATTTTCTGTTCCTGACCAACCGGTCAAAACCCGGCGAGTCTGGTTTCCTGAATCGAAAAGAGGCTCTACTGAAATAATACCTTGCGAGCCCTTGTCTAGCCAACCTCCACCGCTTGGCGTCCCGTAACTAGATGTTACAGTAATGAAATACTGAGTCGTCCGATCTGCTTGGAGAGCTTTCGGACGGTCGACCAAAACTTCAACAAGTGGAGTGGTGGCTTGAGCGTCACCAAGCCAGCCCTTGAATACACGACGAGTCTGATTACGTTGGTCTATGATTGGTTCGACCAAAACTAGGGCCTTTGAGCCCGCTTCATACCAAGCATCATTCCTTGCAGCACCGTAATTGTCTTTGACTGCTAGTAAGTACTCCTTTTTCCATTCGGCTGTCAGCTTTTTTGATGAATCTACAGTTATGGTGATCGTTGGTAATCCCGCAATAGCCGAGCCTAACCATTGTTTGAACAAACTGCGTGTGCGGTTGGCGAAATCGAGTTGCACGCGCTCAAGGCTAATAGTTGCCCGACTTCCCGCGTCGTACCAGCCTCTTCCCGTAGTTTCGCCTAACGGGGTTATCGCCTCAACGAAAAACTGGCTTATTGAGCCAAAGGTGACCACATAAGGCGCATTCATCATGATTGTAGGAGTGGTGAAGATCCCAGAAATCTGTCTTGCGAGGGGCTGAGGATTGGTATTTCCTAGCCGCCAGGATTGTAACACGATTCGAGAGTTACTGGGCTCTTCATTCCAGACATAACTGCTCATCACCCGAGTCTCTACATTTGCATCAAACCAGTTATTGGTCGGCTCGGATCCCCCTATTACGGATAGCAGGTATTGGGCCTTATAGCTCAATGATATTGAGCCATCCTGCGTGATCTGGGTCGATACCAAAGGACTTGTGTTGGTCAGCAGCCCATTCCAGCCAAGAAAAATGTACCTGGCTCCTTCACTAGCTGCCAGGGCAGGGTTGGCATCGAAAGTATGTGTCACACTCCCATCCAACCACAAGACAGCCGGGACATCGTGCACCTCTCCATCAACCACAATAGTCGAAGCTACGCCTGCGGGTATTGATGTTGACACCGCAACCCGCCTCAGGCGCTCGGCAAAACTGGTTCCCAAGAGATTGATGTCTGGAGACCCCCATCCCGTAACATAATCCCATCCTTTGGTACTCTGATAGAAGCCATTCGACCCACTGGTCACATCTCGGATTGTAGTTCCATAGGCGGGAGACTGGGCATGGTTATAGAGCAGTGGTGAGGCAAATCCTAGGTTGCTCCCACGTAATTGATTCGCAAGTGCGAATGAACCTGCCATCAGAGGAGTGGATAGCGATGTGCCTCCAAAACCATACAATTTACCATTAAAAGTAAGATAGACTCCTGTCTTGGGGTCCCCAACTACTGCAACATCGGGGAGCACCCGCGTTGTGGATGTAGGCACTCCACCTTTTTTCTGCCACGAGGGCATTGCAAAAACAGTACTGACTCCTCCGCCGCTGCCATTCCAACCTGTTTCTTGAAGATACCTATCCTGTGTATCCAGAATGAGGGAAGTTCCTCCGACAGCAGTAACATACTGAGAGGAGGCGGGATAAGAAACTGCACGCCGAACTCTATCGCATCTTGGTGGCGATCCCCCTGCAAAAGCTCCACAATCACCCGAAGCCGCAAAAACCGCAATTCCTTGGGCAACAGCTTGCTGGAAGATGGGTTCAAAAAGGGAATTCTGGGGCCTCTCGTCGCTCCCCCAGCTCAAAGATATTATCTTTCCTAGATTCATGGAAACCGCGAAATTCACTGAAGCAAAAAGATCACTTTCTCGACTCGTAGGGCTTACAACCAAATTTGCCACAGCCCGGGGGGCCATAACGCTAGCCCATGCTACATCAAGCGTTGTCTCCATAGCCCAACTATTGTTTTGACTTGCGGGCTGGCCAGAAGGATAGTATACGGAACCGTTAGCTCGGAGGACGGAGTATTGATTGGCAAAAACTGTAAGATCATTTGACAAGGTAGCGCTCCCGTAGGCGCTCACAATGGTAATATTCTGACCTTTTCCATCTATTCCCCTATTGAGCAAGGGTGTGACACCATACGCTGAACGTATCTGCTGGGGTGAAAATGGTGGCTTCCCATTAGCTGCCAAGGGGATGATGCTGTGAGATGGTTGAGCCGATGTGGAATTGTCAAGCCCCACTATCCCGCTTACCACCAAGGCAAAGCGTGAGGGAAGTTTGGGATTCTCTGCCGAATAGAATAAACTATCTCCGCGTTTATGGAGTGAAAATCTAACCCCCAAAGCTTCCTGAAATTCATGCACACTTCCACTCACACCAAGTACCAACCTATTCTCATGGCTGAAGACGCGCACGCTTCCGTGTCTGAAGAAATCAACAAGATCGGAATATTCTGCTAATGTTGGCGAGAACTGCTCGACGAATTCTCGTGGGCTAAGAAAATGTCTGTAGTCCTGTGATTTTGGGTCCGATAGGCCCTCCAGAAATGAATGAAGGCGCTCCTTATTGCGAAGTTGGAGCACAAGTAACATGCTAATGTCTTCCTCAGGGGCCAATTGCCCGATCAGGGAGGAATCGCCGAGTTGAGGAGGGATGTAATACGGGACTAAGTACAGACCAGCACCAGCCTCCTTGTCGCTTCCCTTTATGCTACTATTGTCCGCGTGAGCACGAGGAAGGGGGAGTGCAGCTCCCAAAACAAGAATCGCGACTAACCATGCTAGCAAGAATTGCGACGCTGGGAACTGCCTGCGAATTGGCACCAATCAAATATTCCTATTAAGAGTATAAAAACACAAATGTCCGTAGCTAATCTTTCTACAGTCGCATTTTCTTACACAACACCTAACACTATCTGCTCACTACTTGTTTGCTCAATAGAAAGATCTAGACACGTCAGTCCCTATATTTTCTCCATGGTTAACCTTATCATTTTTCCTCCTGAACACTGAAACGCTAGTGCCATAGAGTTTTCTGCAGTCGATGCATCTGACTCCACCATCGTCGAAATACATTACCATTCCTCCGCAGGAGCATTGACCAAACTCTGGTTTCTGAAGGATCTTCACTTCATGGGCATAGCGCGGTCTCAAACTCCTATCACACTCTGGAAGCTTCTCGTAAGAACTAGGAACTCCGATACCGTCTTGCGAAACTCATCCTTCCATGGTCAAGTTCATTGTGAACTCCCAAGGCTCTTTCGTCAGGGAAGTCAAGAGCACAACTTTTGCATTTGAAATTCTGGATTTCATTGACCGCACGGTTTGCCATAAACGACCATTCGGACAACGGTTCTTCATCACTAACAGGTTCGTTCACCGCTACCTCCGACTGCGGATTTTTCGCCCGTTCGTCTGTCAGCGCTGATTTGTAGATCAGTACAGTTTCCAGAAGGTTGCGATGGTTCGACCCTGATATCCTCTCTCCCCTCTTACCTTCCCAGATCCACATTTCTCCGACACCCTCCGAGTCGTCCAACTTATCCCGTGACGATGTTCGCAGTTGCAATTTCATGGGATATTGTTGCCACGCACGCTAGATAAGGAACTCCGATGGAGAGACTGATCCCAGAAATGGAACGCAATGTCCAAAGAATGAATCTGGGAATTCTTGCGTTTCTACTGGTTGGTTGGGTGAAACGATATTGATACCGAAATCTATCGAGAGATGCCGCCCCTTCCGGATTACACATGCGCGGGACATTCCAAAGAAAGGAAAGCATGCTATATTGAAGACAGTCTTGTAAAACCAGAGAGAAAATACTAGGTGTCTCTTCCCCGAAGTTCCATGGGAGATTGCCCGAGCTTGGTGCCGAATACAACGAGAAACAGCGGAATCCCCAGATCAGTTGAAGCAATGATCAACATAATCAGTAGAACCCTGAATTTCCAAAATCCCTCCGTCATACATTGTTGGCAGTAGGCGATACTAAAGACGGTATCAAGATCGTATCATCAAACTAGGCACCCTCCAGTTAGCGGTATCAAAGAAGTTTCACCGAACCCTTTTGCTCCCGACTTGTGGTCCCTATAGCTCTTGTACAGAACAACTGCTGCGGAGACAATAGAAACTCACGGCAAACTGGTGCGGAGGCGTCCGATATTGATCGGAACAATCTTTGTCGCCACAGTGCTGATCGTCCAAGTCAACTATGACAATCAGTTTAGGTCACGGACGCTTGGTCAAACAGTTGCTCTGGCAAAGGCACTTCTAACAGAGCCTGCTATCATACTTGGAAACGACTCCACGGGAAACTTGGATACCAAGAATGCAGGGTCGCTGATTGAACTTCCAAGAAAGTTGAACAAAAAGCGCAGGATGACAGTCGTTGTCATAACTCACGACTCTGAAGTCGCAAACGAAGGCGACAGGATCATTTCCATCAGGGAGGGAAAGACCCAGCAAGATAAGAAGGTGCGTCCACCATCTGATGCCAAAAGTTTGTGGCCTGTGTAAAGTGAGAAAGTTGTCAAACAAAAATGCAGACGTAACTCGGGCGCGATTTAGGGGAACCGAGAAAAAATTCTGCCGCGTATGTATGGGACCGCTCCGAAATGGAGACAGAATTCGTCGTTTCACAATTCATGGTAAGACGGTGTACGAATGCGTTAAACACCCATACCCCCGGGAGCCACGACCATTGAAAATATTTGATGGAGGGCTCAAACCCACTCCGGTCTACCAATAATTGTAACTACGTTGCATGCGCTCCGCCCTTGCTTTTTTCTGCATCCGAGGTCCGTTCATCGTTGTCTTGTAAACACGTGAATTAGGCGCAGCGGGCGTAAAAAAATCACAACATAAGATTATTCCTTCATCGCGTTAAAGAACCAGTCTGCAAGCGAAACCTCATTGGTGTTGCCCTTTTTGGTCACTTGGACCAGGCCACGTTCAGAGAGTCGTGCTACGATTCTATGGGTCTTCAACTTTGATAGTTCCGACTCTTTTGTAATGTATTTCTGAAGGTACTTGCCATTATGGATGCGTAAGATTTCGACGACCTTTTGCTCCTCTAGGTTAAGTGTCTTCATGACCATTCCAACAGCGCCTCCAATAGGTTGTTTTGGATTCGGAGCGGTATAGCTCCTTATCTCGGGCAAGACAAGGAAGTAGATCACCCCTACTACGCTCGCCAAAACTGTAATCAGAAACTGAAGAGTAGCCAGAGGAATGAAGAAAGGAACTTCGGCAGGCATACCCACCGTCACGATTTGTGCAAGAAGTTCCAAGGGAGATACCGTGGGTTCGCTGTTCAATGCTACAAGAAACAGCGAAACTGCAAGACCTATTGATGAAACTATCAGGATTATTAGTAGAACCTTTAGCTTCTCCAATCGATCCAACCTTGCAAATCCTTGAGTACCAGTATCGCCATAGACCGTATCAAAATGGTTTCACCAAAGTAATTTAACTACATCTATTCAAATTGGTACTTAAGGTATGACAGAGTTGATGTAGGGGTTTGAGCATAAAGGAATCTTACGAAAAGTATCCCCGTACTGCCTTTGGACTGGCTCTGATAGCGGGGCTCTTGATAGTGGCCAGTGGCAGTATTGCCCTGATATGGGATTATGCGGACAATCCATTTCGAACCAGAATGTTCCCCCCGAGAAATATTACTGAGGGGGCAAATCATCCTCCGCCTCCTCCTGGGTCAATTCGGCCCCCTAGGACTCTTGGACCTCGCCCTGGCTCCCAACCGCTTGTCTTCGGAGGACTGGCAGCATTTGCATTGGGATCAGGAGTTGTGGTTCTTGTCTCCGCAGTAATGCTTCGAAGGACGCAAGAGAAGAATGCGACTTGGGGAGCGCTAATAATGGTCTTCTCCGTTCTTAGCTTCTTCGGTTTGGGTGGCTTCATCGTTGGGGCAGTCATCGGGATTATCGCTGGAGCTCTTGTCTTGGGCTGGCACCCTCGGAAGGAGGCTACGGAAGGAAACGTATAGCCGAGAATTCATGAACGATCTATTGGCATAGGTCGCAGAATCCTACTTTGGTATTACATCTATGAGTTGTTGTCAAGGCCTGAGGCTGAAGTATCAAAAGTAGGATAACATACCCAGGCTTACCTTTAAGATTCTTTAAAAAAATAGCCCGCTGAAAGCTTCTACTTTCCTAACCATGCAGCAGCATCGGTTCGGACTTTGGCGGGTACAACTTAGAAAGTCAGCCATCGCCCGTTCGG
>CAZXXP010000031.1:0-8109 GCA_964644785.1 uncultured Nitrosopumilales archaeon | reverse complement strand
CAGGATCGTATCACTAAATCCATTTAAACCCTAGAAGTTGTTCCTCACCTATGCCAAGTAAAATTCTGATTGTCGCAGCAATTATAGTTGTAGTTGTTCTTGCTGGAGCAGCTATTATTCTCATGCAACAGCCGACGACTCCTCAACAAGAGGTTCAGCCTCCTCCATTACCTCCACCACAACAACCACCTCCACAACCCCAAGCACCTCCAGTTCAACCCCAACCAGCACCACAGCCTGCGCCGCAACCCCAACAGCCTCCTCCTCAACCTCCGCAGAAATTTGTTCCACAAGCAGGATTGTCCTCCTCGCTTGTGCTGGCTTTGAATGAAAGAGGCGACATAAACATTACCGCCGCAAGTAAAGCACTGAGTAGCGAGGGCATAACTGCCGACAAGGCAGGTAGGATATACGTAGCAGACAGGATTACAACAGGCCTAGTCTATATGGTCGATCCGAAGAGTCCGCAGCTTGTGGTGGTTGCTAGAATATCCAAGATGCAAAATACGCCTGCCAGGGGTGACCCACAGATGGTGATACCCCAGGTGCTTGGTCTAACCTTCGACAAAGCAGGGAATTTGTATATCGCGGGTTCTGGCCTGCCAGGTCAAGACCAACAGAAGCCCGTCGGCTTCATATTTAAGGTGGATGCAAATAAGTTGAATCCATCTAACCCAGGTAACGCTACAGTGTGGGCGACTGGAGTGCCTGGAGCAAATGGCATAGCCTTCGACAAGAACGGCAACATGTTCGTCTCGAATTTTGGTGGCGGCACAATATACATGGTGCCTTCCACTGGAGGAGAGGGTAAGGTAATTGCCGACAAACTTGTGAGTCCAAATGGTCTTGCCTTCGACAAGGATGGGATACTTTTCGCAGCGAATACAAGGAATGGAAGCATTTGGAGAATTGAACTAAATCCAGATGGTTCTACAAAGTCAGTTACTGAACACGTGAAAGATGCCAAATTAGTGGGCTCTGATGGATTACAGATAGATTCTGCAGGCAATTTGTGGGTGGTAGCCAATTCTAGAAACGCCTTGGTTGCGGTGACTCCGGACAAGCAGATCATTGATGTTTCTGTGAACGACAACAAGGGTCCACTTGAAACTCCAGCGAGCCTCGTCTTCTCTGGGAAGACGATCTACATTGCAAATACCGACGGTAACCAAGGTGCCAACAACCCCCGCCAACCTGGTGCGGGACCAGGCATAGTCAAGGTCGAAGTCGGCATCGAAGGTCTGCCGCTGCCGTAGTCTGTTATGGGATCGTCCTCTTCGGGAGGGCAAACCGTCCTCTTTTCTGGCGAATCTGTGTAAAGCAGGTTCTGTCCTATTGTTTCATGACAATAAACAGAATGCAAGAACACGTCAATCTGGGACTTTATCAACAATCTAGCGGGATCATGTCTTTCTCGCAAGGTCCAAAAGAGATAATCATCATCGCGTGGATTTGGGTGCTAATCTCGTCATCAGCTGCCTCTTTCAGCTCCCTTTGCAGCGCTTGAAACAGTATCAATAGTTTGTTCGAAGGTATAGAGAAAGAAGGATAGGGCTGTTACATTAGGCAAGTTACTAGGGGTTGTTCTGCCTGAACTTAACTAAAAAAAGGAAATGAAGAGCCTTGCCACCCATGTTAGGCTAACAAGCTCTCCGTATGTCTCTGCTACTCACGTTTTCTGGTAGGTGGCATTACACAATTGGACGATGTCTTACCTGCGTAATGCTGGAGGTCCTGTGATTATGTCTCCAGTCCCACCGTTCACATGGATGATTCCAATGGTGTTGTTCCCAAACGTAATGGGGACGCTGTAGATGAGTCTAGCTAGCGTTGGCGAGCCAACATTCCAGCCCTTTGCTAGAGAGTCTTGTACTACTTTTATTGCGTCCTCAGATGTAGGTGTATTGAGCTTACCCAACGGAATAGTCATGAGAACCTTGTCCTTGTACTTGATGCTTACCATCCAGACACTGCCTCGGTCCCTAACATCACCGACGGTGAACTGCTTTACTGCATCACTTACTATTGCCTTCGCCTGTTCGCTGGTAATAGCTGGTATCGTCGTCGGTCCTCTGATTATCTCGCCGTTCCTTCCATCAACCCTTGCATAAGTTATTGTTACCCCGCTAGAATCGAGGAGTGGGACATTGTAGATAACTCGCGTCAGTCTGGGCTCGCCGGCCTTCCATCCCTTCTTCAACGAGTCTTCTATAGTGGTCTTTGCCTGATCTGTAGTAGAGGCACTCACTTTGCTCAATGCAATTGATGCGACTACACCCTTCCCATCCTCTATTGGCACAATCCAAGAGGTTCCAGCTGATGTGATAGTCCCGACCTTGTAATTTGGTATAGACGCTTCAACCACTGCCTTTGCCTTTGCTGCATCTATCGTCACGTTCGCGAAATTACCAGGTCTCCCGCGCATTTGTTCCCCAACGAAGGGGCCTCCTCGTTGCATTGGTGGAGCTCTTGCCACTGCAGCCATTCCCAAGTTACCCCTACCTACAGAGAGACCTTGAACCGCTTCCCCGCCTGGGACTATGTATTTTTCAGCTGCCTTACTTAGGGCGGACAAGGACTTCTCATACGAATTTGGTCCAGATGCATTTGCCATAACTGACTCCTTACTTGACATTGCAGCAAATGACATGGGCGCTATCAGCATTACGCCGATCACCGCTACAATAGCCACTGCCGCTATTGTGATTTTTCGATTCAACAATCTTGCCATGCCTGCAAGGTTGCATAGATGATGGATAAGGAACGCGTTGGAACGCCTGGCCATAACCTGGTATCGGAATCGTATCAACGAGCTGGGTATCCGTCAGTTCATGGTATCCGAACCGTTCCACCGAACCCTTTTGCTCCTGACAATTGCTATTTTCTCCGATAAATATGATCAAATTGTCATACGGACTAAGCGGCAGGAATATCGGGAAAGCATCGACACTTGTAGGAACACTTCTCCTTGGGCTAGGGATGCTCCATCTACCAAGGGTGCAGGCAACTCCTCAACGGGAGTTCTGATCTGACGAACTAGAGCAAGTCTATGTGCAACAGTTACATGACACCTGGCAAGGGAGGCCACACGTCATTACATATGAATTCAGCGCGGGACCTGAGGACTTTTACCTTGTAACCTTCATGGACGGACCAGATGGCACAGCTAACGGAGCTACCTTCATTGCGATGTTGGCAAGCACCGAACCAATCCCAGAACCTAATGACCAGGAGTAGAATACAAAGCTAGAAAGTAGACACAGAAGGCGGCCTCCTAAAGCAGTTAGCTGGTTCAGAAGGAAGCTTCCCTGCTTCCCTAAAATTTTGATGGGTAGTAATGTTATAGTTTCTTCCATCCTGTATCTTGGCGCTGTTTGAACATTTGCCCTATTTTTTGAAGAATACGATAGGGCAAGAACCTACCCTAGATTTACTGTCTTAAGCCAAAGCTTAGCGTCTAAAATTAGCAATGATGATTTGCCCGAACCAGATCCGACATCAATCGCACCGGGCCCTTTCAAAATTACAACTTCTTACTGCCCTCATTTTCAAGAAGTTTGAACAGGCGGAATTTAGCAGCTTGACCAGCGGAAAGCGCATAACCACAAACCCTGCAGACAATTTTATCATCAACTTCCCTAAGCGAGTAGAATTGGCATTTCGGGCATCTCATCTTTTGATCGTCATCGTACTTCAGGTATCTGCACCAAGTCGGATTGGTGGAAATCTAATTTAAGCAGTTATGCCAGTGGATGAGGACTTTTGACAAGCTGGTTCGTCTACATAATTCGGTGTAAAACAGGGCAGCTGTATACTGGCATGACTTCAAACGTCAAGAGGAGGCTCGAGCAACACAATAGAGGCATAGGCTCAAAGTTTACCCGAGGGAGGAGGCCTGTAAGACTGGTCTACAGAGAAACTTGCAAAAACCGCTCCTCCGCAGCAAAAAGGGAAACGGCAATCAAGAAAATGGCCCGCCCGTACAAACTTTCGCTAATAGCAAATCAGCGTATCTAACTGAATATATATTGCAAATAAGGCGAAGCAATCTAGAAGGCGACAGAATTGCCCACGGTGAACTACATTCTTCTTCTTTCCAGAAAGTTCCTCTTCAAGAGGAAAGGTAGCACGCTACTTGCAAGCATGGGAATAGCGGCGACGATATTCATCATAATGTTCAACAACATAGTCTTTGGGGGGGCATTAAACGGCGTCGTCAAGGATCTGGGTGATTTGCGATTCGGCCATATACAGATAACCAATGACAAGGGCGAGATAACAAACCCAGACTATCAGATCATATCCATACTAGCACAGAACCCTAAGATCCTAGCTTCTGCCCCAAGGTTGACAACGGTCACAGAGGTAAATTTCACGAGTGTATCAGGCGTGACATCAAAATACAGGGTCGAACTTGTGGGAATGGATCCCCAGTTAGAAAGTATCACATCGGCTGTTTCCGACACTATCATAGCAGGCAGCTTTGACCTTAACCAGAATGGAATAATCCTAGGTCAGAATGTCGCGGAAGATCTGGGAGTACACGTAGGAGATTCTGTTACAATCAAAGTTTCAACCGTATTCGGCAAGCCTGCCTTAAAGAGGCTCATAGTTACGGGTATCTCAAAGCACCAGGGTTTTGCAGGTTTCGACAACGCTGCAATAATTCACATCAGGGAAATGAGGAAGATTAGGGGCATAGAAACAAGGCCAACCACGTCAGTGATCGTGAGGCTTTACGATGAAAAGCAGGCGGAGGAAGTGAGAGACTGGATAAAGGCACGTTTTCCTAAGCTTACTGTAAGAACCCTTGCACAGTCTGGAGAACAAGTAGTTGAAGGTTTCAGGCAGGGCGTCGAATTCATCAATCTGGTCGGGTACGCTGGAACCGTGGCTACCGCCTTAGGAATCATTACTGTGCTGACTATGATGGTGACTGGAAAGAGAAGGGACATTGGTGTCTTACGAGCTTTGGGGATACAAAAGAGAAACATACTGCTCATCTTCATACTCGATGGGGCAATCATAGGAACAATCGGTGCTGCTTGCGGAGCGGTATTAGGGACTGCAACTGCCCTTTATTTCCAGACGACTAGGGTTGCTCTGTTCGGAGGCTTAGCGCTCTATGTTATCTTCACGCCAGAGATGCTGTATTTCCCAGTCATGGCAGGATTCCTAATCGCAGTGTTGGCATCTATTTACCCTGCATGGAAAGCTTCTAGTTACGAGCCCGCCGAAGCGATGCGCTCCTTCTAGGTAACATGATGTGATGCTAGGTTCGTTGTGTAGGTTACGCTTCTGATAACTCTTGGGCAATCATATGAGGAGCGATCACTTGTGTAAGATTTATCCCCGCATGATCAAAATTCAATATCATGCAATTTTGTTACGTAGTCTACCGTAGATTTTTATTGGGCTCATATTGAAACTCCTCAGTGAATTCCACAGCATCCGCGATAGGGTCTCTCTTTCCGAAACTCTTTGCCCCTAATTCTGAGCTTGGGGGTCTGGTAGTTCAGGATTTTGCTGTGGTCATGATAGTTGCAGCTATAATGATTGCGATTACCTACAAGTTGAAGCAGCCCATATTGATCGGGTATTTGCTTGCAGGCATGATCATCGGGCCGTTTACCCCGCCATTTAGTCTGATCAGCAGTGTGAGCACGCTCAATACGCTAGCCGAATTAGGCATAATTATGCTTCTGTTTGTTGTGGGAACAGAATTCCCCATAGCAAAACTGCGAGCAGTTGGCAGGATTTCTATCCTAACTGCACTACTTGAAACTGTAGGAACCCTTCTCATAGTATTTTTCATAGCAGAAAGACTCGGCTTTCCGTTTTTTGATGCAATGTTTTTGGCCTTGGCATTGTCAATCACGAGTACTGTTGTAACTGTAAGGATACTGGAAGACCTTGGAATGATCAAGGACCAATCATCCATACTCCTTCTCGGAATTTCCATAGTGGAGGATGTTATAGCGATCAGCATTTTGGGCGCGCTCCAGTCAGTAGCAGCTCTGAACGGTGAGGCATCTATAATTACGATAGTCCTTTCAGTAAGCATTGTAGGTGCCTTTATCGGAACAGTTCTTGTCGTAGGATCAAAATTCGTGCCAAAAATCATTGATAGAGTTGGTGCAACCAACGACCGAGCGCTGTTTTTGATCGGTATATTGGGTTTCGCTTTCGGGCTAGCTTTTGTTGCCAAAGGTTTAGGACTCTCCGCAGTTACGGGTGCCCTCTTGGCTGGGGTCTTGGTAGCGGAATCGAAAAGTGCGGAAATGGCAAGGAAGATCGTTATCCCACTGAGAGACATGTTCGCTGCCATATTTTTCATATCAATCGGAGCGCTCATGGACATATCATTGGTAAGTTCTTTCATTGTGCCAGCGATCGTGCTGATTCTAACATCCTTTGCGGCGAAACTGCTGATTATAACGGGAGTGCTCGCAAGGGCGGGCTATAACCATACAACGGCCTTGAGGACTGGACTAAGGATGTCTGGAGCAAGGGGCGAGCTCTCGCTGGCAGTCGTAAAGGGAGGGTTGGACGTTGGAGCCATTACGCTTCCACTGTTACCATTTTTGGGCGCCATAACCGTCATAACGACGTTCATGACCCCCTACATAATCAGGTTGGCTAGCAAACTAAATAGCCAGCAGCCTACAAAGACTGAAAGCGAATCTCCGCAGGGTAATACAGGTTAATATTCAGGGCATATCATATCTTTGTAGACAGCTTTCAAAAAAATGGAGGGTAAAGAATTTCAAGTCATAAGCTCGTAGTGCAGGGACTTAGGAAGATCTACCGTGGCAACGGTTTTTCCGTCGAAGCGTTGAAAGGAGTTAGCTTTGAGATCGACGAGGGAGAATTTACCATAATCGCAGGACCCTCAGGGTGCGGGAAATCGACTCTCCTAAACTTGATCGGGCTTCTTGACACACCAACTGCTGGACAGATCATAATCGATGGTGTTGATACAAACAAACTGTCAGAAAGGCAGCGCACGGCACTCCGAAACCAGAAGATCGGCTTTGTCTTTCAGTTCTTCAATTTGATCCCTGAGCTGACAGTGATAGAAAATGTAATGCTTCCCATGCTCATAAAGGGGATTCCATCTGAAAAAGCCAAGAGGGAATCTGCCGGGCTTTTGAAGATGGTTGGATTGGGAGACAAGATTCACGCTGGGGCTAACCAACTTTCAGGTGGTCAGATGCAGAGGGTCGCAGTAGCTAGAGGGCTGAGCAACCAGCCTGCAATATTGCTAGCCGATGAGCCTACGGGAAACTTGGACAGTAAGAACGCCCAAGAAATCTTCAGCCTGATGAATGAACTGAACGAAAGGAATAAACAAACATTCGTTCTTGTTACCCATGCACCTGATCTTGTTGGAGAGGCTGACAAAACCATCAGGATAAAGGACGGTCTAATAGAGAGGGTAGATGTCAATAATGGTCCATCCAAAAAATAAGGGACTAACTAGCCTTCTTTATTGCCGCAAAAGCTCCTTCTACAACTTCAGCAGGATCTTTTCCGGACTCTATCTTAACATTCTTCCTGTCATCGATGAATGTGTCGGCGACCTCGTCTGCCACTCCTCCACTTCCTGCAAGTGCGAATATTGGTTTTGATTTCAGGTATGCTGCTGAAACCTCGATTAGAGTTCCAGCGCCTCCTCCAATTATTATGACTGCATCTGCAGTGTAGACGTTGATGAAATCTCTCGCGTAGCCAATACCTGTAGGAATAACAATATCTGCATAGGAGTTCGCCATGGAATCATCTTCCTGGGGAACTATGCCTACGCTCAGGCCACCATCATCGCTCGCCCCTTTGCACGAAGCCTCCATCACTCCTCCCAACCCTCCTGTGATAACAATCCCATTTCGCTTTGCAATTTCCCTTCCTACCCTGTATGCCAGGTCGTACGCCTTTTCGGAGCAATGGTTTCCGTTATAGCCTATGACGAGTATCCTCGGTCTTCTCTGCAATTCGCTTTACCTGAGGTCTTCCCATGATTCCTGCCTGCGCCGCATCATAGAAACAATATACTCGAGATACTCTGACAGAAAGTTGCAGAATTCTTTGGGACTATTATTACATTTTGCA
>CAZXXP010000030.1:0-15760 GCA_964644785.1 uncultured Nitrosopumilales archaeon | reverse complement strand
TCCAAAACACGGCCTGCCAGAAATACTAGCACAAGAGAAGTTACAGCCGCAGAACTCAATCCTGCTAAACACGATTCCCAGACAAACAGTAGAAACAGTCAGAGCGGAAGAGGCGATCCTTGCTACCCTGGCAATCCTAAACCTTGCAAAAGCTACAGGGTTTCCCTGAAGATCCTCTGCCTTTTCCTTATCAGGAAGAAACTTACTGCGGATATAGCGCCCACCCAGAGCAGAATCTTCCAGTTGAACAAGAACTGAAAGTTGTCCAAGATCAAGATGTAACCTACTCCTGCGAAGGTTACAAGTGAGAGCAGGAGAGACAGAGTATCTATGAGCCTTAGCTTGCTATGAGCGTCCATAGGTCAACCAGGTTAACACTTAGAAAAATGCTTTACTCTTTGATAAGCAATACCGTGTCTCCAACGCCGCATTTCTCTACTACGTCCATGCCAGAAGAAACTTCGCCCAGAGGGTTCATGGACACTCCAACGCTTGCCTCCTTGAGGAAGAAGCATATGGCGCCTGTGGAAGACATGAACGCAACCTCTCCCCGCTTGAACTGCCTCCTAGCCTTCTCGACACCTACTATAATTCCCAAAGGTGCGTAGATGAAAACGTCCTGAAAACGCACTATTCTTCCAGCAAACTTAGGTTGCATAAGAATGTTATTCATTGTAACTGGCGAGAGGTGTCTGTACAGGTTAAGCTTGGCTTCGCCTTTGCCCTCGAAAATCGCCCTGAACTCTACCTTGGATACTGAAGACAATGTTATGAGCGTCAAAAGGGGTTCTGTAAATTCTTTTTAAAGAAATGTAAGGTTGTCCTTGCCTGTTGCAAGGCCAAATAATTTTGTTATTACTTCTTTCTTCGAGTGAAGAGAACTCCTGCAATGACGAGTATGACTACGCTTATGCCTATTGCCGCATATGATATTGGGCTGACCGTTTCAACGGTCACGGTCTTGATGACTTCTTTTGGTACTTCTTTGATCACTTCCTTCGGAACTTCTTTGATCACTTCCTTGATGATTTCTTTTGTTATTACCTGTGGTTGTGGCACATTGTCGGGTAGACCGTAGGCTGCAATCGCTCCTGGGAGGTTACCATCTCCGATGTACCTGAGTATTATCATCTTGCCGTCTGCAGTTGCACCCATGCTTGGCTGTACGTTTCCTTGCTCTTGCTTCTCATAGAGTACCTTCCCAGTGTCTGCATCTAGTATACGGAAGAAACCGTCCTGCGATACAGGCCACACGAGTCCTCCGCTTACCATTATGCCTCCTCTGTAGCCTACTCCAACGGTTGAAGTGAACTCCCATACAAGTTTCCCGGTGTCTACGCTAAATGCGTTGACCGTATAGTTGACTTTGGGTGCGTACGGCCTTGTTCCAGCAGGTGCCGACGCAAGGCTCACTCCCCTGATCTCTGCAGGGCCGACCTTGGACCAACTTGGGTTGTTCATGGTAGCGAAGTACACAATGTTGCGCGTTGGGTCATATGCGATGTCAGATTCTAGGCATGCACCAGCAGGGCAGTTCAGGAAGAAAGAGTCCTTACTTGGATAACCTAGCCACGGCTTTGTCATATCCTCTTTGCTCTTGGGATTATAGAGGTAGGCATTTGATGTTCTCTTTATGGTTGGAGGTTCAAGTACATGGAGAGCTTCTCCTGTCGCTGCATTAAGTACGTATACCATGCCGTGTTTGCATCCCTTCAATAATACCTTCGTCGTTACTCCCTTCACTTTTGCAGTGGTTAGCACGCCGTTCCACGAACAGTCATAGTCCCACAGATCGTGAGCTACGGCTTGATGAGCCCATACTAGTTCTCCGGTCTTTGCATTTAGTGCTATGATCGATGAACCGAAGAGATTCGGCCCAGGTGCGTATGTCTTGTTCCAGTCTGGTCCACCCTGAGCTGTACCGAAGTACGCAATGCCTGATTCCTCATCTATCAAAGCAGTTGACCATATTTGGCTTACGCCAGAATTGGATCTCATGTCACCCCAGTCATTACTTAGTAGGTCTCTGTCAATCTCACATGCCTTTACCTGCTGTATCCATATCTTGTTGCAATTGTCAACTAACCATTGCCCCCATTCCTGCCTCTCCTTCACGAATAGGGGTCCATCCTTACCAGCACCGCACGTCTTCGGATCGCCGCACGGTGGCACAAGGAATGTCCTCCATTTGAGTTTCCCTGTAGTAATGTCATACATGGCCGCGTAAAGTCTTCCTCCCCAAGTTCCTTCTGACGCACCTCCCTGCCCGAAGAAAAACGAATTACCACCCTTGTAAATCGTTGGAGGGAATGAGAATAGACTGCCATACCATCCGCTGTTTGTAGGGATTCCTACGCCTTTCGGATCATTTAGAGGGATCTCCAAACACAGATCTTTGTACTGCCTAGCAACATTTCCTGTCTTGGCATCCAACACTGTTACCGCACATCCATAATCAGTAATCCACAGCTGTCCGTCTATGTAATTGAAGCCATGAGTATGTGCGCTTTCAGTAGTTATAGGAAACTTCCCCCCCGCTTGAATTGAGTTGTTGTTGTTGTTCACCGAAACAGGGGCCAACCATAGTTGTTTGCCTGTCTTGGCATCCACGGCGAAGACCGTCTTGCTGTTCAGAATGATATAGACAACACCATCGACGACTAGGGGTGGAGCTTTTACGCCTTCTGAAACAGCCCCAAGGCCTACCAGATTCTGACCGGGTATCCTACCTAAAGATGGTACGGGCCATAACCACTTTAGTTCAAGATACTGGACATTGTCTTTCGTAATTTGTTTCTGGGGATTGTAGTTCCCGCCTAGCCTCCCACTGGCTATATAGTCCCAATTTCTCTCTTCTTTGGACATTTGTTGGGCCGCTGGTGTTAGCGCAGGTATCTGCGGCGGTGCTACTTGCGCCTGAGCCGGAACTATTAGTGAAGAGATTGCCACCAGTGGGGAGGCGAGGAGAATTGCCGTAACTAGTACAGTTAATGTCTTTACAACATACCGTTTTCCCACAGTCAAGTTTTCGTGGTTCATCGGGGTCAAAACGTGACCTGATAACCCCTATTTAGAGGTTCCGAAAAAGGTTCTGTCAAGTTTTCAGGTGATAAGGAACAGAGAATAAGCACACATCAAACGGGGACTACAGATCCCGTAAGAGGGCACAATCCTTATTACATTAGCCTCGAAACAAGAGTATTCTTTTAGAGGTTATGCTGATCAATGGTTACCGCAAGTAAGACCCGTAAGACAATCAAGAAGAAGGTTCCAGAACCTTACGTACCCAGAGTGAAGCGAGAACTTATGACTGTGACGAGGGACGAGATAAAGGGCGCCGAAGTTCAGATAGGCCCTCCGAAGCTTACAAGGTTTGAGAAAGCAAGGATAATTGGTACACGTGCACTGCAACTATCCTACGGTGCGCCTCCATTCCTGCCATTAAAGGAGAACATGAGAGATCCCATAGCTATTGCCACTGCCGAGCTGGAGAGCAAAGTACTCCCGATATCGATAAGAAGGTCTCTTCCAGATGGAAGGTCTCAAGACATTCCACTGAAGGTTCTTTTAGGCTAATCCTCTACAGAAATCAATGTTGTAGTGGTTTTGACATTCTTTAGCCTTCTTATCTTCCAAGTTATGACTTCTTTGACCTTCTCCATTGAAGTTGCTTCAACCTTAGCGATGAAATCGTAGATTCCGTACACCGATGTTACTTCAGTAACCCCGTCAATTGACTTCAGGTGTTGAATGAACTCCTCTTCGACTTCAGGATCGGTGTTTATGAGAACGTATGCCCTAGGCATTATGTCATTCCATATACATTACATGAATAAAACGCTTACCACTACTGGATGAACCACTTCTGATGTCGGTTAACTTTACGCTATTGATGTATACGACACCTGTTTCATTGATATTGTATCTCTTCGCAATGTACCTGCTAGGCTTTCCTGAGAAGTTCTCTTAAGGATCTCTTATGATTTGTCTCCTGTCTCAGTGGGACACGGGTGTCAAAGAACATGTTTAACCAATACGACAATTTTCGCATCGGTTTAATAAGACATTAAGGTGAATCTGCATTCGCAATGGACAAAGGTATTCTAAGGTATGTTGGCACGGTCTTTTGCATACTGGCCGGTTTTGTATTAGGGTATGCCTTTGGAATCCAGACTACCTATGCTCAAATCGCAAATCTGATATCTAATGCGGTGAGTACTATTGCGTATTTATCCCCCTTAATCGGTCCTGCTATAATAGATCCACTTTCAAACGGTGTTTCAAACTACATAATGCAGAAGGTAACATCGGCACCCGAGCTATACTATGTTATTGGGATCGTCATGTTCATTGTGGGACTGGGCCTGGTAGCTCTAGGAAAAAGTGAAAACACAACTCCTGCAGGGCAGATGAGAAATCTGACTGTCTCCACGAAAGCGAGGATCTTCGCAAGCCAATCGACCGAAACTACAAGAGAGCAGGAGAAATTTTGCAGGTTTTGTGGTAACAAGATCAAAGCGGACACGGTGTACTGCCTCCACTGCGGACGGTCCGTGGAATAGATTATTCTATAATGAAGGCCTACCCTAACCAAAGAACATTGAGTAAGCCTTTAGTATCCTCGGGCAAGTTCATTCTGTCGTCTTCGTTCGAAAGCGATGTACATTCCTTGCCTGAAACCTAGCCCTCTAGAGTCCAAAACCATCAAAGTCAGGTTAATGGTTAGAATCATTGGCTAGGTACTAACTGGTTTCTTTTTTTTCCTAATTAGGTTGTTCGCTGCAAACATCAACCAATTAATTATCGATAAACCACTTTATGCTGCAGCCGAAGGCTCTTGTCAAAGGAGTCCTAACTTCTATCCCTGTGATAAGGTCGTCTAGGGCATTTCTCAGATCGTGAGATTTTACCATATTAGGATCTCTGCTGTCGTCTATCCTTCCCTGATACCTTAGCTTCCTGTCTTTGTCAAAGGCGAATATATGGGGTGTGCATACAGCACCGTAGGTAGAAACGACGCTTTGATCTTCATCCCTCAAGTAGGGAAAGTTGAAACCTTTCTTCTTTGCTCTTTCGACCATCTGCCTGTAATCATCTTCAGGATGTGTTTTTTCGTCATTTGAGTTTACGGCCACGAACTGCACTTTGTCAACATAATCCCTCGTTATTGAAACCATCCTGTCTTCGTATGCCTGAACGTACGGGCAGTGGTTGCAGCTGAAGATTATTACGAGTATTGCCTTGCTAAAGTCTTTCAGGGAATACCTTTTCCCATCTACTCCTAATAGATCATGAAACTCAGGTGCATTGGCTCCGAGTTCGAGAGTTTTGTGCTGCGACAACTAAGGGAATAACAAAGGTTGAAGGTAAAAACATTCTGGAACGACTACGTTTTGAAAACATATCGTCCACTAAACGCGGTTTACAAAGGCCAGAAATGCGATGATCGTTGGATTTGCAGGGAGGGTGATGAAGAGGGCTACGAAATAAGCGATATTGCGGTTTTCAGTACATCGATGCCTTTGAGCGTGCCCAAACTACCTCTCCGTGCATCATTCTCCGTGTACCTACACGTCCCATCTTTGTCCATCCCCTCTAAAGAGACCAGAAGAGGTACAGGATCATCGCTGTGACCTTTCATGCTGCACGGAGTCGAATGGTCTGCAGAAATTACGAATGCGGTCTTCTTCAAATCTATTGTTCGGATTAGAGGGGCCAGAAACCGAGCGTCAATTTGTTCAATAACTTTCGTCTTTAGCCTGGCATCTCCGTCATGCCCTGGTTCATCAGTAGTTTTGATGTGAACGTAAACAACATCGTGCCTCTTCAGGATGTCTGCCGTCATCTTTGCCTTGTACTCGTAGTCCGTTATGGAACCTCCAGCATATTGTTGCATCTTTGTCATTTTGGCTATGCCCTTTTCGACAGGCATATCGAGCAGACAGGCGAAATTCAAGCCATATTTTTCCTCCATGGTGGGAAGTTCGGCTAGGGAGTCTCCAGCATCTCTGAGCAGGACTACGTTTGCAGGCTTCTTGCCTTCCCTCCTCCTCTTTGCATTGACTGGATGCTCACCAAGAACCTTCCTTGTTTTCTCGGTAAACTCGTATATCAGCTCCGCAGCAAGCCTGCTTTGAGGTTTCTTGTCCAAAGGCTTGCATCTAGCAAGGGCGAATTTTTTGCCGCCCGCTACGGCAGCTCCTATTCCGTGAACTCTTTTGTACGCAGGGTCAGTGTTGGAAATGTTTGCTGAAAGTTTCTGGCCTTTGACGGAAATTACCAGAACACATCTATGTCCTACAGTAGAAGTGAACTGAATATCTGTGTTGTACGAAAGGCTGACCTTTTCGCTTATTGCCTTGCTGAGGTCTTCCGCCTCGTCCGTAGTAAGGTTTCTTCCAGCCCTCCTGTCGATTATTTCGTTCTTGTCGCCAAGAGTAGCAAAGTTCCCTCTCAATGCAACATATCCATCTTGAAACTTCAAACCGGAGCCAATTGCTTCAACCACCCCCCTTCCGACATAACCCTCCGTGAAATCGTAGCCCAGCATACAGAATACTCCGACGTCGGATTCTGGGGCTATACCCTTCTTCACTGTGTAGACTAAACCGCTCTGGCCATTCCTTGCGAGCTTATCAAGAGAGGGGGTTCTTGCGGCATGCAGCGGAGTTATGTAATTAAGGATAGAATTGGGCCTATCGCCTACACCATCGAGCAAAATATAGATAAGTTTCTTTTTCATACAGCACTCAAAGTCACGAAGTTTCTTCCTTTAAAAGCCTAATCACGCTGCCCCAAAGACATAAATCTCTTTAAACTGACGCGCGAACAGTGGTTGTAAGAGTCCTCCTTAATGATGGAATGAACCCCGAAGGCATAGAGACATTCCAGAAGGCTGGGATATCAGTAGATGACAATAAGAGGAAGGCTGACGAACTGCTAAGGGATATCGGAGGATTCGACGCATTAGTGGTCAGAAGCTCTACAAAAGTAACTAAGGAGGTACTTGATGCTGGGGCATCTGGGAATCTGAAGATCATTGGAAGGCAGGGGGTTGGATTTGACAACATAGATGTCGAGGCAGCATCCCAGAATGGAATTCTTGTAAAGACCGCTCCGTACGGCAATACAAACGCCGTCGCCGAGTTAGTAGTTGGACTGATGCTGAACGTTTCGCGAAAGATAGCGAAGGCAGACCATATGTTGAAGAACGGCAAATGGAGTAGGCGCAATCTTGAAGGCTACGAACTATCTGGTAAGACTGTGGGTCTGCTCGGCTGCGGCAGAATAGCACAAAGGCTATCCAGACTGCTCAGCGGGTTCGGTGCTCAAGTCATCGGCTATGACATAGCCTTGGACAGGGTTCGAGAGGCGTTTCCCGATTCTAGAATAAAATACCTTTCAAAAGAAGAGGTGCTTCGGGCAGACTATATCAGTCTGCATACAGGTGGCAATGCAACTGTCGTTGGAGAGAAAGAAATTGCCCTCATGAAGCCCAGTGCTGTGGTGATAAACACGTCAAGGGGGCGAAACATAGATGAAAAGGCGCTGTATCAGGCGTTGAAAGAAGGCAGGATAGCGGGTGCAGGACTCGATGTCTATGCAGAAGAGCCAGAATCCGAGAATGGCGATTTTGCAAATAAACTAAGAGAACTTGATAACGTTGTACTTACCCCTCACCTTGGTGCGTCTACAAAAGAGGCGCAGGTGAAGACATCTATGGAAATAGCGCGAATAGTGGTAGATTATCTTCTCAGAGGCGATTTCTCCAACTCGGTGAATGTGGGAGAGACTGTAGAAATGGAGGAGAAGCAAGTCCGTCCCCTGTTCATACACCACCTTGACGTCCCTGGGGCCTTTGCACAAATTGACGGGAAGCTCGGTGAATATAAGATCAACATACGAGAGAACCGTTCGAGAGAAATCGGCACTGGACATGTCCTGACCGTATACCTTGTCCACCAGCTTCCGAGCAAGGAAGTTCTCGCTGAACTGAAAAAGCTCGATCTTGTGCTCCGAGTTGCTGCTTAACCTATAAGCCTATAATCTTGTTACACGGTGCACTTGGCGTGCCCGAGCTAAGGAGAGATTATTTTACAGACAGGCTCGTCTTAACCAATACTGATCGGAATGCAAGGAGCACGGACATGATAGCAGTAGATGAGCAAAATGCAAAATGCTTTGTGTGCGATCATTTAGGTGATCCAAAGAGCAAACCTTCTCTCCCTCTGATTATTGAACATCCAGACAACCTGAGCGTTAATGCGGTAGCGGACAAGTCTCCGCAGGACATTTCGCATCACGTTTCAATAATTGCAAATCTGAGCCATAACACCTCCTTCCTGAAACTTCCTGTCGATGATATCTACAAGCTGCTAAGCGTTGCTCAAGAAAACGTGAAATTCCAGTACGGAAAGAAGAACTATTTTGTTCTCTTGTTAGCAAGATATGGTAACGCTGCAGGAGGAATAATGCATCCAAGCCTCGAGGTCATGACGCTTCCTGAAACTCCCTCCATAATGGTGGAAGAAACAGGAGCCGTAGAAAGGTCGATGCAGGATCTGGGCATATGTCCCATGTGCCGAGTAATCAGCGTTGAGCAAGGAGGTCCAAGGCAGTTGATTTCGACGGAGCATTTCATAGCTTTTGCCCCTTGGGCTTCGACAAGTTCGTACGAATTTTGGGTTTACCCGAAAGTACACGAGTCAAGTTTCCTCAGAACCTCCAGCAGAGCTGTCAATGATCTCGCGTTGATTCTCAGGTCAACGCTTGGAGGGATGCACAGAAAGTTGGGAAATGTTTCCTTCAACATGAGTTTCCATTCAATAAACGATAAGATGGTTAACGATTACCACTGGCACCTAGAGGTTCATCCCTTGCTCAAGACATGGGGGAGCATAGAAAAGGGCTTGGGTGTCTTTGTGAACGAAATATCTCCTGAACTGACGGGCGAGGTTCTTGGCCGGGCTGCAAGAAAAGAGCTTGCAGAGCTCGTGGGAATTTAGCCCTTTTCTATTATCATATCGATAGATGAAAGCCTTGCGTCTAGCTTTGCCTTCAAACTATCTATGTTAGGAGTTGGTGTGGGATCGACCTTCTTTAACACAGCAAGGTAAATCGAGGCGTAGTCGAGCAGGTAAATCATCCCGAGAATGTTGCTTAGTAAAGTCTCCCCCTGAGCAACTATGTTGCTGGTGTTGATACCTCTTGCCGCAAAGAGCTCTTCAAATGCTCTGAACCTCTCACTAACATTTTCATTTTCAACGGGTTGCCGAAGCAGGACAGGTTTGAGAACATGGTCCCAGTCATTGTTCCACGCCTCGATTTCGTTGTGCGCGATCTCTGGAAGGGAATCGCTGAAGGCATGAATCTTGGGGTTTTCGTTAAGGCAGTCTTTGAAGCGAGTGGCAGCTGCAGAGAGCAAGTCGGCCGAGAATATAATTGGTATTCCACCACGGAGTCTGTCTGCGAGCGCCTTTGCAGGGTTTCTCTCAAACGGAACATTGACAGATACACTCTCCCATATCTTTGACAATGTCTTTTTCGCTTCGTCGATTTCATAGCGAGGAGGCCTGATTATGTCAAGACCTGAAAGCATGGAGACCATGGGGAAGAGAACGAAGAGTAAACTCGCTCTAGGAGCCTGAAGTTTCCTCACGGTAGTATGAGGAATACTATGTTTCCTGGAGAACTCTGCAAGTTTCCCTCCAGCAGATATCGTCGCCAATATGGCCTTTTTTTCATATGCCTGTCTGGCTGCTAAGATCGTTTCCCTTGTATCTCCAGAAATGCTTGAAGCGATAACCAAAGTGTTCTTGCCGATGAAATTTGGCAGCCTGCTATCCCTAACCACTATGATGGGAACATCTATCTGAGGAGAAAGCCAGTTTCTTACCATGTCTGCGGGACAGGCAGATCCTCCCATCCCTGCAAGGATTATGTTCTCGATCTTATTGTAAGACGGAAGACTGATCCTTATGTTCGAGGCTTCGATAGCATAATCCGGCCAGCCCTCATATATCCTGTAAAGACCTGATTTGTCGACCTTTGCAACTTCTGCCTCTTCCAGCATATCACTCACTCCATGCAAATGTCAGATTTTGAACTTTCCGCGATGAACCTTCATGTTTCTGCGCTCTATCCTAGTCATTGTGAATAGCTGGTTTAGCAGATTTACATCGTCTTTATTCTGCTTGACCTCTCTTCTTGCCATCATGCGTTTCTGCGTCTCTATCGCTGATTGCAGCTCCAGTTCTACGGGTCTTTTGTCGGGGGCCTTTGCATATATTGTAAAAGATGGGACATTATCAGTAACAAAGCCGTAGGCGTGGGAGGCTATTCCGATTTTCTTTCCCGCAATGATTAGCGTGCCTATTGCGGTCTTAGCGTTGTCTGCTATGTAGCACCCAACTTTGATCCTCTTTGTACCTGCACCGTTAAACCTCATTTCGCCATAGGTGGTCTTGAGGTTCGAATTCGTAGTTTGTGCTCCGAGGTTGACCCAGGAGCCTACAATTGAATGGCCGAGATAGCCCAAATGTGCCTTGTTGCTGTAACTTTGGATGATGGAATTCTCAATTTCTCCTCCCACGACACAGAAGTCTCCTATGCTTGTGCCCTCTCCTATCCGCGCTGAGCGGACTTTCGCACCCTTTCCTATGTAGCATGGTCCTTCTAACCTTGTCATTGCTTCTACGTAAGCCCCCGCAGCTACTACGACAGGCCCTTTGCGGGTATCAATCGCAACGGGAGACTCGATCTCCGCTTTTGGCGATATGAAGGCTCTTTTTCGGGGGCCGTTGACAAATACTCTTTCCAATTTTATATTGGAAAGACCTTCAACCTGCTCTGCAATCACACTTGCATTCTGGTCCACCAATTCCCACGGATGTCTGTAGAGGCTTGTTTCATCAGTTTCCAACCTGTCAAATTCCTTCAGGGTCGCAAGTTTAGCCAGAGGATAGTCGCCAGAATTAGAAACGTATTTTGGAGGCACTCTCGCTGCTACAATATTATTTCCTGATAGTGCTACAAACCTTCCTTTTTTACCCAGTATTTTTTTGGCTTTGGAAGAATTGATCAATCCGTTGACTACCAGTGCCTCGCCGTCGTGCTCTGCACTGTTTACCTTGTGCTTCAATCTGCGCTTGAGGACATCTTTGAGATAACCCCTTGCGAACACGGAAACGTCATGGTTCTCTGATAAGCCTTCGAGCAGAGTCTTTGTGCCTGAAATAAGTTCAAACCCTCCCCTAGTCAGGGTGAGCGGGTAAAAGTTCTCTACTAACGAATCCTCAAATACAATTAGGCTCACAGTATCTTGCCCAGCTCGTTCAGGTATTTCTCATAGGCGGAGGCGTAGGACTTCTTATCGCCGATGTCCATGAAGGTGCCCTTTGTTGGAAAACCGTAGACCTTCTCCCCGGCATCGATGGCATTTCTGAAAGCGATGTCCATGCCGTACATTTTTTCTTTGGGGATGTACTTTAGAAAACTTTTCTCCATTATGTAGCATCCGACGTTTATCATTCCTTTGACTTCGGGCTTCTCCCTCCACGCCTTGACTCTGCCTTCTCCATTAAGGTCGATGAATCCGTATCTGAGATGGGTCTTGTATTCCATCAATACTATCGTTGCAATGGATTGCTTTTTTTCGTGGAACTTTATGGCGTCCTTAAGGTTGAAGTTGATTATTGAATCTCCGTAAAGGCAGATGAACCTTCCCTTGAGCAGCGATTCTGCAGACTTCAGTTGACCAGCGGTACCTAGAGGCCTGTTCGTCCTTGCGTAATTTATTGAAACCCCTAATTCTTTGCCATTCTCAAAATATTCCTCGATTATCCTACGGAGATAGCCCACGCATAGAGTAACGTCTGAAACGTTGTTCTTCCTGAGCCATTCGAGAAGATGCTCCAGAATAGGCCTCTCGGCCAGAGGGAGCATGGGCTTCGGTAAGAATAGCGTGTATGGTCTGAGCCTTGTGCCTAAACCTCCTGCCAGAATTACGGCCTGCAAATCTGACTTTACAAAGTCTCGAAAGTATCTAGTTAAGCCTTTATCCGATTATTGTCCCGTTTCCGACTATTCTTGTAGATGTGGAATTAAGGTCAAGGATTAGGCACCGTTCTTGAGGTTCGTAAGCTACCGGCTTTTCTGCAGAAATTGTCATCTCGTTCTCCATCTTAACTCTTATTGGTCTGATCTGAAGACCTGCACACAGATGATATGTCCAGGATGGGTTGATCTCTCCCTTATAGAAGCGGCTCTTCTCGAATCTCACCCTTAATTCATGGCCTACTTGGAGGGAATCTAATGCTCCAATAACATCTCCTCTGCCTATCTCTTTTGCGGTCAAACCCTTCATAGACAAACCGACTCTTGCTGGCGACGGCGCAGATTCAACGTCATCGTCGTGCATCTGTACAGTCCTTACCGAGACGGGTTTCTTTTGAGGAAAAACTTCTAATTCGTCATGTTGTTTGATGGTTCCTCTTCTCACAACTCCCAGCGCGACTGTTCCCACACCCTTTACTTCAAAGGAACCGTCTACAAGGACCTTTGCTTGACCATTTTGCGCAATTTCTGAAACGCTCTCTATCTTCTGCTTTAGCTCTTCTAAAGTTACAAAATCATATTTCTCAAGAATTGTCGATTTGATGAACTTTCTCAATTCTTCGTCGAGCCAGCTAGAAATAATGAAACCTCTCTCAATTTTCATGTTATCAAGAGCAACGATTTGCTCACCAAGAACCTTGTCTATTTTTGTCGGGTTTAGTATGACGTATTCTGAAAGTGCAATCGTTTGAATCAGGGGTTGAACCTTATCTGGGAAACTCGAAGGCACGATGAAACAAAATATACTGTCGGATGTCTTCCTTTCGTAGAAAGTGATGTCGCTCTTCTAGCCTGCTTTGGCAAGCTGGTCTGCAATAGAGGCGTCACCTAGCATAGCGAAGTTGAATGATTTCACTGTCGTCAATCTGCCTGGAGAATAGAAACGACCTATTAAGCAAGATTCACAGTTTCATGCTGAGCCTTTGGCCAGCTACAGTCCTTCTAACTGCTTCAGCCAACGATCTAAGATGCTGTGCAACCGATGTCATCGATGAAGCTTCGCCCTGTATCCCAAGGAGCCTGAAAGAATCGTGTGAAATTCTGTATGGTCTTTCACCCCTCTCCAAAAGCTCGGCAACTAACCTGTTATGGTGTTCTGGTATTCCCATTTCCCTGCAGAACCTACTGTATATCATTTTCAGCATTCTGATCGTATGATAGCCGAGGAATGTCTGAGCCTGAAGAATAGCATGGTTTTCGAGAAGCCAAGAAACTTTTTGGTTCAACTGCTTCGAATACACGTAGATACTTTCGGGCGAGCCCTCCTGAATCTGCAGGCTTGAGAGCATTATCTGGTTCAGACCTAAGAGCCTCCTTTCGACAGATGTCCTGCTGGCAGACTGTAAGCTCAAGGCTTCAAAGAAAGTTTCCTGAGGAGCACCAATATGCATGAAAGCCTCCCTAGTGTCGTCAAGCAAATGTGTAGGATGCACGGACATCGCATATACTGAAACTGCGGCCTCCGCGCTGCCGTAGCCAGCGAAATTTAGCCAGAAGGATGCATCGACAAAATTCTTCTCATTGTTGCAGCTTTCAGCCTTCTTTATTGCCGAAATCGATTCCAATAATCTGGAGAGGGCATAGTCTTCAGCAACTCTCCTGCCGTCGCTTCGTTGCAGAGCCGCAAAGAGTAAAGATGGATCAGAAACTACCTTCATCTGCAGCGCATTGAACAAGTCTGATTCAGCTGGCTTACTTGGAATCGGTATAACGTCTACAAACTTTTCAGCAATTACTCCATGTCGGACAACACTGTCCTTCCCATCTACAAAAACATCAAATTCGCAGCAGGGATGAGACCTTCCCGTGCTCCTGCAACCTATCAGAGCAATAGAACCATGTCCCGCGTTTGTAAGGTATTTCTGTACCTCCTCGGGAATCAGTTTCTCCTCTGGCAACACTCCTTCCTGAACCTCTCAACTATATAACAAGCAGATGCTAAGCGATTCTCTTCATGCCTTCTTTAACCTGCTCTGCAAGATACTCCCAATCTCTAATTAGATCAACTTTGCCAATTCCATTGCCTTTAGCCGCTGATGAAGCACATGATATGCCGACGCATACAGACCAGACAAAGTCATGTGTTGTGAGATAGGTGGCCATGAAAGAGCCTGCAAGAATATCCCCAAGCCCAGTAGTATCACCAACAGTTACCTTTGGAACCTTCAGCTCTGAGACTAAATTTTCTCTTGCTATGATCACATTTTTTGCTCCGTTGGTTACTATCACATTGTCGAAACCATATTTCCTCAACTTCCTAGCTATGTCTTGGAGTTTTGAACTGTTCGTCAAGAGATAGCCTTCTTCGGGGTCTACCTTTATGACTGAAGTTTTTGGAAGTTTCTTCAAAGGGGTTTTTGCAAGACTGCAATATCCATTCCTGTTGAATTTCCGCAGGTAGCCCTGAGGGTCTAAAAACGTGATAACCTCTTTCGCAATTGCATTAGAAACTTCCTGCGGTATTTCACCGGCTATTGGGCTCAATATTGCCCCATCAATGTTCAAACCATGCAACTGAGAAACTTCAATTTCCGAACACCTAGAAGTTAGCTGCAAACTCCTTTCATCCTGCCTTCCATTAATTGTGAATCGTGTAGTCTTATCTACAAGAGATTTGGAGCCTTTGACAAAGTTCAGGCCGTTTCGAGCTAGCCATAATAGATATTCGTCTGGAAAGTCTCCACCAATTTTGGTAACAAGAGTAGCGTCGCAATTAAGCCTCTTTGAGGTTAAACCAGCATAGCAAGGAGGCCCTCCCAATGAAGAAACTTCAGTACCTTTTAGTACAATAGTGTCTATAGCAATGTGGCCGACTATCGCTAAATGCAAAGTACAGGGGGCTGAAGGGCATAAGATTTATGCATGTGAATTTCATGCTGTGCCAAGCGAACATAATGACAAAGAAGCGCAAGAGCAGAGGCCGGTCGAAGGGCAGCAAGGGAAGAGCTGATTTAGTTCAATGTAGCAACTGCGGAACCCTAGTTCCGAAAGACAAGGCGAAGAAAATTACCACGAGGGTAGGCCTAGTCGAACCGATGCTTGCAAGGGAGCTGAGAGCGCAGGGAGCCTACATAGCAGTGAGCAGGACGATGAAGTCCTACTGTGTATCTTGCGCGGTTCACTTCGGATTGGTCAAAGTCAGGGCAAAGAGTGAGAGAAGGCTCAGGTAACCTCTCTTTCCCATAATTTTTAGTTTCTTTAAACACTTTACTAACACACTAGCCTGGCACTCTACCTCTCCGAACAATCATGTTGCAACCAGCCGAAGGGCGAAATTAACAGCGTGTTTCGTGGATACGGTCTCCCGTTGTAGTCCTGGAGGGGCGCATTTGTTAGGAGAGCTTTTGTACCCGAAACGAATACGCCTTGGCGAACGTGTTTGCTTGAAGGGGAGTTAGAGCCTACATTCAACCCTAAGAAGATAGAGGGCAATGTAAGGGAATACTGGAAGTCTATCGACATAAAGACTCTAATCAGACAAGAGGTTTCCAACAAGAAGCCGATAGGCTACGTAGAGGGTCCTCCGACGCTCAACGGGGAGCCCCACATGGGACACATCAGGGGGAGAATAATGAAGGATGTGTGGTATAGGTTTTCAACGCTGAAGAAGATGAACATAGTCTATAGGGCCGGCTGGGACACGCAA
>CAZXXP010000029.1:0-15816 GCA_964644785.1 uncultured Nitrosopumilales archaeon | reverse complement strand
CAAGTACAGGGCAGTAATAGTTTCGCTTATGAAGCTTGACTCATTCAAGGATGTGATCGTGCTCAAGGACATCGTGGAAAGGGTCGAAGACCTCTCTGACAGATGTCTCTCCGCTGCGGACTCCATAACAATAGTTGCACTGGGACTATAGAGCAATGGTTTCCAAGGTAAAGGCGAAGCTCGTAGAGAATAGAATCGTAGTCTGGGACATACCTGCTTCAAGGGAGATATTCAAGGACAGCTTCTACGGCAAGCCCTTGGGCATACCCAAGCCAAAGGGAGCGGATTTCGACGCACCTTTGATACTAGACCTTATTGAGGGCTATTACCTCGCAAAAGAGGGCAGAATTGCGATTTACGATGCCAAGACTGGTGAAAAGGCCAAAGACAAAGAGATGGAGAAGAAATGCAGAAGCGAGTACGTCCAGTTCGACGAAAAATATCTTGTGTATAGAGAATTAAGAAGGGCTGGCTATATCGTAACGCCCGGCATAAAATTTGGCTGTGATTTCGCCGTTTACGAGCATGGTCCAGGGATAGACCACGCGCCGTATCTAGTACAAGTTTTGCTTCCTGATCAAAACCTTACTGCTACTGCAATAGTGTTGGCGGGCAGGTTAGCTACTACAGTAAGAAAAAAGTTTGTCATCGCTGTGGCCAATGCAGGTGCTAAGAAAGTTGATTTTCTTTCCTTTGACTGGTGGAGGGCTTAGTTTGGTGCAGAAGATGCTGACACAACATTTCCAATGGCAAAATTAGGTCTGATTTCGGCAATGCGAATCTTTACAACGTCACCCTGCTTGGCATTGGGCACGAATATTACGTAGCCGTCTACTCGCGTTACGCCGTCTCCGCGCTTGCTGATCTCTCCAATTGTAACTTCTAACTCGTCGCCGATCTTGACTGGCTTTGGCTTGAAGTACACTTTGGGGAAGCGGTGCCCTTGCTGACTGCTCCTCCCATCATCGGTGGAGGGTGCTCCTTCAGACAAACAGAACCTCAATGTGCAAATTCCGCATTTCCCTATTTAAATCTGTGCATTTCTTACGCTCTGACACATGACTACCAGCGCAATAAACGATAACGATCTCGTATTGCTATACCTTAAACCCCACAAGTCGTGGCTCATTAGAATCAAGAATGGAGAGAAGACACATACCCACGCAGGGTTCATAGATCATGGTGCTATCATTGGCAAAGAATTTGGATCATCGATAGAATCGAGTATGGGGAAAACGTTTAGGCTCATGCAACCTACAATTGCAGATTTTCTCATGAGGTTTTCAAGGCCGACGCAAGTAGTTTATCCCAAAGATCTCGGAATGATAGCCGCTTGGACAGGTTTGTCCTCGGGTAAGATAGTTGTGGAGTCAGGCACTGGGAGCGGAGCTCTGACAGCGTTCATGGCCAACCTAATCAGGCCAGATGGACATGTGCATACATACGAAATAAGAGAGGAGTTCATGGAAGTTGCGAAGAAGAATCTACAAAAAATAGGGCTTCTGGATTACGTTACCTTAACGAAGAAGGATGCGAAGGAGGGCATCGATGTAAAAGGAGCTGACATCGCTATAATAGATGTTGGCGATCCTTGGACTCTTGTTGAATCGTTCAAGAATGCTCTGAAGGGTTCGGGAATGCTTGCCGCCATATCCCCTACAATGAATCAAGCCGAGAAAATGACTGCAGAGCTACTGGACAAGGACTTTGTAGATGTCTGGAGCGTTGAGCTAATCTCCAGAGATCTGGAGGCTCGGGTTGGCATGACCAGGCCTTCCATGAGGATGATCGGCCATACGGCTTACCTAACATTCGCTAGAAAGGGAGTGTAAATTCGCGTTTGCATGACTCCCCGTATTGGGTGGGTCGCAGCGTAAAGCAAGCTGTTAATGTTATCAATGCCTGGCGGTTTGGGACGGCATTCTAATGTTTATAACGGCGTTATATTTATTAGCCATCTGATATTCAATGGGCGCAACAAACATGCTAGATCCTTTTCGCTTTACCACCCCTGAACTTGCAGAAATAGAGGTTAACAGGGTAAGGGAGGAGATAAGGAAGTACAAGTCTGGCGAAATTGACGAAGAAGTTTGGAGAAGGTTCAGGTTGGAAAACGGTGTCTACGGCATCCGCTTCCAGAAGGACATCCAGATGATCAGAGTGAAAGTACCCTACGGCCTTCTCACTGCGGAGCAGATGGAGTCTCTGGGCGAAGTTTCTGACCTGTTTGCAAATGGGATAGGACATGTGACTACAAGGCAGTGCTTCCAGTTCCACTGGGTCGCGCTCGATTCAGTACCTGAATTGCTTAGAAGGTTGAACGATGTTGGATTGACTACTAGGGAAGCTTGCGGAAACACAGTAAGAAACGTTACCACCTGTCATCTGGCTGGAATATCTCCAGATGAAATTTTTGATCCAACACCTTATGCAGACATCATCGTGAAGTATTTCCTGCGAAACCCACTCAACCAGAACCTACCGAGGAAGTTCAAAATAGCGCTAGAAGGATGCCAAACAGACCATGCGGCAACAGGTATGCATGACATTGGCGTACTTGCGGAGAAGAAAATTATTGATGGTAAGGAGGTAAAAGGTTTCAAGATATTTGTCGGAGGAGGTTTAGGCCCTCCACCATTCCCTGCACAGCTTTTGGAGGATTTTACTCCGGTTGATAAATTACTGATAACGTGCGAAGCGATACTCAGAGTCTTCGACAGGTTAGGTGAGAGAGGGAACCCTTCAAGGGCTCGTTTGAAGTTCATTATAATGCGGCTCGGCATGGAACAGTTCCGCAAAATAGTATTGAAAGAAAGGAATCTTGTCTATTCCACCAGGGCAGGCGACAGGCTCTGGAAGATAGAAGAGTTTGAAGACGCTCCTCCAAGCAACTTACCGCAGCCTTCAGGGAAGAGGGATGACAGTGAAGAATTCAAGCGGTGGAAGAGGACTAACGTACACATGCAAAAGCAGGAGGATTACTACTACGCCTATGTGACATTACCAGCCGGAGACATTACAACTCAGCAGTTCTACGCTCTAGCAAAGATTGCAAGGAAGTATGCCGCAGGCATGCTAAGAACTACAAGGACTCAGAACTTGGTCTTTCATTGGATAAGGAAGGACTTGCTAGAAGACTTCTACGCCGATTTGAAGGAAGTGAGTCTTGCTACTTATGGTGCGGACAGGATTCTGAGTGTTGTCGGATGCCCCGGAGCGGATACGTGTAATTTAGCAGTTACGCATTCGCACAGGCTTGCACTTGAACTACATCATCAGCTGGTTCAGAAGCCCGATCTTGTGATGGCTGAAGACTTAAAGGACATTTCGATAAAGGTCAGTGGCTGCCCCAACTCATGCGGCCAGCACCACATTGCCGACATCGGACTCTACGGCTCTGGGCAGAGGATCAACGGAAGGATGGCTCCGTACTACACTCTGCTGCTTGGGGGTTCAATAGGACCCGGGAGTGTCAAGTTCGGCCAGCCAGTAGCAAAGGTCCCTGCAAGAAATATACCTGACATAATCGTAAAGTTGGTAGAAATCTACAGGAAGAACAGGAAAGATAGCGAAACGTTCTCCGAGTGGGTAAAGAGGAGCCAAGAAGAGATGGGAGGAGAAGGTTTACATGGGAAGGTTTCGGTGGCTGGGAGGACTATACAATGACCCAAGAAGTCATTCAAAAGAAGAAGACATTTGTCTCCTTCATACAGGAAGAGCTTGGCGAGCTGACAGCCTTGCCTCCTTACGAGGAAGCTCCAGACAAATATGTTGACTGGGGCGATAAGGAGAGCTTCAAGACGGCTCGTGGCGAATGCGCTGCGTAATTTTGCCAAAAAAGGCAATGGGGCCATGGCTAAGCGGAAAATCATGAAGGTAGCCATGATGGTTCATAATGGCTCTTCTGAAAATCTGCGCTCTGCCTTCAATACGGCAATCATGGCTGCAACTGCAGGAGCAAAGGTCAGCATTCTATTCAGGTCTTGGGCTTTGGAGAAGCTTGCGAGGCAAAATATTGACAAGCTCGAACTGCCCGCGCAATATTCGCATAGAAAGAAATTCATCGAAGAGGGCTGGAAGAGAATAGGATACCCTCCGCTTAGCAAATTGATCAAAGAAGCCAAGGAGAGCCTGGACATCAAAATCTATGCATGTACTGCATCGAACGCTCTATTCAAGCTGAAGAAGGACGATCTACCGTTTGTTGATGATTTTGTTGGAGTCTACTCGTTCTTGGAGAAGGACGCTTTTACTGCAGATATGGTTCTGACTTACTGATAATCACTGGCGCATTCTTCCGGCATATCTAGCGATCGCAAATACCACAACTACTACTATTGCAAAGTCCAGTAGTACGCCTACAAAATCCCCTACCGCAAAATTCATACCATTACCTATCTGGATGGTGAACGTCGCCTTTCTCCACTCTCCACTAGGCACGAGCGCTCCCGGTATTGGCATAATGATATCGGTTACCAGGGCTGAAACGACCTTGCCTACGTAGCTGCCCAATATGAAACCTATCGCAAGACCCAGAACTCCAGCCTTGCCTAGGAAATTTGTGAATTCTTTCAAGAAGCCCTTTGGAGGCGGCGGGGGCGGCGCCGGCTTTGCCGAAACTGCTTCCCTGATCTTTTTCAGCTCTTCCAACACTTCGTATTCTAAGACCATGATAAGACTCGATATCATGATAATATTAACACTTCAGTTGCTGCACGAAACTAAGGAGGGAAGCCTCCTCGAACTTCTCCTTCGGGTGCAGGATGAAATCCGAACGGCTTTGTTAACCCTTCGGGTTTTCAAAGAGATTGGCGATTTGTTCCATGTGATCGATGGAAACGTTCATAACCTGATAAGTTATCAGAACCCGTTTATGGAAGCGATTATTCCTCTATCATCTGTTACGGGTTGTTACATTTGAGTAAAATATGTCTCCAAATACATGCTTAAAATATTCAACGGCCTTTGACAATGTCGTCTGTCCTTTTTCTGTAAGATGGTATACAATGTTCCGACCCTCCGAATGTGATTTGATCAGTCCATGGTTTGTAAGGTCCTTAAGGGCAGGATAAATTGTGCCCGGGTTGGGTTTCTCCCCCTTACGTTTCTCAATCTCTGTCGCAAGTTCCTGCCCGTACATAGGGCGATTGGAAAGGAGCCAGAGTATCATGAATGAAAGCATCCCACGCATATCGCACATATCCTCCTTGGTATCATTCTTTGTCATGTTAGGACGCGTTTCTCAGCGTGGTGGCGTTGCAATATAAATACATTGGACGCCCGATAGAAATATATCGGTCATCCAAGGTTAGGTGTGCGATAGTGCTATGTTGGATAAGAAAATCGCAAACGTAAACGAGATACCTGAAGGAACTACGAGACGTGTTAGTGCCATCGGTGAGGACATACTACTCTAGAATTTTGCAGGAGAAATCTACGCTGTATCTGACAGATGTGGCCCCAGAACGCGAGCTTAGCCAGAGGCCCTCTGCAAGGAAAAGAAGTGATATGCCCTCTCCACGGGGCGAAGTTTGATGTCACCACAGGTCAAATATATCAGGCGTACATCTAAGTATGTCGCCGGAGCCGGTACAAAAAATCCTGCCAGAAGTAATCGCGATGTTCCAGAAGACAAACAAGATAATTTCCGAGATAGAGATCCAACCATTAGGGACTTACAGGGTGGCGGTGTCGGGGAATTCAATATGCCTGGAGAATGAGGTCTGAGGATGTCCAAAGTCTCTACACCAGCTCAGGAAGAATTCGTCCCAGTCGCCAAGATGAGCGATGTACCAGAAGGCTCAATGATTGGCGTTGCCATATCAGGCAAACCAATTCTAGTCTCCCGAGTCGGGGACAAGTTGTATGCGATGGATGCGGTGTGTTCTCACTTGTACGGATATCTGCCGAGTGGTGAGCTAAGAAACAACATGGTAATCTGTCCTGTCCACAAGGCTCAATACGATGTCGCTACAGGTAAGGTCATCAAGAATGTCCCAGCATTGATGAGGCTTGCAAGCGGACGGCAAGCGACGGACTTGCACACTTACGACGTCGAAGTTATCGGGGACAGTATCCGGATCAAGATCTAGTTAGGTTGAGGATTCCCACGTTTTCAAGGCGACTCAATGTTGGTGATGCGGCACCTGGCTTCACGCTCCCTTCCCAAACCGGTCAACTCGTAAGCTTGAAGGAGATAATAGGCAAGAAATACATCGTGTTGTATTTCTACCCTAAGGACAAGACGCCTGGATGCACAACCGAGGCACGCAGCTTCCGAGACAATTATGAAGTCTTCAGGGAGATTGGCGCGGAGGTCATAGGCGTGAGCTCCGATTCGGTCGACTCTCATCGGGATTTTGCGATGGGATGCAATCTACCCTTCGATCTCCTGAGCGACGCAGAAGGTAGGGTCCGTACGCTCTACTCTGTCCCCTCGACCCTCGGCGTTTTTCCTGGCCGAGTCACCTACATCATCGATACTAGGGGAATCGTGAGGCATGTTTATTCATCCCAGATGAACCCCGGAAAACATGTTGAGGTGGCGGTAAGGATCTTGAGGTCGATCAGAAAACAAGAAGAACGGGAGAAAAACGCTGTCTTGTTCCACCCTGCACAAGAGCCCAAATTGGCATAGAAAAGAGTTGGATGCAGAAAATGAAACCAAGCGATGTCTTCCTTTTCTCCTTTCAGGCTCTGAAAGAGAGAAAGCTCCGTTCAATCCTCACGATTTTCATGGTTGCGATAGGGATAGCACTTATCACATCGCTCAACGGATTGAGCGGTGGAATTAATGGATTCATCACTAACCAATTCAATACTCTATCACCTAACGTGTTGACCATTACGCCTACAAGTTCTCTTGGGGGCTTTGGAGGTGGGGGTCAGGGCGGGCCTCCTGGTTTGGGCGGTGGAGACGCGTCGGTTCGAGTTACCCTTACCCCTCTGGTTGTCAGAAACCTAGGAACTATTCCTGGTGCTGAACATGTTATACCGAGCTATAGAGCAACAATCAGACTGATATCAGGGGGTAAAGCACAATCTACTCAAATGATTGGAATTGATACGTACAAGCTGCGTCTGATCATTCCAACACTGGAGTTAGAAAGTGGAGGGCTAATAGATCTTAATGATGTCACAGGGATCGGTCTTGGGTATAAAGTAGCGCACCCCCCAGGAGAGGACAAGCCCTTTGCTGATGTAGGAAGTCTGATCAGGGTGGAACGTGACCGCTTCGATGATACCCTGCAAAGGTCTGTTACAGACAGCAAGAGCTTCATAGTAAGGGGGATAATGAAGGAAACTGGGAACCCACAGTATGATAATGCCATAGTCGTCTCGCTCCCAGTCGCAGACTCTTTCCTGAAGAAATCCTCCAAGTTTGATAGTATTTTCCTTGTCACAACAGATGCTGGCCTGAACGGGTCAGTAGAGCAGGAGATAAAGAAGATTTTTGGTGAAAATATAGGAGTCACCTCGCCCAAGGCGATCCTGCAGACGATAAACACTCTCATAAGCGGTTTCACGATATTCCTATCTGCCATTGGAGGGGTCTCGATCCTGGTCGGAGGGGTGGGTATAGTTACTACCCTCTTTACTACTGTAATGGAGAGAACAAAGGAGATAGGAAATCTAAAGGCCTTGGGTGCGACAAGCAGAAACATACTTCTACTATTCATAACAGAATCGTTTATCATTGGTATGCTTGGCAGTTCTGTCGGCATACTGTTAGGTGGTGGCCTGAGTCTAATCCTTATTCCCATAGTGGCATTTGGACCACCCGGAGGAACCAATGACCGGCCCGCGATTAGCCCTGTGTTCGCACCAGATGTCCTCTTGACAATCTTGATGATCGGAGTCGTGATAAGCACTATTGCGGGATTCTACCCCGCATGGAGAGCATCAAGGATGCGACCAATTGAAGCCCTTAGAACGGACTAGGTTCAAATGGTGCAGAGTCAGAGCAGAATTGACGATCTGTTAAGCGCAGGAGTAACGTCTTGCGATCATCGCGCATATCCGCCTAGCGGGGAGATGAATTGTCAAGACGGAATGGCAGCGTAAAAAAAGAACCAGGTTTAGAGGAGGAATAAGAAGGCTGTGTCGATCTTGCGGGCTACTAAGCAGAGGAGACTGGGTGAGGACATTTACAATCCATGGAAAGATTGTCTACGAATGCGTTGAACATCCATTTCCTAGAGAACCTAGAATCAAGCTAGGGGTGAGTTTATTATGAATAGGAGAGTTAGGTTGGATTTGATAACTCTTTCGGGCTTTCAAAGAGTTGGAGATTTGTCACGTATGATCGATGGAAAAGTGCATAACCCGATAAGTTATCAGAACCACCTTCATGAACAAATTATCAGCCGCAGTCAAGCTTTTTGGCCTCAGGAATATTAATGACAGAGGTTCATTGAAAAGCGATGAGCAAGTTTCAGGAGCAACGAATTCCTCCGCACCAGCACTGCAAGATATGTAGTAAGGCAGTCCCTCTAGGCAAAGACTTTTGCTCCAATGAGTGCAGGGAGAAGAGCGAAAAGACTCGGAAGAAGACGAAGACTCTGGGCAGGATTTACACTATCGTGCTCGTAATAGTTATGGCGGCATTGATGCTATTTACCCTTCTTCCCCCTCGTTAATGGGATGTAGTTGTGGAAGCAAGTAGGCTTGTTGGTATGACATGCGGGTCCCTTTTGATCTACCAAATACAGAATAGTGTCGGAATCACAGTCGACAAGGACTTTTTTTATCTTCTGAACATGGCCTGATTCTTCGCCCTTCATCCAGAGCTTGTTCCGTGACCTGCTCCAATAATACGCATAGCCCGTTTTCAGAGTCTCTTTTAGGGCTAGTTCGCTTGCAAAAGCAACCATCAGAACCTTTCTTGTTGAATGGTCTTGGGCTATTACAGGAATAAGACCTCCAGACTTTGCAAAGTCTATTTCTTCAACATTAACAGCTTTCAATCTCTCACCACCACTCCCTTCTTGCGCAGGAACTGCTTAACCTTTGGTATCGAATATTGCTTGTAGTGGAATATCGATGCTGCCAGAGCCGCATCAGCATTTGCTACCTTGAACGCATCCAAAATGTGCTTTAACTTTCCGCATCCTCCGCTAGCTATTACTGGAACATTGACAGCATTAGTCATGAGTTTTGTAAGCTCGAGATCGTAGCCGTCCTTGGTGCCATCCTTGTCTATGGATGTCACAAGCAAATCTCCTGCTCCGAGCTTCTCGCCTTTCTTTGCCCATTGAATCGCCTCAATGCCAGTAGGCTTCCTGCCACCGTAAGTGTAAACTTCATACTTTGCATTGCCAACTCTCTTGGCGTCTATGGCAAGCACTACGCACTGCCTCCCGAACTTATCGGCAATCTCGGTAATCAGTTTGGGATTTTCAACGGCGCTCGTATTGATTGAAACTTTGTCCGCTCCGCTGCAGAGAATCATTCTGGCATCGTCAAGAGTCCTTATCCCCCCTCCGACTGAAAAAGGGATGTCAAGCTCAGCAGCCACATTTGAAACAAGCTCCTTGACGATTTCCCTCTTTTCATGCGACGCCGTAATATCGAGAAATACAAGCTCGTCTGCACCATCATTTCTGTACCTCTTTGCAAGTTTAATGGGATCTCCAGCATCTCTCAACCCGACGAAGTGCGTACCCTTTACTACACGACCATCTTTTACATCCAGACATGGAATAATTCTCTTTGCCAGCGTCATTTTACCATTGCACCATTTGTCAGTGCAACCGCATCCTCAAGCCTGATTTTTCTTTCATACAGCGCTTTGCCGATTATTACAGCATCGACTCCTGCAAGCATCAGTTTTTCAACATCTCCAATGTTCGAAACTCCTCCGCTAGCCTGTATCTCGGCTCCAGAAACCCGCTTTGCCTCTCTTAAGACATCAATGTCAGGACCAATCAGCATGCCGTCCCTTTCCACGCAGGTAAGCAGAAATGTTTTGACGCCAAGAGTAGAAATCTCTTCAAGAGCATCAAGCAGTTTTAGTCCCGTCTTCTTTGTCCACCCTCTGGTTACAACCTCCTCCCCTTTGTAATCAAGCGCGACTATGATTCTAGTATTTCCTATTTTGGATAGTATTTCCTTGAAGAGGTCTCTCTTCTCAAGCGCAATGGTACCGATGACAAGCCTGTCTATGCCCAATTCTACCATCTTGTCAGCATATTCTATGCTGCGTATACCTCCCCCTACTTGGACTGACATCGAAACCTTCTCCCTGACTTTCCGTATCGCGTTGAGGTTGTTCCCTCTAGACAGAGTGGCATCCAAGTCTACAACGTGCAGAGCATGTGCCCCGCGTTCTTCGTACTTTTTGGCTGTGTTTGATGCGTTAATGCCATAGACTGTAGCTCGATTTGGATCACCTTGTATCAGCCTGACAACTTGCCCTTTCATCAGGTCTATCGAGGGAATTACTTTCATGGTTATTACTTCTTGCAGTTCTTGAGGAAGTTTCTCAGTATTACAGAGCCTATGTCACCTGACTTTTCTGGATGAAATTGAGTTCCGAAGACGTTTCTGTACGATATTGCCGAGGTAAAGTCCTTTCCGTAGTTCGTAGTCGCAGCTACTATCTTCATATCCTTTGGCTCTGGGTAGTAAGAGTGCAGAAAGTATGCCCAAGACTTGTCCTTCAAACCATCCAGCATTGCATACCCATCCCTTTTGTCGAGAACATTCCATCCCATATGCGGGAGTTTGACGCTTGAGGGTAACTGCTTGACAGAGCCCTTGAATATTGCCAATCCATCTCCTTGACCCTCTTGGCTAGACTCGAACATCAGCTGCATGCCCAAACATATGCCGAATACTGGAACGCCGTCTCTTACAGCGTCAATCATAAGCTGCCTGTTCTTGCCAAGAGTTTTGGTAACGGCATCAAACGCACCAACACCCGGGAGCATGATCCCATCGAATTCTTTGCTCTTGGGCGATGTTACGATAACTGGCTCGGCTTTTAGCTTCTTTAGTGCGCAGCTCAGGCTGTAAAGGTTACCTACGCCGTAATCAAGTATCCCTATACGCATGACTACATCTTGCCTTTTAGAGAGGGAAAACCCTTTCTTCTGGCATCAACGGTGCATGCCTGCCTTAGCGACAGTGCCAGAGCCTTGAAACCCGCCTCGACTTTATGATGATCGTTTTGGCCATATTGCACTATGACGTGAATGTTAGCCTGTAGGGACGTAGCCAGAGATTGCAGGAAGTGATAGATATCTTCTGCCGGTACGTCTTCTATTCCGTCCTTGTCTATCTTCAACTCCAGGATGCTGTACGGCCTTTTTACCAAATCTATAGCGGCATATGCTAACGAATCGTCCATAGGGACGTATGCAGAGCCGAACCTTACTATCCCAGCCCTGTTTCCAAGAGCCTTGTCCAGAGTTCCTCCAAGCGTTATACCGACATCCTCTACTAAATGGTGCACCAGATCGCCTCTCCCATCTAGTCTGATGTCTATCATGCTGTGCTTTGCAAGCGATGCCACCATGTGGTCTAGGAACTTTATACCCGTCTTTACCTTTGCATCGCCTGATCCGTCTATGTCAACATCCACAGAGATGTCAGTTTCCTTCGTCTTCCGTACGATTTTGGCCTTTCTCAATTTTTCACCCTTTCAAGTATGAGTGGAAGATCGTTGACGCTGCTGGCAATCACGTCTGCCTTCTCCCTGGAGAACATATCAAACCTTTTCTCAGATAGCGAGTCTTTTCCACAGATGGCAGCAAAGACAAAGTCCTTGGTCTTACTGGCCCTTCTTGCCATTATCAGGTCCTCTGCTGAATCACCTACATATATCACACTTGTACCGTTCGCAAACGGCTCTGATGCCTTCAGCAGTGCATAGGGCTCGGGCTTGCCATACTTTTTCTCCTCCAAGACCTTCGGATCAATATCCTCCAAGAATACTAGAGCCTTCGGGTTAAGATAATCCTCTACAGTTCGCAATGTGAAGAATGTCCCAATGGAGCCTCTGCCAGTAGCCATGCCGATAGCGTTACCGAACTTTTCTTTAAGCTTGGATAATGTGACCTTCTCTATCAGCAGCCGCTCATTTTGTATTGTGCCCTTTTCGATACCCAACTTTGCATTGATACCGTGAACCTTCTTGAATAATTTGCTGCCGTAAAAGTGCTCGTCAAAGACTGACACAACGATGCTCTTGGTAACGCCTTCTGGATAGCAGAGGAACTCCTTTAGCAGTTTCAACATAGCAATTTTAGCAACAGAGCCTCTGAATACAATACTCTCAGCAGTCTGAAGGCCTTTGGAGTTGAGTTTCCCTGCAAACTCTACTAGTTCACTAGTAAGCCGTCTGTCTATGACAGTTCTGAGCTTTTCCTTGCTGATAGTTCGTCTTACGAGTTCAAGCTTTGCGTATGGGTCGTTGGGCGCTTGCCCGTTAGTCTTCTCGAAAATCTTGCTGTAAACATCAAAAAGCCGCTCAGGTGTTTTAGACAATGCAAACATGATTATCGCATATGTAGTGTTCCAGTCATTGTTGAAGCCGCCAGATTTCCTGAACGCGAATATGACATCATCGGTTATCGCAGACGCTTTGAATTTATCTCCGAAAAGTATGCTCAGTAAATATGCGACCGTCTCGGAAATTGCCTTGTCGTAGGATTTTGACGCATCTACAAGAACTCCGTCGCAGTCGAATATTATCGATTTTGCACCCGCAATTTTTTTGATACTATCAGACCTAACATACGCTTCTCCTTTTGGTAACTTTATCTTCGAATAACCCTGCAACTAATTCAACCTCTCCTCTATAGCCTTGTAATGATTGATCAGTCCTTCAGCTTTGGCTAACACTTCCATGTCTTTGGAAAGTTTAGCCAGCGAGTATTTTGTTGCCCGTGCTACGTAGGTGCGTTTCACGAAGTCTAGTGCCGATAATCCCGACGACGTAGTTGCAGAGCCACCAGTCGGCAGGACATGGTTCGTGCCCAGACCATAGTCGCTTGACGCCACAGGTGTGTACTTCCCAAGAAGCACAACGCCGCTCGAATAGATCTTCTTTGCAACTGCTGCCGGGTTTTTTGTAATCACCTCCAAGTGTTCTGGTGCAAACGCGTTTGCAAATCCAATTGCAGTCTGTAAACCATCGCATTCTAACATGAACGCGTTTTCAGCAATGGACTTCTCGACCATCTCCTTTCTATGTACATCCTTAAGCATAGATTGAACTTCTTTTGCAACATTTTCCAAAAGAGTTTTCGATGTGGAAACTACTCCAGAAACGCTATCTTGGCCGTGTTCAGCCTGAGAGATCAAATCCCTCGCAACATCCTTCGGATCTGCGCTTTCGTCAGCAATGATCAGAATTTCGCTTGGACCTGCAGGGTTGTCTATCGCAACATCGTTGGAAACCAGAATTTTTGCCTGAGCAACATAGGTGCTCCCTGGCCCCACAATCTTATCCACTTGTTTTATTGTTCGAGTACCATAGGCAAGTGCAGCTATAGCTTGTGCGCCTCCGACCTTGTAGATCTCGTCTACCCCGCAAATGTCAGCAGCTACGAGCAGTATTGGTGCGATTTCTTTGCTCCGCGAGCAGGGAGAGCAGACAACTACTCTTTTCACCCGAGCAATTTTAGCAGGCACACAACACATTACAAGCGATGTGGGGTAGATGGCCTTTCCGCCAGGTACGTAGCAGCCCACGCTCTCCAGCCCTGTAACTTTGAGATAAATTACAAGTCCATCACCTCGCATTCTTACCAATTTGAGCTGCTTGAGCAGGATCGAATCCAGCTTTGCGACTCTTTTTTTGAGATTCTTTAGCGCCCTAATCTCTCCATAGCTTACTTTGGAATATGCTCTCTTTATATCGCTCTTTGCAACCCTGAACTCATTCGATTCGATGTCGATGTTATCGAACTTCTTGGCATATTCAACTAGCGCAATGTCTCCTCTCTGCCTTACATCATCCACTATTGCTTTGACCCTCTCTATGTTCTTGGTAAGCGAGGAGCTTTTCCGAAGGGATTTTGCCAGAGTAGTGATGTTATCCGCGGTCAGCGAGTATCTTTTCAGCTCAACTGCTTGACTCATTTTTCCATATTTCCTCAAGTGGGAGGATCTGTTGTGGGTTATGCACAACCAGGCCCTGCGAAAGCCTCCTTATGCTCGGCAAAAGCTTCAGAAATTCGTCCTTCCCCACAATCGTGTTTATGGAATACCAACCCTTTGTCGAAAGCTCGCTGACCGTTGGACCCTTTAGTGATGGCAAAACTTTCAATAGATCCTGCAGGTTCTCCTTCTTTACGTTGAGGAAGATGTGAACCTTCTTTCTTCCGTCAACTACTCCCTTCAATAGCGTCAGAACGTCAAAGATTTTCTCTCGTTTCGCCCTGTCAGCGGCAGCCTTTTTGTTGGCAATAAGAACTGCAGAGGATTCCATGACAGTTTCTATGGATTTGAGGTTGTTTTGATCCAACGATGATCCAGTCTCTGTCACATCGAATATAGCGTCCGCATCCTCTGGAGGCTTTGCTTCGGTAGCTCCAAACGAAAGGTAAAGAGAAACCTTCGGGTTGTCGCCCTTCCTCCACCACGGAGTAATCATTAGAGGGCTTTTGCTACCAAACCTCTTCTTGTACGCTTTGTTATTCATTATGTAACCTGAAACTAGGTTAAGGTACTCTGTGGAGAACCTGAGGTTTCTTCCATTCTTGGCGAACTCGTCAATAAGATCGCTTAGAGAATTCGCCTTAGAGTCTTTCGGAACTGCGAGTATTACGTTGATCTTGCCGTATTCGAGGTTGATCAGCGTTTCCACATCTGCATTGGTCTCGACAATCCAGTCCTGACCTGTTATTCCAATATCGGCCATCCCCTCGCTTACTATTACGGGAATCTCTTGAGGACGAAGGATCTTCACTTCGATATCAGGATCGTTTAATTTAGGCCTGTACGTTCTGTCTTTCCCGTATATCCTGTACCCAGCATTCTCGATAATTTCATATGTTGTCTTTTCGAGAGAGCCCTTTGGGATTGCGAACTTTATCTTGGCCATTTTAATCACTTAATTGAGGGATTTTCAGATTTCACGATGAAGGTTAGGCCAGAAAAGATGAAGGCAGCCGCCCTCGATGAAGGTAATCCCCCACTGTAATCACTTGTTATATTGAAAAGATTCTTACGATTTATTTAGCCTTTGCGCCTCAGGGTTCTGATATCTAGACTGGGTATGAGCCCAGGCGCTGTTTCAATGAGAGGAAAGGAGAAACTATTCTAGACCCATTCAAGTTGTCAAAGCCATCCACTTTAGCCTTTAAGGAAACCAACAATGGCTCCTATTATGAAGGCAATAGATGAGAAGGGTATGAAGCTCGCTAGGGTCTTGCCTAGTGCTATAGCCCTAGGGAGATTGTTTATGCCAATGTTGAGGACAGGTGCGAGGATATCGGGTGCAATGAAGCTGCCCACGCTAAGAAGCAGGAAAATTGCAATTAGAATCAACGCTATGCTCAAAAGTTTCTTCGCAAGCATCCCTATCAGGAACCCTATTACAAGAGGTAAGATGATAGAACCAAGAAAGCCCGCAGACAAATTAGGTAGTCCGATAACTAGAGCATCAGCTACCATTAGTTCCGTCAATGGCCAGGATAAATATAAACCTGACTACGTGCGATTCTTATAACTCCTTCGAAACTAGATCCAACACCGTACCATGTTTCATTTGACGTTAGTCGGAGCGATTGTTTGTTAGTTTCGATGGCGCCGATCTCTTTGCTCAGTCATGAAGACCATTCCAGCAGCGTGTGTACTCTCCTATCA
>CAZXXP010000028.1:14392-16442 GCA_964644785.1 uncultured Nitrosopumilales archaeon | reverse complement strand
GGACAATTGAGAGTGTATCGTTATCCATGTGTGTTGTACACGGCAGGATTTTCTAACATAAAAGCAGTTATGTTAGAACAGAGCCACGTAATCTAGGCTGCGTGTGCTATCGCAATTTTAGATTCTGGCGTATGAGAGTCTTGAGCACATGAATGCCATCACCGCGTTTTGCTGAAATGATGGTATGCGGTGAATCTCCAACAACCTTCTTAACTGCCATCAGGTTCTCTTTCGAAGCTGCATCTGATTTGTTAAGAATGGTTATGAGCTTCCCCGATATCTCCAGCTCTCTTAGGATACCCAAACAGCTATCATATTTTATCTGCACGTCGGCAAATGGTTCGCTCGCATCCACCATCAGAAGGATAAGATCTGCATACTTCAGTTCGTCGAGTGTTGACTTGAAGGCCTCAATCATGTAGGTCGGCAATCTGCTAATGAAACCTACGGTGTCGGAGAGAAGTATTTTCGTGGAGTCAGGTAACGTCACACTCCTAGTAGTTGTCGTAAGAGTAGTGAACAGGCTACTTGCAACCTCTTTGTCTTCGCTCGCTAACCTGTTGAAGAGCGTTGTTTTCCCCGAGCTCGTATAGCCTACAAGGGAAACGAGGGGCATCTGGAGTTTTTGCCTCTGTAATCGATGTAGATCACGTCTCTTCTCAGCCTCGCGAAGCCTTTCCTTTACGAAACCCATTCGCTTCTTCAAAGCCCGGAATCGTACATCAACAGCATATTCGCCCATTCCCATAAGACCCTGGCGCTCTCCCCTCTTTGAGAGGCGGACATTTGCCCTGGCTCTAGGCATCTCATATCCTAACTCCGCGAGTTGGACTTGGAGCTTTGCCTCGGTAGTCTTGGCCCTGCTTACGAAGATGTCAAGGATGAGCCTCTCTCTGTCCATAACATGTTTACCGGTTACCTTTTCAAGGTTGTTTAACTGAGATGATGATATTCCTTCATCAACGATAATATCTGCGCAATCCGCTGCATTTGCGATCTGCTTAAGTTCTTCAGCTTTGCCAGAGCCTACTCCAAACTCTCCGTGTTTTAGGTATCGCTGAATAACTATCTGAGCTACTTCGAACCCCGCGGCTTCGGCTAGACCTATTGCCTCTTGCTTGGTAAACTCGTCAGGGTAGGTGACTAGGATTGCCTTTTTGTCGAGCACCATTGCACCTAAACCGTGGTAGGTCAGCGACTAGACGTAATTAGCCATTGTGCACAATGATGAGAACCGCCGCTAAGATTGAACGGACGCGAAGGCTTACCTAAAGTACCCATCCAAACAATCTCTTGCTCGCAAAACTTGCACCTAGAAGCTCGATCCATTCCTAATGAGTCTCCTCACTCCATTCCTTCCATGCCTCCTGCTCCTCCTGGAGGCATCCCTGCTCCCTTCATCTTACTTCCAGCTATAACATCATCAATCCTCAAGATCATACAACTACATTCGGTCGCCGAGGTAATTATCTGCTCCTTGACTGACGCCGGTTCGATTACATCCTTTTTGTATAGGTCTTGTACCCCGGTTCCTAGGACGTCAACCCCGTGCCATATTTTGCCCGCTCCATGCTTTTCTCTTAGCTCTACCTGTATATCTAAAACGTCGAAACCAGCATTCTCAGCAAGGGTGAGGGGAATTGATTCTAACGCTTCAGCGTATTTCTGCACTGCGAGTTGTTCTCTCCCTGGCAACGTACTCGACCATTTCATTAGTTGGTGCGACATCTCCTCTTCTACAGCTCCCCCACCACCGACAATCATGGGATTTTCGAGAACGTCTTTGACAGTCATAATGGCGTCATGGACAGAGCGTTCAGCTTCGTCGACGACCCTCTGGGTTCCGCCTCGGATAAGCAGTGTTACTGCTTTGGGGTTCTTGCAACCCTCGATAAATACCCATTTATCCTCTTCAACCTTCCGCTCCTCTACTAGAGCAGCGTGCCCGAGATCATCTTTTGATAGGTCGTCAAGACCAGTTACAATTCTTCCACCTGTGGCCTTGGCCAGTTTGGTCATGTCGGATTCTTTAGCTCTTCTTACAGTTAGA